>NZ_JBFAHJ010000004.1:0-414146 GCF_040654115.1 Nonomuraea sp. NPDC050786
AAGCAATATCCGTCAATCATGACGGGGTCATGCATGTATCTATCTCATGCACTGGCTTTTAACACACTGTTGAGTTCTCAAGAAACGGACGCGTATTTCCTCACTCCAAGCCGTTCAGGCTTTTCGCTCGGAGGCGTTCATTTCGTTGTGTCTTAATTCTTTCAGCCGTTCAAGTCCCTGTCAAATTGACCCGACTTGCTCGACCTGCTGGAATTAATCCGCGCCCCGCTTCCGGGACAACCCCTCTAACTTACCAGCCCCTCCGGAGTGATACGAACACCGAAGGACGGGCCTGAAGGAAGTGGGATCCGCCGGGCATCTCCGGAGTTCGAGGAACCCCTTGACCGCCCTGCGCGAAGCAACTCTAGCAGCCCGCAGCGCCCACTTCTGCCTCTTAGGTAACCCCTAGACCCTTCCCTCACCACGCAACGCTCAAACCTTCCCAAGAACCCCCTGGTCGGCACCCGCGCTATCAAGCCGACAGCAAGTCATCCGCAATCGTCACCCGGTACGAAGTAGCTACGAGCAGACTGCGCTCTCGGAGGTGTCCGCTATGACCCGCTCGGAGTTCGACGACATCCGTGCCTTCCTCGCCGATGAGGCGACCCATGCCGGAGACCTGCTGAGAATCGCCAGAACCCTGATCGACGATCTCGAGCACGCCCGCCTGCGCGAGGCCGTGCTCCGCACCCACTACCTGCGCCTCCTCACGGCCGCGCGGGCGACGGTGGCGGCGGACGCACTGGGCGCGCCAGACCCCCTGGCGTTCGTCAAGCACGAGCTGGGCGAGCGCGGCCAGCTGCCGGAGGACGGCGAGGCCGCTCAGCGCATCCTGTCAGACGCCCGGACGGCGGCGGCGCTGCTCGAGTGCCTGGAGAGCGCCACCCCGCAGCGCCCGCGCGGAGTGCGTCTGCACCGCCGCTGCGTCACCATGAGGCGGACACTCCCGCGTTAGCCTTGCGGACACTCCCGCGTTAGCCGCTGACTTGATGACGACTCAGGGCATACTCCGCCTTGGCCACCCGGCTGTAAGACTGCGCATATGTGGCAGCGGGGGTTGAACTGGGCGGCAGTCGCACTGGTCGGGATCTTCGGCCTCATGTGGGTCGGCGTCGTGGTCTACGCCGATCAAGGCTCATCCCTGCCGATCCGGATCGTGCAAGTGGTCTTCGGGCTCGTGCTCTTCGGCTGGGCCGGCTACAAGGCGTTCTCGATGGTCAGCAGGACCTACGACGAAGAAGGCTCGAACCGGTAGCCCCCCGGGGGCTCGGTACGGTGACGCCCGGAGCACGCAGGATCTGCTGCGGCTCGGCGCGGCCGTGGGTCTCGACGAAGCCCACGACCACGTCCTTGCCGCGTTCGCGGGCGCGGGCGCGGTACGCCTCGCCCAGCACAGCGTTCGTCTTGCCCACTCCGGGCGCCGTAGCCAGGCAGACGCGGAGCATCCCGCAGGTTACGGCTGGTACGGCGGCGCGACCCCCCAGCCCCAGTGCGGCACGGGAGCTTCAAGCGGAGGCGTGGCGTCCGGCTGGGAGTTGTGCCTGGCCAATCTGGTGCCCCACTCGATGTAACTCGCGAAAGCCGCCCTGAACTCGGGGTCGTCCGGCAGGCCCACCTCGTCGGCCGCATCCATGAGCAGGTTCACCCACCTGCGGCGCTGCGGCTCGGTGATGGCCTTGCCAAGGTGGTGGCGGAGCATGTTCGGATAACCGCCGCGCTCCTTGGTGTAGCGGTCCGGCCCGCCGAACACCTCGCTGAGCCACATGGCCACGTGTTTCGGATGATCCGGGTCCATGTGCGCGAAGAGCGGGCCGACCACCTCATCCTTGACGACGGTGCGGTAGAAGACCTCGGTCAGCCGCTCGAACGCCTCGCTGCCGCCTGCCCACTCGTACAACGTCGGCACTGATTTGTCAGTCATGTAATGATGTAATCATTGATGCCGCGAGCAGGGCAAGGTCCGGAAACGCCGAAGTCCCGGCTACCGGATGATCCGGTGGCCGGGACTTCGGCGGTTAGTAGCGGGGACAGGATTTGAACCTGCGACCTCTGGGTTATGAGCCCAGCGAGCTACCGAACTGCTCCACCCCGCGTCGGTGTGTCTTCAATAACTATACAGGCTCCCAACCCGTGCTTGGTACGCCACGTGATCCTTGCCGGGAGATACACAGAAGCCCGGGTTCCGTTTCGGAACCCGGGCTTCTGGGAGTGGTAGCGGGGGCAGGATTTGAACCTGCGACCTCTGGGTTATGAGCCCAGCGAGCTACCGAACTGCTCCACCCCGCGTCGCGTTGTGTCTAAAGACTATCGGCGGCGTGGGGTGGGCGCAAACTGAATGGCTAGGACGTGCCTCCCGCCTGCGATCCCGTAGGCGTCGGCGACGGCGAGACCGAGGTGGAGGGCGTGGCCGGCGGCGAGGCGGACGGGGTGGCCGAGGGCGTCGTCGAAGGCGTCGCCGATGGCGTCGGCTGCTGGACGTTGCTCCCCTCGAGCGCCTTCAGCGCCTCCTCCAGCCGCTTCTGCGCCTCACCGTAGGCGTCCCAGTTGGGCGGGCTGGCCTGCAGGGCCTTCTGCGCGTCCTCGTACGCCTTCTTGGCGTTGGCGATCGCCGTGTTGAGCGCCGAGTTGGCCTGGTTGGGGACGGTCGCCTGCTGATCAGTTGGCGGTTTCTGCTGCTCCTGCGGGCCGCCGAAGACCTCGCGGAGCGCCCCGTCCAAGGTCGGCGCGACGCCGATCTTGCTGCCGTAGGACACCAGGACCCGCTGCAGGATCGGGTACGGCTCCTGCCCGCCGCCCGCGGTCGTCTGGACGTACACCGGCTCGATGTAGACCAGGCCGCCCGCGTACGGCAGCGTCAGCAGGTTTCCATAGCGCAGCGACGAGCTGCCCACGCCCATGACGTTGAGCTGGCCGGCGAGGCGGCTCTGGAAGGCGTTCTGGATCTGCCCGGGGCCTGGGATGGGCGGGTTGGACGGCATGCGCAGGATGCGCAGCCGGCCGTACCCGGAGCCGTTCGACGAGTCGACCGCCATGAACGCCGACAGGTTGGCCCCGCCCTGGCGCGGCACGAACGTGGTCGTCAGCGAGAACGTCGGCGTGGCGCCCGGCCCCGGCATCGTGGTGGTGAGGTAGTAGGGCGGCTGCTTGATGTTCTTGTCGCCCTGCGTCGGGTCGCCCGGGACGTTCCAGAAGTCCGTGCCGTTGTAGAAGGCGGCCGGGTCGGTGACGTGGTAGCGCGACAGGGTGTAGCGCTGCACCTTGAACAGGTCTTCCGGGTAGCGGACGTGGTTGCGCAGATCGGCGCTCATCTCCGAGGCCGGGCGGATGACGCCGGGGAAGGCCTTGCTCCAGGTCTTCAGCATCGGGTCGTTGGTGTCCCAGCCGTAGAGCTTGACCGTGCCGTCGTAGGCGTCGACCGTCGCCTTGACGGAGTTGCGAATGTAGTTGATCTTGTCGGTCGGCTGCTGGGCGATCACGCGGCGGTCCGTGGACGTGTCGCGCGTCATGTCGCCGAAGCTCTCGCTCTGCGAGTACGGGTAGTCGTTGGACGTGGTGTAGCCGTCGATGATCCAGGTGATGCGCCCGTCGACGATCGCCGGATAGGGGTTGCCGTCGAGCGTGAGGAAGGGCGCGACCTTCTGCACCCTGTCACGCGGGTTGCGGACGTAAAGGATCTTGGAGTTGTCGTTGATGTCGCCCGACAGGAGGATGTTCGCCTCGCCGTACTTGGCGGCGTAGAAGAGCCTGTTGACGAACGACCCGACCTGGACCCCGCCGCCGGTGTAGGTGGTGTTCTCCTGGCCCGTTCCGGTCGTCTTCGGGTAGTCGAGCTCCTGCGGGTTCTTCGGGTTTCCGCCCGCGATGACGTAATCGTCCCCGGCCGGGGCCTCGCCGAAGTAGACGCGTGGCTCCCGCAGCTTGGTGGTGGTCGCCAGCGGGCCGGTGACCGGCATGTCCTTGGCGTCGTACGCGGGCTGGCCGCTGGTGTCGACCTGGTTGCCCGGCGCGGCGACGAAGCCGTAGCCGTGGGTGTAGACCAGGGCCCGGTTGATCCAGTTGTTCTGGCCCTCGGGCGGGCCGGTCAGCTCGCGGACGCCGACGACGTGGTCGATCAGCTTGCCGGTGCTGTCGGGGTAGCGGTCGACGTCGAGCGTGTCGCCGAAGCTGTAGAAGCCGCGGATGCGCTGCGTCTGCTCGTACGTCGACGAGACCAGCGCCGGGTCGAGCAGGCGGACGCCCGAGACCGAGGTGTCCCCGTCCTTCTGGACCTTGGCGGGGTCGGACTCGGCCTGGTAGGTCTCCACCTCGGTCTTGTCGACGTTGTACGCCTCCCGTGTGGCCTCGATGTTGCGCTGGATGTAGGCGGCCTCCTTGCCCTGCTGGTTGGGCTTGACCTGGAACTGCTCGACCAGCGCCGGGTAGACGCCGCCGATCAGGATGGCCGAGAGCACGAGCAGGCCGGCCGAGACGCCGGGGAGCATGCCGCCGGGGCGCACGACGCCGGCGAAGAACAGGGCGGCGCAGATCAGCGCGATGATCGCGAGGATGGTCTTGGCCGGCAGGACGGCGTTGACGTCGGTGTAGGAGGCGCCGTTGACGAAGCCGCGGTCGGAGAAGACCAGGCCGAAGCGGTCGAACCAGTAGGCGACGGCCTTGAGCAGCAGGAAGACGCCGAGCAGCACCGACAGGTGGGTGCGCGCCGCCCTCGAGGCGTGCACGCCGGGCGACTGCAGCCGGAACCCGCCGTACAGGTAGTGCGTGATCGCCGCCAGCACGATCGAGATGATCACGGCGGTGAATAGGAAGTTCAGCACCATCCGGATGAACGGGTAGTCGAACATGTAGAACGAGATGTCGAGCCCGAACAGCTTGTCCTGCTTGCCGAACGACGCCCCGTTGACGAACTCGAGCCACGTCTGCCACTGCCCGGCGAACGAGGAGCCGGAGAAGAGCGCGAGCAGGCCCATGCCGACAATGAAGATCAGCTTGCGGTGGGGGTCGAGCGCCATGCGGTAGCGGTCGGCGCCGCTGCCACCGCCGAACATCGCCGGCCCGAACATCGGGCGCATCCGGAAGGCCAGCAGCATGTTGCCACCCGCGATGCCGACCATCAGCACCGCTCCGACCAAGAACAGCACGATCTGGGTCAGCAGCACACCGGTGAAGACCGACGTGTAGTTCGTCGCGTCGAACCACAGATAGTCGGTATAAAACCCAGAAAATAGGAAAAACAACGCCACGATCGCCACAAGGGCGATCGCCACAGGCAGAAGAAGTCGGGGTCGGCGGGGCAAGCGCATCGCCCTACCGGCTCCTGGGGTCCGGAAGCTCAAGGCCAACCCCTCGTCGTGATGAAAAAACGGTCCGTGTCTGGCAACCTACACCGCTGTGCCAGCCCTACGGCTAACGCACGGCAAGCACCGAAAGTTTCACCCGGCCTCACACGCGGGCACGTTTCCCTTGCCCGTGCGCAGCGCGTCGAGCGCCAGCACCGCGTCATGCATCGTCTCGGCCTTGACCAGCCGGAGCCCGTCGGGCACGGCTTTCATGGCCTCGGCGCAGTTGTCGGCGGGGGTGAGGAAGACGGTCGCGCCGGAGTTCTTGGCGCCCACCATCTTCTGGGCGATGCCGCCGATCGCGCCGACCTGACCCGACGGCTCGATCGTGCCGGTGCCGGCGATCTTCTTGCCGCCGGTGAGCTCACCTGGCGTGAGCTTGTCGAAGATGCCGAGCGAGAACATCAGCCCCGCGCTCGGCCCGCCGACGTCGCCGACGTTGATGTCGACGTCGAACGGGAACTTGTACTTCGCCTGCATGAGCACGCCCACGAGGGGCTGTCCCTTGGGGCCCGCCACCGTCGGCACGGTGACGTCGAGCTTCTTGCCGGCCCTGGTGACGTTGAAGAGCACGTTATCGCCGGGCTTGTGCGCCTTGACCGCGTCGCCCACGACGTCGACGTTCTTGGCCGGTTTGCCGTCGACGGCATTGATCTCGTCGTCCTTGGCGAGCTTGCCGTCGGCGGGCTTGCCCTTCTCCGTGGAGACCACCGTCACGACGGTGCTGTAGGGGATCTTGAGCTCGTTGAGCGCGGCGGCGGTGGCGGAGTCCTGGGAGTTGGTCATCTCGACCGTGTTCTCCTCTTCGACCTCTTTGGGGTCGCGGTTGGGAGCGAAGATGGTCTCCTGCGGGACCACCGCGACAGTCGGGTCGATCCAGCCGCGCAACGCCGTCAGCAGGTCGATCTGGGCGGCCGGACCGCCCTGGTAGGCCACCGTGACGAGACTGAGCGCACCGCCGGTGGGATAGGTCTGCCGCCCCTTGATCGTGATCACGGGCTTCTTGTCGACCTCACCGATCGTGTTCTCCGTCGGGCCGGGGCTCAGCACGACGTACGGGACCGGACTGAACGCGCCCACCACGCCGAGCGCGAGCACCAGGAAACCCGCGATCAGCAGGGTCAGGGCGCGTCGTGACATGTCGATGAGCTTATTCGCCGGCGCCGACCCATTCGGTCTCGCCGTCGGCGAACACCTGATGTTTCCAGATCGGGACCTGTGCCTTCAGGTCGTCGATCAGCCGGCGTGAGGCCTTGAACGCCTCGTCCCTGTGGGGCGCGGCCACCGCGACGACGACGGCCGCCTCGCCCAGCTCCAGGTCGCCCACGCGGTGCACGGCGGCCAGAGCCGTCACGGGGAAGTCGGCGGCGATCTTCTCGGCCACCCGCCGCAGCTCCGCCTCCGCTGAGGGGTGCGCCGAGTAGGAGAGCTTGGTCACCGGCTTTCCGTGGTCCTGCTCGCGTACGGTGCCCACGAAAAGGGTGGTGCCGCCGGCGGCGTGGTCGCCCACGGCGGCCAGCACCTCGTCGACGGAGAGCGGCGTGTCACGAATGCCGAGCAACCGGATGACGTCCACGGAAAGGGAGCCTACCCAATGAGAAACCCGTTCGTTCGGCTGCCGCTCATAGGCGTCGCTTCTTACGCACCTGCCGGACGATCGCGGCGGTGCCGATGACGGCGACGGTGGCGCCCGCGGCGGTGAGCGTGGCCTCCTTGACGGGCAGCCGCCGGCCGACCACGGTCGTCCTCTTCTCGCGCAGCTCGAGCAGCTGGGTGAACGCGGCCTCGTTGGTCCACAACGGCTTCCAGCCCGCCTCGCGCAGCGAGGCGCAGTCGACGACCCACGGATAGACGACGTAGTGCAGGTCCGTCGCGGGCGCCGGGGTGACGCCGAGCCGGTGGAGCCGCTGCGCCGTGCCGAAGGTCAGCCCCGCGGGCAGCTCGAGGCTGCGGATGCCGGACAGCTCCTCGATCTGCTCGTGCTCCAGCCATCCGTCGGAGCCGACGGCCACCACGCCGGTGACCGCGCCGCGCGCCGCCAGCTCCAGCGCCGAGATCAGGTCGTCGATGTGGCAGAACTGCCAGTGCGGGCTGCAGCCCTTGACGGTCAGGAGCCTGGGCGACTCGAAGTGGCGGGTGATGACCGTGTCGACTCCCGGGCCGACCACGGCGGCCGGGCGGAGCACGGTGACCTCCAGGCCGGGGTGGGCGCGCAGCGACCTGCGTACCAGGGACTCGATCTCCAGGTAGTCGCCGACGACGCCGGTGTCGGGCTCGGCCGCCACCGGGGCGCCCTCGGGCAGGGGGACCTGGTTGTCGGGCGCGGCGCCGTACACCATCGCGCTTGTGACCAGCACCACTCTGCGCACGCGCGCCGCGGCGCTGGCCGTCAGGACCGTCTGGGCGGCCCGGAGGTTGTACGCGCGCCGCTCACCTGGGTCGGAGTCGACGGCGTAGTCACCGGCCAGATGGACCAGGACGTCGATGTCGGAGATCCGGTTCGCCAAGAGCGGATCCCGTACGTCGAGCACTCTCCACGTGGCTTCCCGAACGTCGCCGCGCTGCTCGTCGATGGCCACCACCCTGCGGAAATCCGCGGAGGATACGAGCCTCGCGAGCAGCTCGCGGCCCAGGCCGGAAGCCGCTCCCGTGACGGCTACTACGGGTTGGCGCGGGCGTTTCGAGGTAGGCACCAGGTCCTCACTTTGCACTGATCCGCCGTAGGACGACTAACGTGGCGGATGTGGACTCCTCCATCCTGCACGAGGTAGAGCGGTGACTGACCTGCCAGGTCGCGAAAACGACCCTAACGAGAACCCGTTCGCCATGTTCGGCAACCCTGAGCAGATGGCTCAGGCGATGCGCCAGTTCGCCGACATGCTGTCGGCGCCGCAGGGTTCAGGCCCTGTCAACTGGGACATGGCCAAGAACATCGCCCGCCACGCCGTGGTCGCCCAGGGCGACCCGAGCGTCATGGAAGGCGAACGCCGCCAGATCGCCGAGGCGCTGAGCCTCGCCGACCTCTGGCTCAACGAGGCGACGACGCTGCCGAGCGGCGTGTCCAATCCGCAGGCCTGGAGCCGGTCCGAGTGGATCGAGAACACCGTCCCGATCTGGCGAAAGCTCTGCGAGCCGATCGCGGAGCGCATGGTCCAGACCATGGGCGGCGCTCTCGGCGGCTCCGGGCTGCCTCCGGAGGCCCAGCAGATGGCCGGGCCGCTGCTCGGCATGCTCAAGCAGATGGGCGGCATGATGGTCGGCCAGCAGATCGGGCAGGCGCTCGGCTCGCTGGCCCGTGAGGTGGTCGGCACCACCGACATCGGCCTGCCGCTCTCCGACACGGCCGCGCTGCTGCCGGGGGGCATCGCCTCCTTCAGCGAGGGCCTGGAGATCCCGTCCGACGAGATCAGGCTCTATCTGGCGCTGCGCGAGGCCGCGCACCACCGGCTGTTCCAGCACGTACCGTGGCTGCGCTCCCACCTGCTGGGCGCGGTCGAGGAGTACGCCAAGGGCATAACGGTCGACACCTCGGCGCTCGAAGAGCAGATCCGCGGTCTCGACATCAACAACCCCGAGGCGATCCAGGAGGCGCTGAGCGGGGGCAACCTGCTCAAGCCCGAGGAGACCGAGCGGCAGAAGGCTGCGCTGTCGCGGCTGGAGACGATGCTGGCCCTGGTCGAGGGGTGGGTGGCCACCGTGGTCGACCGGGCGGCCGAGGGCAAGCTGCCCTCCGCCGTGGCGCTGGCCGAGACCGTACGCCGGCGGCGCGCGACCGGTGGGCCGGCCGAGCTCACGTTCGGGACGCTCGTGGGCCTGGAGCTGCGGCCCCGGCGGCTGCGCGAGGCGGCGGCGCTGTGGCGCGCGCTGGAGAACGCGCGCGGGCTCGACGGGCGCGACGCGCTGTGGGGCCACCCCGATCTCATGCCGACGGCCGACGATCTCGACGACCCGGACGCCTTCGTGCTCGGCGAGACTGCCTGGGACATCTCCGAGCTGGAGAAGAAGCCGGACGACAAGGGCGACGAGAGTTGAGCCTGCATGCCGACGCGGTGGCGGTGCTGTCCGCGTGGGACGCGCCGACGCCCGAGGAAGAGGCGTTGCGGGCGGAGTTCCTGGAGCATTTGCGCTCCTATGACGACGCGATGCTGCGGGAGTGCGTACCCGGGCATCTGACGGCCACGACGGCGGTGCTGTCGCACGACGGCTCGCAGGTGCTGCTCACGCTGCATCCGAAGGCCAAGATGTGGCTGCCCATGGGTGGCCACTGTGAGATTTCCGACATGTTGCTCACAGAGGTTGCTCTGCGGGAGGCGTGGGAGGAGTCCGGAATTTCCGGGCTCGAGCTGCTGCCCGGCCCGCTCGCGGTGGACAAGCACGTCGTGTGGTGCCATCCACCGCACAGCTGGCATCTCGACGTCGAATACGCGGCCGTGGCACCTCCCGGCGCCGAGGCCGTGATCAGCGAGGAGTCGCTGGACCTGCGCTGGTTCCCGGTCGACGGCATTCCCGAGCCCTCCGACGAGGCGACGCGGCGATTGGCCGCACGTGGACAGGCGAAGCTCCGGTCGGGCTCACGCGCCCTCGGTTAGAGTCCGTTGCGTCGTTCCAATAGGGGGTGGCGTGGAGACTTCTGCCGTCGGCGGCACGATCGTGACACCTGGGCGCAAACGGGTGAAGTTCCCCGGGACGGCGTTGACCTGGCTGGCGGTGACCCCGTTCGCCGCCTGGGCCGTGGCCAGGGTGGCCGGGCTGGAGCGGGGGTCGCTGCCCACGCAGATCATGACCGCCACGCCGTACGCCGCGGCGGGGTCGCTGGTCCCCCTCCTGATCGCCGCGGTCGGGCGCAAACGCGCCGCGACCGCGGTCGCGCTGCTGGCCACGACCGCGCTCGGCTTCAGCGTGCTGCCCAGGGCGCTGGGCGGCGCCGAGACGACGACCGGCAGGCCCCTCCGGGTCATGACGATCAACATGCTGTTCGGCAGGGCCGACGCGGTGACGATCATGAAGCTGGTACGCGAGTTCAACCCCGACGTGCTGAGCACGCAGGAGCTGACGCCTGGGGCGGTCTCCGACCTGGACGCGGCCGGCCTCGAAGAGGTGATGCCGCACCGCGTCCTGCTGCCCGAGTGGAGCGCCGGGGGTAGCGGGCTCTACTCCAGACATCCGCTGGAGCCGCTGAGGGGCGTGATGCCGCCGGTCGGGCATCAGATGCCCGCCGCGCTGATCTCTCTTCCCGGCGGGAAGCCGGTCGAGTTCATCGACGCGCATCCCTTTCCGCCGCTGGGGGGCTACGTCACCGAGTGGAATGAGGCTCTCGCGGCCTTCCCGTCCGCCTCGCCCGACCGGATCCGGATCATCGCGGGCGACTTCAACGCTTCCCTGGACCACGCCGCCCTGCGCGGGCTGCTGGCCCGCGGCTACAAGGACGCGGCCGACACGGTGGGGGCCGGGCTGATACCGACGTGGCCGGCGAACAAGCGGGTGCCGCCGATCATCACGATCGACCATGTGCTGGTGGACCGGCGGGTGGGGGTGAAGGAGGTCAGCGTGCGGGACGTGCCCAGGACCGACCATCGCGCCGTGCTGGCCGAACTCACCGTGCCGTGACCAGGGCTCTCGTGTTCTCCCAGCCTTCGAGGCCGGGGTCGAGGCGTTCGACGTCTTCGCGGGTGCGCAGGCGGTGCCAGCCCGGGGTGGTGGCGACTCTGCGGGGGCCGGGGGCCTGAGCGCGCAAAGTGGTCACGATGTCCGCGTCGTCGAGGTCGGGGTCGGCCCAGGCGGGGGCGGGGAGCGCGCAGGCCATGGCCACCGCGCCGCCGTTCTCGGCCGGGCAGATCGTGATCTCGGCCCTGCCCAGCTCCCTGAAGAGCTTGCCGACGAGCAGGGGTGGCAGGTCGGGCGCGTCGGCGCTGATCACGGCCGCCTGGTCGGCGTTGAGGCGCTGGAGGATGATTTTTAGCGGTTCATCGTCTTTTATCGTGATCACTTCGGTGCCGGGCCAGACGATCTCCTCCAGCTCCGGGATACTGGTGATCAGGACGGGAGTGACGAGCTCCAGCCCCGCGACCATCTCATAGGTGTCCTCTGCCACCGCTTCGAGGAACTCACGGGGATCCACGCCCGGGGGCGCCGCCTGTGCCATGCGCTGTCGTACGAGAACCGCGGCGATGCGCGTCAACACTCCTCCGGTGCCGTATGGGCCGCGGCCGAGAATCCCTCCAGAAACCCGCGCGCGCGTTCTGCCTTGGGATACTGTTCTACCAGCGCCCAGAACTTGGCCCCGTGGCTGGGCACCAGCAGGTGCACCAGCTCATGGATGATCACATAGTTGATGACCCATTCGGGCAGGCCCTTGAGCCGGGTCGAGATCCTGATCGTGCCGTTCTCCGGGGTGCACGAGCCCCAGCGGTGCTGCTGGTTGTCGACCCATCGCACGCTCACCGGCTCCGGCATGCCGTCCAAATATCTCGCCGACAGCTCCTTGGCCCGCTCGAGCAGCGCCTCGTCGGTGGGCCTTCGCCGGCGTTCCTTCTCGGCCAGCCGATCCAGCATCCGGCTCACCCACTCATCCGCGTCTTCACCGCTCAGCCAGGCGGGCAGGAGCACGATCGTCTTGTCGCCGTCGCGGTAGGCGGAGACCGTACGCCGGCGACGAGAACTGCGACGAACCTCGACTGTCTCGGGGGGCACATATGCACGGTAGCCGACCCCGGCGAAATTCCACAGAGGGTGGACGTTGTTTCTGCTGGTCAGATGATTAAGAGCGGGTGAATTTGGGCAAGCGCGGTTTCCCGATCTGCGGCCTGACCTGGATCGACCTGCTGGAGGATGTGATCACGGGCATGTTGGGGATTCCCGCATCAGCACGGCTTCCTGCTGTTGATGGCCTTGGTTCTGAGGTGCTTTGGCGGGCCTTGTGGGGGTTGGCACGTTCTAGGCGATCTTCACTGCGATGGCGCCCGCTTCCGCATTGGGCGATTTCTCGGGAAAGATTGATTTACCAGAACTTTATCTCTGAGCATCGCTTCCTGGGCTCCTCGCGCGCCCGTGGAGCGCCCGTCTCGACCCGTCTGTGACCGACCTGAGCGGGCTCGCCCTCTCAACGGCGGATACGCCCGATCATTAAGCCCCTGACCTGCTTGTCCGGGCCATCTCTGTCCACAGGCACCGGCCGGGGTCCTTGGTTATCCACAGCCACCGCTGAACCGGCTCGGGATCTTGCTCGAGCATGGAAACCTTCCCGCCATGAGGCCACGTGTGAAGCCCGCCCTCCGGCGCATCATCCGCGACGAGTACACCCTCCAATACGGCGTGCACCCCCTCAGAGCCGTCATGCTGAGCGGCCTGACCCCGGCCGTCCGACAGTGGGTGGAGAGGCTCGACGGCACTCGTGAGCTGGAGTGCGTCCTGGCGGAGGCGGCCGCCGCTGGCTTGGACGAGATCAGCGCTCGCTCGTTGCTGGAGCAGCTCGCCGCACAGGGCGCTCTTCATGACGCCGCCACCAGCCCCACGCCGCTCGCCGATCTCTCGCTGGCCGAGAGAGACCGCCTGAGACCGGACATCGACGCCCTCGACCTCGCCTCCACCGCCCCGGACGGCGCGATCGCCCGTTTCGGCCGCCGCAGGGAGCAGCGGGTGCGCGTCTATGGGGCAGGCCGGGTGGGCGCGCAGGTGGTCGCCCTCCTCGCCGCCGCCGGGGTCGGCAACATCCGCGTGTTCGACCCAGGCACAGCCCGGCCGTGCGACATCACACCCGGCGGGCTGACGTGGGCGGAGGTCGGTCTCTCGCGGGAGGTTGGCGCGGTGGCGGTCGTCAGGAGGCTCACGACAGGCGGGAACACGCCGGTGGAGGCGGCGGGCCCACCGCAAGCCGCCGGCTCCCGGGGCACCGCGCCTCCGCCGGCCGCGCCACCTGGCCGATCACCGCAGACCGCACGGGTCACCAACCAGCCACCAGCGCCGCGCTCCGGCCGTCCAGCACCGTCCTCGCGCTCTGGCAACCCGGGACAAGCCACACGCTCCGGCAACCCGGGACAAGCCGCATGCTCCGGCACTCCCAGCCAAGCGGTGCCCTCCGGCACTCCCAGCCAGGCGGTGCCCTCCGGCGGCACGGCGCAGGCGGCGCGCTCAACCCCCGCCCCGTATCAGCGCTCCACCGCAGCCACCGCGGCAGCCGCCACGGGTGCCGCGGCCCCTCCCACGAGCGCCGTGACGTCCGCCACAAGTGTGGAGGCTTGCCACACCACCGCCGGGTCATCGCAGCAGGTGCGCGCCTCTGAGAGGCGGGCGGCCCGGTCGGGTGGGCCGCCTGTCGCGACGCCCGCCCGGCAGCGGCCCGAGGCTGGCGGCGGCAATGGCGGCTGTTGCGGCGGCGGCGGTGGCGGTGGCGGCGGTGGCGGTGGCGGCGGCGGCGGTGGCGGCGGCGGCGGCGGCGGCAATGGCGGCTGTTGCGGTGGCGGCGGTGACGGTGGTGCGGGGGCGAGGCCGTCGGTCAACGCCTTGGCCGGAGGTCCGTATCTTGGGGACAAGTCGGATCGACCCGATCTCGTCATACTCACGCCCGTCACACCCCTCGACGGAGTACTGGTCAACGAGCTGATCTCGCTCGACATCCCGCATCTTCTGGCGTCGGCGTTCGAAGGGCACGGTACCGTGGGGCCGCTGGTGATGCCGAGGAAGACGGCGTGCCTGCACTGCCTGGACCTGACGCGCCGGGACGGTGATCCCGGATGGCCGATCGTGACCGCCAGGCTGGGTGGTTATCCGCCGGGCGAGATCGCCTGTGACGCCACGCTGGCGACGCTGGTGGCGGCCGAGGCGACCGGCCATGCGCTCGCCTACCTCGACGGCAAGGAGTCTGCTGTGACCAACGGCACAATGGAAGTTACGCCTGATTGGCGCTGGAAAAGGCGGTCGTGGAAGGCACATCCGCAATGTCGTTGTATGCGAAACAATCCGTATTCGCTAAGAATGGTCATGTCTCCTAACCGCGACTGACGTGCTCAGAGGATGACCATGAAGGGGGGAAGCGGTATCTCGCCGAGGTTCCGCGCATCAGTGTGAGCGATCTTCCGCGTCGTGCTGTCACGCGCTCCGCCAAGCTGGCCGCCCTTCCGCTCGGCTTCGCCGGCCGCGCCGCCCTCGGGCTGGGCAAGCGGCTCGGGGGCAAGTCCGCCGAGATCGTGGCGCAGGAGGTCCAGCAGCGTACGGCCGAGCAGATCTTCAAGGTGCTCGGCGAGCTCAAGGGCGGCGCGATGAAGCTCGGGCAGGCCCTGTCCATCTTCGAGGCGGCACTGCCGCAGGAGATCGTCGGCCCCTACCGCGCCACGCTGACCAAGCTGCAGGACGCCGCTCCCCCGCTGCCCGTGTCCACCGTCCACAAGGTACTCACCGAGCAGCTCGGCGACGACTGGCGGGAGAACTTCCTGTCGTTCGACGACCAGCCGACGGCCGCCGCGTCGATCGGCCAGGTGCACAAGGCCGTGTGGCATGACGGCAGGGAGGTGGCCGTCAAGATCCAGTATCCGGGGGCGGGCAAGGCGCTGCTCGGCGACTTCGCGCAGCTGGCGCGGCTGGGCAAGCTGTTCGGCGCGCTGCTGCCCGGTCTCGACATGAAGGCCGTGCTGGCGGAGCTGCGGGAACGGATCGCCGAGGAGCTGGACTACCTGCGGGAGGCGGAGGCCCAGCACGCGTTCGCGCTCGAATTCGACGGCGATCCCGACTTCCATGTCCCCGACGTGGTCGCGGCCAACGAAATGGTGCTGGTCAGCGAGTGGATGGACGGCATCCCGCTCTCCCGCATCATTGCCGACGGCACCAAAGAGGAGCGCGATCACGCCGGCTTACTCTTCGTCCGCTTCCTCTTCTGCTCCCCCGCGCGGGTGGGCATGCTGCACGCCGATCCGCACCCCGGCAACTTCCGGATGCTGCCCGACGGGCGGCTCGGCGTGCTGGACTTCGGCGCGGTCAACCGACTGCCCGACGGCTATCCCAAGATGTTCGGCCAGCTGACGCGCATCTTCAACGAGGGCGACATGGACACCGTCATGGCCGGGCTGCGCCGGGAAGGCTTCATCCGCGACGACATAGAGATCGATCCTGACGCGCTGCGAGCCTTTCTGGCGCCGTACGTGGAGCCGACGGCGGTGGAGGAGTTCACGTTCAGCCGGGAGTGGCTGCAGGCTCAGGCGGCGAGCGTCACGGACCTGCGCCCCACGAACGTGGTCCGCCAGCTGAACCTCCCGCCTTCGTACGTGCTCATACACCGCGTCCATGCCGCGGGGATCGGCGTCCTGTGCCAGCTGGGCACCACGGCCCGCTTCCGCGATGAGGTGATCCGCTGGGTCCCCGGCTTCTCCGACGACCCCGACGACGAGGCCCTGGCCGTCAATTAGCCTGTCCGCGGATCACCCTGTCGTTGGCGAGCCCACCAGTGGCTCGTTGCCGGACACAGGGATTTTACTGACGCCGTATTGATTTTCGACTGCACTGTGTAATGATACGAGTGCAAGCCGTTACCGAACCGAGGGGATCCGGATGCGTCGATCCGCGCGCCTGCCCATCGCCGCCGCACCGCGGGCAGCAGGCATGGTCATGGCCGCCTCCGCCGTCGCGAGGGCGCGGGTGTCGCAGCAGGTATCGCGGGCGTGGGATCCGTACGTATGGGCTCCCGCTCGGTTCGATTTAGCGATGCCCGTAGCCGATATAGGTCCGTGATCCGACAGCCCGAAGCGTGACACCGCGTGGCCGGTGGGAGGCGGTGACGTCTCGTGACCGACTCACGGCCGTGACATCCCGAGGCCGATCCCCAGGCGGTGGCACCCCAAGGCCGGTCCCAGGTGGTGGCCTCCCGACGCCGGTCCCAGGTGGTGACCTGCCGACGCCGGTCTCAGGCGGTGACAGCCCCGGGACGGTCGGAGATGCACAGCTTCTGTGGCCTGTTCAGGGCTGTGGCACTCCGAGGCCGATCCGAGATGGTGACTCCACCCGTGGCCGGTTGCGGGTGAAATGCCCGTGCACGCGCGAGTGCTCGTGCACGGTGGGCCCACCGGCGCCGATGGTCAGCGCACTCCCCTCCAGGGTGCTGAACAGGCGCCGGTGGGCTCACAAACAGATGTGACAAGCCGCAGCCCGGCCGACCGTTGTGGGGCGGGCGTTCAGCTGAGGCTTGAGAGCAGGGTTTGGGCGCCGGTGGTGAGGACGCGTTCACCCTCCTCCCGCGAGTCGTGTGACCAGGCGAACTCGCATGGCCGCGTCGAGAAGGGCGAACAGCCCGAGCGCCTGCAGCAGCCAGATCGTGGGCACGATCTGACGCACGTGCGCCGGGTTCTTTCGGGCTGCTTACGTCTCCCGGCGCGCTCTCACCATGTCTGGCGAGAAGGCGGATCATAACGAGCGTTGTCGCTCGATGTCGCCGAGGGAGAAGAGGCTCCAGACATGCGCGTCCACAGGGTCATGGCGGCGGCCGGGTTCGTCTGCGCCGTGCTGCTCGTGGTGAACTCCGGCCGCCGCGCCGGGTTCCTGCCGGAGACGGCGTTCACGCACGCCATCGCGCCGTTCGCGGCGCTGACGGGCTTGCTCGCGATCACAGGCGTCTACCTGCTCGTCCGGAATACGGCTGGTGGTCTCGGACTCGTCGGGTACGTGCTCAACTCGGCCGGTCTGGCCGGAGCGTTCGCGATCGAGTACATCCTGCACTTCGTCTTCCCCTACCTCGGTGGGGGCACGGTGAACGGGTTGCTGGCCGGGGGCACCGGGCGGGCGTTCCTGGTCACGTCGGTGGTCCTGCTGGCTGGGGTGCTGACGTTCGGCGCGGCGGCGATCAGGAGCGGGGCCATGCCCGTCCTCGGCGTGGTGCTCTATGCGGTGGGGATGGTTCCCGGGTCGCTGCGGAGCGTGGTGCCGCTGCCGGTGTATCTGATCGGGCTGGTGGTGGCAGGGGCCGGGGTCGCCTGGATGTCGGCTCGGCTGTGGGCCGTCGAAGAGGAAGTCGTCGCGAGTTCACCGCGAACGGGCGTACGTCCGACGGCTTGATGCGGGACGTACGCCTCCGGAAGAGGTGGCCCTACGAGCCGAGGAGCGAGCGCGGCAGTCGGTCTCTCGGAGAACGGGCTTGCACATGGAAGAGCCGGGCGCTGGGAGCGCCCGGCTCTTGTGGAGGATCGCGGGAGATCCTGCGCCGGCGGCAGGATCTCCCGGATCAGATCTGGCGGCTCAGGGCCTCGCGGAGGCGGTCGTGCGCCCGCTTGACCTCGCGCCGCGCTCGCTGCACGCGACTGACGCGCAGGATGAGGCGTTGGTGCTCCGCCTCGCGGTGGAGCGTTTGTATTCGGTCATTTACCAGGTCATGGATGAGATCCTGCACGGCTCGGCTCCTGGTGATCTGAGTGCTCATTGGTCTGTTCGCTTTCTGGTGGTAGATGCGGTGGTCAGGCAGCGACCGGGTGCTTGCGGGGACGCCCGCGCGGACGCTTGCGGGGAACGATCGTTCCCCTGAGGATCAGTTCGCCGCCCCAGACTCCCCACGGCTCCTCGCGCTCGAGCGCGCGGGCCAGGCAGGCCTTCTGGATGGGGCAGCCGCCGCAGAGCGCCTTCGCGAACTCCACGTCGTCCGGCGACTCGGCGAACCACAGGTCAGGGTCGGTACGGCAGGGGATCTTGGCTTCGTCGATCAGGTCCATGATCGTCTTCGCCCCCATCTGCTTCTCCTTTTGATCGATCTTTTTGATCTTGGTCGGGCACCTCGTGGGTGGTCGGGATCACGGACAAATAAGTAAGGCCGCGGATCCGTCTGCGGATCCGCGGCCTGGGGGGCTCTATGTGCCGGTCAGGTTATGACCGGTACATCCCTCCAGGGTTGCGGACCCAACAGTCCACCCTTGGTGAGCTGGTTGGCCGGCAGTTCGATACGTGCGGTGTAGGCAGGGGCAGCTTGCACAGCGGCACCGAAGTGGACGCGCGGGTTGTAGGCAGCCGCCTGGCTACGGGCAGACCTCTCCTGCCGCAGCTTGGTGGGACCGTCGACGAGCCTCACCGAGTCACGGCATGCGGAAGCGAGCCACTGCGTGGCCGGCATCTTGATGCTCATCACTGGTGACTCACCTCCACTCTCGAGATCGTCGGAACTGTGCGTCCCGACTCGCTTGACCATGACCCTAAACCGGGAACCCAGGAACCGGCAACATATTTTCTACCTGCGATTTTGTAACAAGTGGCCGCGTCTGACGGCCGTCGCAGGCGGTGACTTCGTGCCTACTTCGTCAGGCGGATCATGGCCTCTTGAACGACCGAGACCACGAGCTCGCCCGACGCGGTGAACATCTCACCGCGAGCAAGTCCCCGGGCTCCCCCCGACCAGGGGGATTCCTGAGCATAGAGCAGCCAGTCGTCGGCCCGGAAGGGGCGGTGGAACCACATGGCGTGGTCCAGCGAGGCGCCCATGACGTTCGACGCGCCCCAGGCCATCCCATGCGCCAGCAAGATCGTGTCGACCAGCGTGAAGTCGGAGGCGTACGCGGCCAGCACCACGTGCAGGAGCGGGTCGTCGGGCAGGTCCGCGTGATAGCGGAACCACACGTTGGTCTCGGCGCTGCGCAGCTCGGGGTTCTTGACCGCCTCCCAGGTGAGCGGCGAGACGTACCTGGCGTCCACGGGGCGAGGCCGCGAGAGCCAGTCCCGGAGGCCGGGGTTGTCGCCGGCCAGCTCGTACATCCTGTCCTGGAACGTGGGGAGCGTCTCAGGGTCGGGCACCTGCGGCATCACGGACGCCTGATGCGTCACTCCCTCCTCGGGGATGTGGAACGACGCCGACATCGTGAAGATCGCCTTGCCGTGCTGGATGGCGACGATCCTGCGGGTGGTGAACGAACGGCCGTCGCGCAGGCGCTCCACGTTGTAGACGATCGGGACGGCGGGGTCGCCGGGGCGGATGAAGTACGCGTGGAGGGAGTGCACGTTACGGTCCTTGGGGACCGTACGGCCGGCCGCCACGAGGGCCTGGGCCGCCACCTGGCCACCGAAGACGCGCTGGATGCGTTCCTCCGGGCTTCGTCCCCGGAAGATGTCGAGCTCGATCTGCTCCAGGTCGAGCAGGTCCAGGAGCTCCTTCAGCGCCTCGTTCACGTGTCCGTCCCCCCTTTGTGCTGTGCAGTATTTGGGACAAGTCTGACGTGTCTCCCGTACGCGGCCAAAGGTGGGCCGGGCGTTGTCCGATGATCCCGGGCGCTGGTTGCCCTCCTGTTACGGCGCTGCGGCCTTTCTGCGCCTTCCCCGGAGGGTTGCGGGCGAGGGGGCACGGCGGGGCGGTGTGGGATGAGGGCGGGCGAGAGACCGGTGCGGGATCAGTCGGTGCGGCAGAGGGCGAGGACGGCCTCGCCGTAGCGGTCGAGTTTGACCCTGCCGACCCCCGCGATCGACAGCAGCTCCTGCTCGGACGCCGGCGCGCGCTCCGCGATGGCCTGGAGGGTCACGTCCGTGAAGATGACGTACGGCGGGATCTTGGCCTCCTTGGCCGCGGCCGTGCGCCAGGCCTTCAGGCGCTCCAGGAGGGCCTCGTCGTAGTCCGCCGGGCACGTCGAGCAGCGGCCCAGCTTCTGCTCGGCGGCCGCCACCAGGGTCTTGGCGCACACCCGGCAGCTCACCGGGGCCGCCACCGGGCGGCGTTCGCGAGACGAGGGCGAGAGGCGGGACGGGGACGGGGCGCGGCCGGTGAGGCCGTCGAGGAAGCGGGAGGGGCGGCGGGTCTTGCGGGCGCCCGGGGCGCGGGCTCCGGCCCAGGAGAGGGAGAGGTGCTCCCTGGCGCGGGTGATGCCGACATAGAGGAGGCGGCGTTCCTCCTCGATCTGCTCCGGAGTCTCGGCGTAGATGATCGGGAGCATGCCGTCGGTCAGGCCGACCAGGAAGACGGCGTCCCACTCCAGGCCCTTGGCGGCGTGGAGAGAGGCCAGGGTGACGCCCTCCACGGGCGGGGCGTGCTGTTCGGAGGCGCGGCGTTCCAGCTCGGCCACGTAAGTCGGCAGGTCGGCGCCCTCGGCGGCCATGTCCTCCGCCAGGTCGGCCAGGGCCTTCAAGGATTCCCACCGCTCCCTGGCCTTGCCGCCACCCGGAGGGACCGGCGTCAGGCCCACGCCGCTGAGAATGTGGTGGACCTCCGAGGCCAGCGGCTCTCCGGCTGAGGAGCGGGCGGCGCCGCGCAGGAGCACGACCGCCTGGCGTACCTCGGGGCGGTCGAAGAAGCGCTCGGCGCCGCGGAGCACGTACGGGATCTCGGCCTTGGACAGCGCCTCCTCGTACGACTCCGACTGCGAGTTGACGCGGAACAGGATCGCGATCTCTCGCGAGGGCACGCCCTTGTCCAGGAGCTTCCTGATCGCGCGGGCCGCCCCCGCGGCCTCGGCGGGCTCGTCGTCGTAGTCGGAGAAGACCGGCTTGGGGCCGTCGGGGCGCTGCGCCACCAGGTCGAGCCGGTGCGGCGACCTGGCGACCATCCGGTTGGCGAGGTCGACCACCTGCGGGGTCGAGCGGTAGTCGCGGACCAGCTTGATGACGGTGGCGTTCGGGTGCTCCACGCCGAAGCCCGTCAGGTAGCGCGGGGAGGCGCCGGTGAAGGAGTAGATCGTCTGGTTGGGGTCGCCGACCACGCAGATGTCGTCGCGGCCCCCGAGCCAGGTGTCGAGCAGGAGCTTCTGCAGCGGGTTGACGTCCTGGTACTCGTCCACGACGAAATAGCGGTACTGCTGGCGGATCTGCGCCGCGACCTCCTGGTGCTCGGTCATCACGGCCGCGGTCAGCTCGAGGATGGTCTCGAAGTCGACCAGGTGGCGCTCGCGCCGGATCTGCTCGTACGTCTCATAGAGCCTGGCCACCTCCTCCGGAGGGACCGGGGGCGTGCGGTGGTGTTTCGCGGCGGCGGCCACGTAGTCCTCCGGGCCGATCTGGGTGACCTTGGCCCATTCGACCTCGGCCGCGATGTCCCGCAACTCGGACCGATCCGGATTTTTCCGGATCTGGCGGCAGGCCTCCACCAGCACCGGCAGCTTGGACTCGATCACCGACGGCGCCTCGCCGCCGATGACCCGCGGCCAGAAGTACGTGAGCTGCCGCAGGGCCGCCGCGTGGAACGTGCGGGCCTGCACGCCCGGCGCCCCCAGCGCGCGCAGGCGCTGGCGCAGCTCTCCCGCCGCGCGAGTGGTGAACGTCACAGCGAGCACGCTCGGCGCGTCGACCACCCCGCTGCGCACCGCGTACGCGATGCGATGGGTGATCGCCCTGGTCTTGCCCGTGCCCGCCCCGGCCAGCACGCACACCGGCCCGCGCACGGCCTCGGCCACCGCGCGCTGCTCGGGGTCGAGGCCGGCCAGGACGTCATCCATGTTGTTCACCCGTACATACTCCCAGGTGTAGCGGAAAGACTCTTTATTCTGGCAACATGCGGGCCGACGTATGTTGACTGCCAGCAAGATGCAAAGTAGTGGTCTCTTCCCCCACAATGGGGCCGACCATCTGCATGGGGGAAAGGAAAGCCGTGCGAACAGCGGTTTCCGCGAGCGTGCTCGCGCTCGCCGCCGTCGTGCTCACACCAGTCGCCGCCAGTGCGAACAAGGAGCCGACGCCTGCCCCCACCTCCGTCATCGACCAGGAGGGCCTGGGCGGCTTCGCCAATGAGACCATCTCGTACGGCTCCCACGTACGTCAGAGCATGGACGTCTGGTGGACCCCCGACGGCCAGCAGCGCCCCGGTGTCTTCCTGATCCACGGCGGCTGGTGGTCGGGCGGCGACAAGCGCTACATGAAGGAGATCGTCCGCCAGTACGCCGACCTCGGCTACACGGTCTTCAACCTCAACTACCGGCTCTCCGGCGACGCGGCCTGGCCCGCGCAGCGCACGGACGCGCTGGCCGCGATAGCGCTGGCCCGCAAGCACGCCGACCGGTGGGCGTTCGACCCGGGCAACTACGTGGTGGTCGGCTTCTCGGCCGGGGGCCACATCGCGGCGGCGGTGGGCACGTACGGCGACGGCATCCACGGGCTCAAGGGCGTCGTGGGCCTGTCGCCGATCATCTCGCCCCTCCGCGCCTACTCCGACGGCGAGAAGTCCACCGACGCCAGCAAGCGCAAGCTCCGTACGGCCGCCATCCGCCTGGCCGGAGGCTGCGAGCCCAAGGGCAAGTGCTCGCGGGTCTGGGCCAGCATGGAGGTGGCCTGGCACGCCAGCAGCAAGGACGCTCCGATGCTGACCGTGCACTCCCAGGACGAGTTCGTGCCGCCGGTGCAGAGCCAGCTGCTCAAGACGATGCTGGGACAGGTGGGCGTGCCCGTGACCGTCATCACCCAGCCGGGCGTCAACCACAGCAACCCGCTCTACCGCGAGCCGGGCGTGGCCGAGCGCGTGCAGGCCTGGATCGCCGAACGCCTCGGCGGGTGAAAGCCGCGCGCCGGGGGGATTAACCCGGCACGCGGCGTTGTTGCACCGAGCGCCTGAATTCCTGACCTTGGAGGGATCTCCCACATGGCGCTCACGGTCTACAGCACCACCTGGTGCGGCCCCTGCAAGCGGCTCAAGTCTCAGCTCACCCGCGAGGGCATCAGCTTCCGAGAGATCGACATCGAGCGCGACCCGTCGGCAGCAGAGTTCGTCATGAGCGTCAACAACGGCAACCAGACGGTGCCGACCGTGGTGATCGACACCCCCAACGGCCGCATCGTCCGGACCAACCCCTCCGCCCTCGAGGTCAAGGCCCTGCTCGAAGCGGCCTGATCACCAGTCGCCGGTCAGCTCGCCGCCGTACCAGGTCTCGATCAGGCGGCGGGCTATCGACACCGGCGGCGGCAGGCGCAGCTCGCCGGAGTCCAGCGCCCGCGCCAGCTCCTCACGGGAGTACCAGCGGGCCTCGGCGATCTCCTCCGCGTCGGGCGTGAGGTCGGTCGAGGTGGCCTCGGCGAAGAAGCCGAGCATGAGGCTGCGCGGGAACGGCCAGGGCTGGCTGCCGAGATAGCGCGGGTTGACGACGGTGATGCCGACCTCCTCGGCCACCTCGCGCGCGACGGCGTGCTCCAGCGACTCCCCCGGCTCCACGAACCCCGCCAGGATCGACAGCCGCCCCTCCGGCCACTGCGGGCCGCGGGCGAGCAGGCAGCGGTCGGCCTCGTCGCGTACCAGCATGATGACCGCGGGGTCGACGCGGGGGAAGTGCTGGCTGGAGTCCTGCGGGCAGACCCGGATGTGGCCTCCGGCCCGGATGTCCGTACGGGTGCCGCAGCGCGGGCAGTATTCGTGGGTTGTGTGCCAGGCCTCCAGCGCCACGGCGTAGACCAGCAGGCCCGCGTCGCGGTCGCCGAGCAGGCCGCCCACCTGGCGCAGCCCGGCCGCCACCGGCTCGCCCTCCGGCGTGTCGACCAGGCTCATCGGGATCGTCACGCGGCCGTTGACGTCGCCCGTGGTGATGCCGGGCAGCGGCGCGGCGACCGCGAAGTACGCGACCCCGTCCTCCAGCCCGAGCAGATAGCGCGGCCCGGGCGGCGCCTCCCCGGGCGGGAGGAGCACCGCGTGCACCTCATCGCCCGTCCGCCGCACCAGCGTGTGACCGTTGTCGATCACCAGCACCCGGCTCGACGGATCGGACCACGCCCGCTCGAGCCACCCCTCGTTGGCACGCAGCGCCGATGATCTGTCGATCGTGCCGCGCGCCAGAAGCAGGGGTCCGATGAGTTGCTCTTCCGCGGTCGTCTCCACAGCCCGCCCCCTCCCCAAATCCCCTGTCATCCTATGACCTCGCAGTTAGCCGCCGATTACGGTATCCGCGCACCGGGGCGATCTTTCTGAGGCTAGGATCGGTGAGTTAGGTTAGCCTTACCTGATTATCCGGGGGTGCCTTGGCGTTGCGGCTCTATCTGACCGCGCTCAAACGAACTGATTCCGTGACGGATGGCTTCCTGCCCGCGGCTCAGGCGCTGGGCTGTGAGGTGACGATCCTGACGGATCGGCCGGAGCAGCATCCGCACGCGGTGGCGTGCGACGTACGCGATCCGCGGGCCGTGATCGACGCCGTCGAGCACCTCGGCAGGCCGGACGCGATCTTCACCAACTCCGACCACCTGCAGGCGGAGACCGCGCTGGCGGCCGCCTATTTCGGGCTGCCCGGCAAGGACTGGCGGGCGTGCCTGGCCGTCAAGAACAAGTTCCTGATGCGTCGCAGGCTCCTCGAGGCCGGGATCGAGCACGTGTGGTCGACGCGGCTCGCCCCCGGCGACCCGGTGCCCGCGGACGTGCCGTACCCGGTCGTGCTGAAGCCGCGCGAGGGCGTGGCCAGCGAGGACGTCATGCTCGTCGAACGCGATCTGGCCGGGGCGGTCGCCGAGGTCAAGAAGCGGCGGCCCGGGGAGGCGCTGGTCGTCGAGGAGTACCTCGAAGGGCCGCTGCGGACGCTGGAGACGCTGGGCGACTCCTCCGGCCCGCGGGTGCTCGGCGGGTTCGGGACGACGTTGGGGGCGCTGCCGTACTTCGTCGAGGAGCGGCTCGACTGGGCGCCGCCGGACGGGTCGCAGGAGCACGTGCTCGGGGCGCTGCGGGCGCTCGGGGTCGGGTTCGGGGCCTGTCACACCGAGTACGTGGTCACGTCGCGCGGCCCTCGGATCGTCGAGGTGAACTACCGGGTGATCGGGGACCACTGCGACTTCCTGCTCGGCGACGTGCTCGGCGTGCCGCTGTTCGAGTGGATCCTGCGGGTGCATCTCGGCGAGCCCGTGCCCGACGTCCCGGGGACCTCCGCGTACGGGAGCGCGGTCAGCCTGGTCGCGGAGCGGCCGGGGACCGTCAAGGATGCCCCCGGCACCGAGGCCCTGGACGAGGGCGACGTGCGGCTGTGGCACCGGCCCCTGCGGCGCGTCGGGGACGTCGTCTCCCTCACGCACACCAACCGGGACTATCTCGGCGTGGTACGGGCCGTCGGCTCCAGCCGGGAGGCCGTGGACTCGGCGATCGAGGCCTACCGGGTCTCGCGGCCGTGGGTGATCGAATGAGCGGTCGGGAGGCCTATCTGGCCGCCCGGGTGCTGAACGCGCTGCTGCGCGAGGACTACGGCGGGCTGTCGTCCCGGGTCAGCCGGACCAAGGACGGCACGGGGCTGCTGCTGGCGGACGGGCGATGGGTGCGGCTGGTCCCCGGGGCTCTGTTCCAGGACTTCGTGGTCGCTGAGGACGAGCGGCTGGGGCTGGAGCAGGTGCTGGAGACGCTGGCGGAGGTCGCGGACCCGGCGGACGCGGAGGGGGTGTCGGCCTTCTTCGAGGAGTGCCTGGCCGCGCTGGGGGCCCTGGAGCTGCATGATGCGCACGCCGCCGAGGTGCTCGCGCGGAAGCCCTCCTATGAGGCGCTCGCCGCCTTCGTGGATCACCCCGTCTATCCGACCTCCCGGGCCCGTGTGGGGCTGTCCGAGGCCGAGCTGCCGGCCTACGCGCCGGAGTTCGCGCCCTCCTTCGAATTGCGCTGGGCCGTGGTGCCCGGCGCGGCCGCCCGTCTTCCCGCCGACGTGGCGCCCTGGGAGAGCGACGAGGTGCTGTTCCCGGTGCATCCGCTGACCGTCGGCGAGGTGCGGAAGATCGACGGGGTACGGGTCCTCGACGAGGCCCGGGTGACGGTGCGACCCACCTTGTCGATGCGGACGGTCGAGCTCGATCCCCGTACCCATCTCAAGCTCCCGCTGCCGATCAGCACCCTGGGCCTGCGGAACCGGCGCTCGATCAAGCCCGGCACGCTCGCCGACGGCGCGAAGGCCGAGCTGCTGCTGCGCGAGCTCGCCGATCCGGACGTCCTGCTGGCCGACGAGCAGACCTACGCGCACGCCGGGCACGAGTACCTCGCCTGGATGGTCCGGCGGCTGCCCGAGGGCGAGATCGTGCCGGTGGCCGCGCTGGCCGCGCCCGGCGTGCTCGCCGACCTCGGCGACGTCGTCCCCGCCTATCTCCGGCTGCTGCTGCGGTGGAACGTGCGGCTCTTCGTGCGGTACGGCGTCGCGCTGGAGGCCCATCAGCAGAATCTCGCCCTGGTCTTCCAGGGCGACCGGATGCGGCTGCTGGTCAAGGACAACGACGGGCTGCTGGCCTCGCCCGCGAGGCTGCGCGCCGCCGGGGTCGCGGTGCCGGACTTCGCCGACGGGCGGATGCTCGACGACGACCCGCACGCGCTGGCCGACGTGTTCGTGACCATCACGCTCCACCTCGCCGCCGCCGCCGTGGCGTTCGCGGCGATGCCGCACGACCGGGCGGCCGCGCTGCTGCGCGCCACGCTGGCCGAGGCGCTCGACGAGTACGGCGACGACCCCATGGCGAGGATCCTGCGCGCCAGGACCCTGGACGCCGCCAGGCTCACCGGCAAATCCATGATCACCGCTGGGACGCTCGTGGCGAAGGAACGTTCCGGTGCCCGCGACGTCAACAAGTTCTACGGCACCAGCGGGCCCAACTACCTGAGGAGAGCTTGATGCACGGTCTGGCCATCGACGCGGCCCCCGCGCTGGCCGAGGAGGCGACGCTGGCTGCGCTGCTGCGCTGCTGCGTGCGGGAGGTGGCCGGGCCGCGCGGGCTGGTGTGGCCGGCTCCGCCGTACCTGCTGCTGCGGGTGGCCGGCACGCTGCTGCGGGCCCGCACGTACGGAGGTGCGGCGCTGCGCTTCGACGGCCCGCCTGAGCGCCTGGAAGGCGGCGCCTGGCAGCGGTTGACGACCGACGAGCTGGTCCGGCTGGCCGAGGCGGACCTCCACGGGGAGAACGGCGAGTTCGGCGGGCAGGTGGCGGCCAGCCGGGAGGCCGTGGCGGCGATCCTGCGGGCCAGGGAGGAGGCCGTGCCGCCCGCCGATCCGTGGCTGGCCTCGGAGCAGGCGCTGGTGTACGGGCATCCGTTCCATCCCAGCCCCAAGGCGCGCGGTGGGGACGGCTGGCTGCGGTACGCGCCCGAGGCGCACGCCCGGTTCCCTGTCAGGCTGCTCGGCGTGCGCGAGGACGTGCTCGCGGAGGACGGCGACGTGTCGGTGCTGGATGCGATGGGCGCGGCGCCCGCCGGGTACCGGCTGCTCCCGGCGCATCCGTGGCAGCTCGAGCTGCTGCGGCCGGCGTTCGGGTCCGAGCTGGTCGACCTGGGGCCGGGACCGGCGGTCATGCCGACCTCGTCCGTGCGGACCGTCTACGCCCCCGAGGCGGAGGTCTGTCTGAAGTTCTCCCTGGACGTGCGGATCACCAACTGCGTGCGCAAGAACGCCTGGTACGAGCTGGCCGGGGCCGTCGAGCTCACCTCCCGGCTGACGCCGATTTTTGAGGAAATATCCGTCAAGCACCCCGCCACCCGCTGGCTCCCCGAGCCCGGCTACCGCTCGGCCGCCCTCGGCCCCCGGCTCCACGAGGGCCTGGGAGTGATCGTCAGGCAGAGCCCCTGGGCTGTCTGCGACCCCGGCGTGACCCCCGTGCTGGCCGCCGCGCTCGCCCTGGACGTGTCGGCGAAGGAGCCGCTCGCCTGGTGGCACGCGTACGTGACGGCGGTCGCGCTGCCCGTGCTGGAGCTGTACTTCAGGCACGGCGTGGTGCTCGAACCCCATCTCCAGAACGTCCTGGTCGGCCTGGACGCCGACGGCCTGCCCGCGCAGGCCGTCTTCCGCGACCTGGAGGGCACCAAGCTGGTCGCGGGCCGCCACGACCTCACCGGCCTGCACCCCGAGGTGGCCGGGGCGCTCACCTACGACGCGGAGCGCGGCTGGGGGCGGGTGGTCTACTGCCTGCTCGTCAACCACCTCACCGAGATCGCCGCCACGCTGGCGGGGCCGGACGACGGGCTGCTGCGCGAGCTGTGGGGGACCGCCCGCGACCTGCTCGCCCGCCAGGCCGAGGAGCTCGGCCGGCCGCTGCCCCTGTCGGACCTGCTGGCCGGGGCGCCGCTGCCCGCCAAGGCGAACCTGGGCGTCCGCTGGGCCAGGGCCGCCGACCGCGCCGCCGGTTACGTCCCGATCGCGAACCCGCTCGCATGATCGCCGACCGCGTCCGGGACGCCGCCCTGCGCCTGCCCGAGGCCCCCGCCTACCTTTACGACCTGTTCGCGCTGGACGAGCACGCCGCGTCCGTACGGCGGGCGCTCCCAGGCATCGAGCTGTACTACGCCGTCAAGGCCAATCCGGACGCCGAGCTGCTGCGCGTGCTGGCGGGCCACGTGGACGGGTTCGAGGTGTCGTCGGGCGGCGAGCACGCGCATGTCACCGCCCTGTTCCCGGGCAAGCCGCTGGCGCTCGGCGGCCCCGGCAAGACCGACGCCGAACTGCGCCTGCCCCACCACCGCGTCCACGTCGAGTCCCCGAACGAGCTGCGCCGCCTCCTCGACACCGGTCTGGAGGCCGACGTGCTGCTCAGGCTCAACCCGGACCTCCCCGTCGAGGGCGCCGCGCTCACGATGAGCGGGCCGTTCGGCATGGACGAGCAGGGCGTGGCCGAGTGCCTGCCGCTGTTCACCGATCGGGTACGGCTGCGCGGCCTGCACACCCACCTGGCCAGCGGCCTGGCCGCGGCCCAGCTCCTCTGCCTGGCCGAAACCCTGCTGGACAACGGGTACGACGAGGTCAACCTGGGCGGCGGCATGGCGGTCTCGTACGCCTCGCCCGGGTCGCGCTTCGACTGGGCGGGCTACGGGCGCGGGCTGGCGGCGCTCGGCCGGGGGCGGACGCTGCGGATCGAGCCCGGCAGGGCGCTGACCGCGTACTGCGGCTACTACGTGACCAGAGTCGTGGACGTCAAGCGGGTGCGCGGCGAGGCGTACGCGGTCCTGCTGGGCGGCACCCACCACCTGCGCACGCCGGTGACCAAGGGCCACGACCAGCCGTTCACGATCCTGCCGACGGGCAAGGGGCAGGGCGTGGCCGACGAGCCGATCACTTTCGTCGGCCAGCTATGCACCCCAAAAGACGTTTTCTCCCGAAAAATCGTGAGCTCGGCGTACATCGGGGACACGGTGGTGTTCGAGATGGCTGGCGCCTACGCCTGGAACATCTCGCACCACGACTTCCTCATGCATCCGAAGCCGGCGTTCCACTATCTAGGAGCCTGACGCCCTCGATGAGCGCGACCAGGCCGTCGGCGTCGAGCAGGTTGACGGGCCGCACGGTGCGGTTGGCGCGTACGTAGTGGAAGGCCGCCCGCACCTTCTCCAGCGGCACGCCCGCCAGGTGCGACCAGGCCAGCCGGTACGCGGCCAGCTGCACCGACGCCACCCTGGCGGCCTTGCCCTTGGGCGGCTGGCCGGTCTTCCAGTCGACCACCTCGTAGCCGCCGTCGGGCAGCTCGAAGACCGCGTCCATCCGCCCGCGCACCAGCCGGTCAGCGATCATCGTCTCGAACGGCACCTCCAGGTCGAGCGGCCGCCGATCGGCCCACTCGCTCGCCTCGAACCGCTCTTGCAGCTCCGCCAGGCGCACATCGGCCTCTTCGAGCTCCTCGTCGTACAGCTCCAGGTCGTCGATCAGCCGCTGCTGGTCCCAGCGCGTCTCCAGCCACTTGTGGAACGACGTGCCCCGGCGCGCCAGCGGCGCGGGCTTGACCGGCACGGGACGGCGGATCCTGCGGGCCAGCTCGCGCGGGTCGCCGGCCAGCGTGACCAGCGACGACACGGTCAGCTTCGTCGGCAGCTCGACGACCGTGGCGGGCCGGCGGCGGTTCAGCTCGCGCTCGCGCAGCAGCAGGTCGGTGTCGCGCTCCCAGGCCCGCAGGCGCTCCTCCTCGAACGCCCGCAGCGGCTCGTCCTCCTCCTCCGGGAGCGTGCCCGCCAGCGCGTCCTCGACGAGCCTGGCGCCGTCCAGCACGGACTCGTAGCGCAGGCCCTCGGGCGTGACCGGCCAGACGGCCTCGGCGGGCTCGGCGAGCAGCGGGTTGGTGGCGCCCTCCGCCTGCTGGTCGGCCCAGAAGGAGACGCGGTCGGCGGTGTCGCGGATCTCCAGCAGGAAGTCGGACGGCTCCAGGGGCTTGGTGGCGCTGCCCCAGCGGTAGCCGGAGGCGATGAGGTGGTAGTGGGCGCGGGTGACGGCCACGTACGCCAGCCTGCGCTCCTCCATCAGGTCGCGCTCGCGGCAGAGCTCGTCGAACGCGGCCAGCTCCTCCTTGCTCAGCCCGCTCAGCCGGGGCAGGTCGGCGGCGTCGCCGCGCAGGGCATAGGGGAGCTTGCGCGGGTTTTCGGTCCAGCGGCTGTTCATGACCGGTGTGGCGGGGAAGATGCTGCCGGTCGCGATCGTCCCCTTGGAGCTGACGAGCTGCGACAGGCCCGGCACGACCACGACCGGCCACTCCAGGCCCTTGGAGGCGTGCACGGTCATGAGCTTGACGCTGTTGCTCTCGCCGACCCGGCCCGCCTCCAGCCCGAACTCCTCGCTCTCCGCCGCCTGCAGGTAGGCCAGGAACGCCCCGAGCGTCGGGTCCTCGGCGTCGCCCGCGAACCTGGACGCCGCGTCGATGAACGCGTCCAGGTCGGCCCGCGCCGCGAACGCGCTCGCCGTCCCGCTGCGCGCGGCCACCTCGACGTCGAGCCCAAGCGTCCGCTCGACCTCGGTGATCAGGTCGGGGAGCGGCTGCGCGGTGTGCGCCCGCAGCCGGCGCAGCTCCTGGGCGAGCGCGACGAGCCTGGTGCGGGCCAGCGGCGAGAACGGCTCCAGCCACTCCTCCCTGTCGGGCAGCTCGTCCAGCGCGTCGACCAGGCTGCCGCGCTCCTCGGCCAGGTCGGCCACCACCTGGTCGAGCGGGTCCTCCTCGCGCCCGCTCTCGCTCAGCTCGCGGGCCAGTTGCCTGGCCTGCTCCCCCAGCACCCGCAGGTCGGCCGGGCCGATCCGCCAGCGCGGCCCGGCCAGGAGCCTGGCCAGCGCGTCGCCCGCCGTCGGGTCGTACAGGACGCGGAGCGTGGCCACGATGTCGGTCACCTCGGGCACGGTCAGCAGGCCGCCGAGCCCGACCACCTCGACCGGGATGTCGCGCTCCTCGAGCGCCCTGCGCAGCGCGGGGAACTGCGATCGCTTGCGCGCGAGGATCGCCACGTCCTGGGGCTGGATGGCCAGCGTCTTCTTGCGCTCCTTCTCGCCCCAGGGCATGCCGTCGGGCGCCACCTCCTGGCCGAGGATCTTGGCGATGCCGTCGGCGATCCACTTGGCCTCGTCCTCGGCGGTCTCGTGGAAGGCGCACGTGACGCGGCCCCGGTCGACCCGGTTGGGGCCGGGGACCAGCACCGGCACCTCGCGGGCCTCCATGCGCAGCGGGAGCTGGACGCGGGCGGCGACGTCGAGGACGCGGTCGCCGTTGCGGAAGCTGACGCTGAGCTGGCGGACCTCGGCGGCGTCACCGGTGCTGGTGCGGAAGTCACGCGGGAAGCGGCGCAGGTTTCCCGCGGAGGCGCCGCGCCAGCCGTAGATCGACTGGCAGGGGTCGCCCACGGCGGTGACGGGGTGGCCGCCGCCGTACAGGGAGCGGAGCAGGACGAGCTGGGCATGGCTGGTGTCCTGGTATTCGTCGAGCAGGACCACGGAGTAGCGGGCGCGCTCGATCTCGCCGACCTCCTTGTGGTTGGCGGCGATCCGCGCGGCCAGCGACATCTGGTCGCCGTAGTCGATGACCTCCCGGGCACGCTTGAGCCGTTCGTACGCCTCCACCAGCGGCAGCAGCTGCTCCCTGGCGGCCTGCACGCCGAGCGGCTTGCGCTGGGCCACGGTCGTCCTGCCGGTCAGCGCGTCGTGCCGGTCCTGGAGCCACTCCCCCACCCGGCGCACGTCGCCGGACGTGCGCAGGTGCTCCGACAGCTCGCCGGCGAGCTCCAGCACCGCCGCGGTGACCGACGGCGGGCCCAGCTCGATGCGGTCCATCGGCCCGTCGTACATCGCCACCACCCGCGAGGCGAGCTGCCACGACACGGCCGGCGTGACCAGGCGCATGGTCGGCTCGAGGCCCTCGCGCAGGGCGTGGTCGGTGACCAGGCGGGCGGCGTAGGCGTGGTAGGTGGACACCGTCGGCTCGTTGTCGAGCGCGCCCGGCTCGACCAGGCCGGCCTCGGCCAGGCCGGTCAGCCGCTCCCTGACCCTGGTGGCCAGCTCGGCGGCGGCCTTGCGGGTGAAGGTCAGGCCCAGCACGTTCTCGGGTTTGACGAGGCCGTTGGCGACGAGCCAGACCACGCGCCCGGCCATGGTCTCGCTCTTGCCCGAGCCCGCGCCGGCCATGACGACCATCGGCTCCAGCGGGGACTCGATGACCGCGGCCTGCTCACGGGTGGGCGGCAGGATGCCGAGCTTGCCGGCGAGTTCGGCGGGGGTCAGCACACCTGGCCCCCGTTGTCGTTGACCGGGCAGCTCGCCCTGGCCGCGCACGTGCGGCAGCCGTCGTTGACCTTGGCCTGGAAGAACGGCCCCGACATGCCGGTCGCCACCGTGTCGACCAGGTCCTTGGCCCAGCCGGGATTCTTGTCCTCCGACAGCGGGGGCTGGCTCTGCTCCAGCGCCTCCTTCTTGCCCGCCGCCTTGCCGACCTGGACCAGCGCGGCGCCGCCCGGCTCGGTCATGCCGTGCCGCGCGAACGCGCCGAGCAGCGCGGCGAGCTGGTAGACGCCGAGCTGGGGATGGCGGTCGAGCTCGCCGGCCCTGGGCTTGGAGCCGCCGGTCTTGAGGTCGATGATCACGGCGCGGTTGTCGGAGTCGCGCTCGACCCGGTCGACGCGGCCCTTGATCTGGACGCCCTCCGACACCATCGCCGTGAACGCCTCCTCCATGGCCACCAGCTCGCGCGGATTTTCCTTGTGCCAGCGCAGGAACTTGCCGATCATCTGCTCGGCGACCTGGCGCTGCTTGCGGTTGTACCAGACGCCGCCGAAGTCGAGGTCGTTCCAGACCTGGTCGAGGCGGTCGCCCAGGAGGTCCTCGCTGGGCAGGTCGGTGGCGGCCAGGACGGCCAGGGCGTGGATGATGTTGCCGAGGCCCTGGGCGGTGCTGGTGCCCGCGGCGCCGACGGCCGTCTCGAGGAGCCAGCGCAGGCCGCACTTGGTGAAGCTCTCGACCGCCGAGGGCGAGATGTTCACGATGTCGTCGGGCCAGCTCAGGGGGCGGTCGTCGGAGATGGGCGTGAGGGCGTACCAGTCGTTGGGGTGGGCGCCCTGGACGCCGGCGGCGGCGAGCCGGGCGAGCTGCTTGGCGGCATTTTGGCGGATTTTTCGGGGCTTGGTGGGATCGGTCACCGCGCTGCGGAGGTCGGCCACCAGCGCGGACATGTTCAGCCACCGGGCGCGGTCGTCGACCGTGGCCGACTCCACCGCGCCCGGCATCAGCTCCGACAGGAACCTGGACGGCCGCTCGTCGGTGTCCTCGCCGCCCACCGCGGTCACCACGAGCCTGCGCCTGGCCCGGGTGACGGCCACGTAGAACAGCCTGCGCTCCTCGGCCAGCAGCTTGGAGACCAGGGAGGCGGCGTTGGGCTCGGTGCCCTCGACCACCTCGACGAGGTCCTCCACGCCGAGCAGGGAGCCGCGCAGGCGCAGGTCGGGCCAGACACCCTCCTGCACGCCCGCGACGACCACGACGTCCCATTCGAGGCCCTTGGAGCGGTGGGCGGTCAGCACGCGTACGGCGTCGCCGTCGGGGGCCCGGTCGGCCAGCGTGTCGCCGGGGATCTCCTGGGCGGCCAGGTCGTCGATGAACACCTCGGGCCCCGCCATGGGCATCCGGTCCACGAACCTGGCCGCGTGATCGAACAGCGCCACCACGGCGTCCAGGTCACGGTCGGCCTGCGCCCCCCTGGGGCCGCCGTGCATGCTCATCTCGGTCCAGCGCTCGGCCAGGCCGCTGGCGTGCCACACGGTCCACAGGAGGTCTTCGGCGGTGCCTTCCTGCGCCGCGGCCTCGCGGGCGGCGGCGAGCAGCCTGGCCACGCGTTCGGCAGGCAGGGCGATGTGGGGCTCCACCCGGGTCAGCTCGCGGACGTCCTGGAGGGCCGCGACCAGCAGCTCCCCTGACGACCGGGTGCCCTCCGCCTCGTTCTCAGCGATCTTGAGTGCGCGGCGGAGGCGCCGTACGCCGATCATGTCCGTGCCACCGAGCGGCCCCGTCAGCAGCTCCTCGGCGACGCCCTCGTCGAGCTGGGCCGGATCCAGGGCCACCCGGAGCATGGTGAGCAGCGGCCGCACGCCGGGCTCCTGCGCGATCGGCACCTCGTCGCCCGCGATCATCGTGGGCACGCCCGCGTTGAGCAGCGCCCGCCGCAGCAGCGGCACCTGGCGTTTGGCCGAGCGCACCAGCACGGCCATCCGGTGCCACGGCACCCCCTCGATCAGGTGGGCGCGGCGCAGCGTGTCGGCCACGATCGCCGCCTCCTGGCTGGTGCTGTCGGCCAGGAGGACCCGTGCGTCACCGGGGTCGGACTCGGGCAGCGGCACCAGGTCGCGGTGGTCGTGCTCGTGCCCGTACGCGTGGTCGGGCATGGGGGCGACGGGCAGGCGGGCCGCGACCCGGCGGGAGGCCTCGAGCAGGTCGGCCCCGCTCCTGCGGCACACCCGCAGCGCCAGCACCGGCGCGTCGCGGCCGTCACGGGTCTTGAAGCGCTCGGGGAACTTCATGATGCCCTGCACGTCGGCGCCCCTGAACCCGTAGATCGACTGGTCGGGGTCGCCCACCGCGACCAGGTCGCGGCCGTCTCCCGCCAGGTGGGCCAGCAGCAGCTCTTGGGCGGGGTCGGTGTCCTGGTATTCGTCCACGAACACCACGTCGTGCGCCGCCCGCTCCCGCTCCCGCACCTCCGGCCTGGCCAGGAGCGCGGAGGCGGCCCCGATCAGCTCGGCGTAGTCGTAGGTCTCCTCCGGGTCGAGGTCGAACCTGTCCTGGTAGCGCTCGGCGAACCGGCCGGCCGCCACCCAGTCGCTCCTGCCGTGCAGCCTGCCGAGCGCGACCAGCCGCTCGCCGTCGAGCCCGCGCTCGTTGGCCCTGGACAGGAAGTCGCGCAGCTCCTCGGCGAACCCCCGGGTCTTGAGCGGCTCGCGCAGCGACACCGGCCAGTCGAGCGCGCCGCTCTCCAGCTCGCCGTGGAGCAGCCGGCGGATCTCCAGCAGCTGCTCGGGGCCGGTCAGCAGGCGCGGCGGGGCCTTGCCCTCGAGCACGGACTCCCGGCGCAGCAGCGCGTACGCGTAGGAGTGGAAGGTGAGGGCCAGGGGCGTGCGGGTGGTGCGGCGCAGGCGGGCGGTGACGCGCTGCCGCAGCTCCTCGGCGGCCTTGCGACTGAAGGTGAGGATGAGCACGCGCTCGGGGTCGAGGCCGCGCCGCTCTATCCTGTCGACCACGCTCTCCACGATCGTGGTGGTCTTGCCGGTGCCGGGACCTGCGAGAACGAGCAGCGGGCCGCTCCCGTGGGCGACCACGGCACGCTGGTGCTCGTCGAGCACAGGGGGCACAACAGGGCCATCGCTGCCACGCCGCACCAAACGCCAGGTCTGACCACTCACAGCACTAGATTCCACCAGACCACAGGGACAGATCGTGCCGACTTGCCCGGTCTCCCCACGCGATCCGCCTACCGTACCGGGGCAAATCTCCACTTCCTCGCGCGACACGCCGCCCGATTTTCGCCATGGGCGTCTCGAGATATGTCTTGACAGCGCTCATACGCGATATATCGTGTTTGTCATGACGAAGAACGACAAGGGATACAAAGGCGTAGGCATGGAGGGCCCGATCGCCCGCTGGTACGCCACGAACACCGGCAGATCGCCCGACAGGTTCGCCGAGCAGGCCGTCCAAGTGCGGGAGCGCACCGCGCCTGGGAGCGAGATCCTGGAGGTGGCCCCCGGGCCCGGCTACCTGTCGATCGCCCTGGCCAGGACCGGCGACTACACGGTCACGGGGCTCGACATCAGCGAGACGTTCGTCGAGATCGCTCGCGAGAAGGCGGCCGAGGCCGGGGTCGAGGTCGACTTCCGGGTCGGGAACGCCTCCGCGATGCCGTTCGAGGACGAGAGCTTCGACTTCGTCGTCTGCTGCGCGGCGTTCAAGAACTTCTCCGATCCCGTCGGGGCTCTCCAGGAGATGCACCGGGTGCTGCGGCCCGGCGGCCGCGCCCTCATCAACGACCTGCGCCGCGACGTGTCGAAGGAGGCCGTGGACGAGGACGTGGACCGGATGGGGCTCGGCGGGCTCTCCAAGGCGTTCACGAAGTACGTGTTGCGGTCGTTCCTGCCGCGGCAGGCGTACACCAAGAGCGAGTTCGAGGGTCTCGTCGCGCAGACCCGTTTCCGCACCTGCGACGTCCGTCTCTCGCCGCTGTCGCTGGATGTCGACCTGCGGAAATGACCGCCGCGGACCTCTCGCGTACGGAGCGTCGACCCTTGTAACGTAAGGTCAACATCTCGCCTTGGCGCGGAGGTCGGTCGCATGCGGTGGGAGGTCCACTCCGAGAGGTCGCTCTATGCCGACCAGTGGCTGGACATCCGCGTCGCCGATGTGGAGCTGCCCGACGGGCGCCGCCTCGACCACCGGCTCGTCCGCACGGCACCCGGCGCGGGCGCGGTCGTCACCGACGGCCGGGAGCAGGTGCTGCTGATCTGGCGGCACCGCTTCATCACCGACAGCTGGGGGTGGGAGATCCCGTTCGGGCGGGTGGAAGAGGGCGAGATGCCTCGCGACGCGGCGGCGCGCGAGGTCGAGGAGGAGACCGGCTGGCGCCCCGGGCCGCTGCGCCCGCTCCTGTCGATCCAGCCGGCGAACGGCATCGCCGACAATCTCCACCACGTCTACCGCGCCGACTCGGCCACCCGCATGGGGCCGCCCACGGACCCGTGGGAGGCGGAGCGGGTCGAGTGGGTCCACGTCTCGGGGCTGCGCAAGCTCATCGAGAACGGCGAGATCGTCTGCGCCACCACCATGTCGTCGCTCCTCTACCTCATGGTGGAGAACGTCCCCGCCGTCGGCCTGCGCCGGACCGAGGACCTTCCCGGCGACCTGGACTACGACCCCGATCGCCGGTTCCTGCTACCGGACCTCCCGGACCTCTTCTGAGGCCGCGGGCTTTTCACCACCCAGCCGGTCGAGAAGACGCGTCGTCACGGCGGGCGACCCGTGAGCCTTCACGACCGGCCATGACGGACGGCCACTGGCGTCGGCGCGTGCGGCCCGCCGTGCGGAGCCGTACGGGATGGTCAGGAGAAGAGGTGGTCGACGACGCGTGCGGTGGCCTTGCCGTCGTCGCGGGGAGCGAACGTCGCCCGGAAGGACTCGTAGCGGTCCCGGTGAGCGGCGGCGACGGAGTCGATGGAGCGCAGCGCCTCGACCACCTCGGCCGACGTCGACAGCACCGGCCCCGGCGCCAGCTCCGCCAGATCCAGGTAGAGGCCCCGCTTGGAGGAGTATTTCGCCAGGTCGTAGCCGTAGAACACGATCGGCCGGCCCGTGCACACGAAGTCGAACATCACCGACGAGTAGTCCGTCACCAGCACGTCGGCCACCAGCAACAAGTCCGCGATGTCGGGATAAGTGGTGACGTCGTGGGCGATATCGGGGACGGCGGGCATCGCCTGCATCGGGTGCGCCCGCACCAGGATCTCGTGGTCGGCGCCCAGCGCCTCACGCGCCTTGGCCAGGTCGAGCTTGACCATGGCGTTCTTGCGGTCGTAATCCCGCCACGTGGGCGCGTACAGGACGACCCGCTTGCCCTCCACGAGCCCCAGCCGCCGCCGCACGGCGGCCGCCAGCTCCTCCCTGTCGGGAGAGTGGAGCACGTCGTTGCGCGGCAGCCCGCTCTCCAGGACCTCGCCCTTGTAGCCGAAGGCCTTGCGCAGGACCGGCGTCGCCCACGGCGACTGCGACAGCAGCAGGTCCCAGCCGCGCACCTCCGCCGCCTGCCGGTGCCAGATCGGCGGCCTGGGGTCGCGGGCCATGTGGGGCAGGTCGTTGCCGATGCGCTTGGCCGGGGTGCCGTGCCAGGTCTGCAGCACCACCTGGTCCTCCCGCGCCCGGAACCAGGCCGGCAGGAACGAGTTGGTCACGATGTGACGGGACCTGGCGAGCGCGGCGTGGTGCTCGCGGCTGCCCGCGCGGACGACGGTCGCGCCGCCGGGCGGCACGAAGGCGCCGTCCTTGACGATCCAGATGTGCTCGCGGTCGTCGCCCCGGCGCAGCCGCTCCTCGTAGATCGCGCGGACGCTGTCGGCGTAGAGCCGCCCGTCGTTGACGACGTAGACGGTCGCGTCCGTCAGCGGCTCGGTGCGCTGGGCCGGGTAGAAGACGCGGCGCAGCACGTGGGTGCCCGCCACGCCCCGCTCGTCGGCGGGCCGTGCCTCCTCGACCGTCACGACCGGCACGTCGAAGCGGGTGGAGATCATCCGGTAGGTGCGCCCGTCGAGCGTGCGCGGATCCTCGTCCAGCCCCGGCAGGGCCGCGTGGTCCATGCGCAACGGCACGATCTCACCCGACGGGTGGCGGATCGACATGTTCCAGGTGCCGGAGGCGAGCGGCACGGACTCGCCGAAGCGGTCCATGGCCGACGGCTCGACGCGTACGGAGAACTCCTCGCCGGAGCGCTCCATCGGCAGCCAGTAGCACAGCCCGGACCGGTGCCGCAGCGTCAGTGTGCGGGGGCCGGGAGCGTCGGGATAGCTGCCGCGCAGGACGAGCGCGGAGCCCTCCCAGACCGCGGAGGTGATCACCGGGCGGATGCGGTGCGCCGAGACGACCACGCGGTCACGGCGGTCGCCGAGCACGGTGATCTCGCGGTCGCCCACCGGCGTGCGGGTCTCCACCAGGTCGCCGAGCATGACGGACGCCGCGGGATCGCCCTTGGGCTCGACCCAGAGCCGCCGCCCGTCCTTCTCCTGCAGCAGCGCCGGCACGGCGAAGCCCACCACGACCTGCGTGCCGTCGCCCGCGGGCGTGAAGTCGGCGGCGATGCGGTGGCCGCCCAGCCGGGCGTGCCCCTTGGTCACCGTGCGCCCGGGCAGGAAGATCTTCAGCTCGAGGTGCTCGCCCTCGACGGACACGCCTGTCAGCTCGGCCCTGTTGGGCTGGAGCACGATCTGCAGCGCCCGGTCGGACGTCCACACCGGCCTGATCCACCAGCCCGGCTTGACCTTGAGCCCGGCCGGGCGCTCCGGCCGGCCGATGGAGGAGCCGCGCAGCAGGCCCGTGGCCCGCGCGCCCCGGCTCCAGAACACGATCTCGGCCCGCCACGTCGTGGCGTCGGGCACCGACGGCCGGTGGCGCATCCGCCGCCGCACGGCGGACACCACGCTGCGCACGGCGCCGCGCCAGCGCAGCGGCCACGGGCTCAGCTCGGCGCTGAACCCGGACCAGTCGTAGTTGCAGCCGGGCTCGCGCGCGCCGTGCGTGGCCTCGGGCGCGAGCACGCGGCGCGTGCGCATGCGAATGGGCGGCAGCCAGCGCGGCCCGCGCAGGACCACGCTCGCCCGGTTGAACCTGCGGCTGCGGACGGAGAGCCCCGCCAGATAGGCGAACCCGGTGACGCGCAGCCTGCCGTCGACCCAGACGATGTCGTCGATGTGGGTCACCGGCACGAGGTCGGCCCGCCGCAGACGGTAGAGGCCGGCCGGGAGCTCGTCGCGGAAGGGCAGGTCGGCGTACCAGCTCAGCCCCTTGCGGATGCGCTTGGACGGCTCGGCCGCCGCGGTCACGACCTTGACGAGCGTCTCACCCTCGACGAGCTCCTCGTCGGGCCGGTGCTCGATCAGGTGGACGATGACGCGCCGCGCGACCGGCAGGTCCCGCTTGACGCGCGCGTCGACGGCCGCCAGGTAGGGCCGGACGAGATCGAGCATCTCACGCCGCCGCGCGGCACCACGCTTGACCGCGAGGTCCATGCGCGCCCCGAGCGGGCCGCTCAGGACCTCGGTGTCGAACGCGGCGTCGCGACCGCCGGGGCCGACCGCTCGCATGACCGCTTCGAGAGGCTCTCCACGGTCGCAGAGATCCTGGACAGCCTTGAGGCGGTCGGCGAGGGAGTCGCCGCCCTGGCTCTGGGCTGTGACGCCGGTGGCCATAGGGAGGCACCGCCTTTCGGGCCGCCATCAGTGTTCTGCCCATGGTAATGGGAGTCACATGTCATGGATTCGCCGGTTCGGCAAAACAGCAGGTCAGACCCCTTACTGAAAATCCGCTGAACGCCCGTCCCAGCGTGCCCGGCGCATGTCCACCCGCTCGCCCCGCAACGGGGTGCCCTCCTCGCGCCAGTGCGTCAGGCAGCGTTGCACGTGGTCAGGGGCCGCGCCGGTGCCGTCGGCGTGCACGACGCGCCACCACGGCACGCCGCCGCCCCACGTGGACATCACCTTGCCGACCTGCCGGGGGCCACCCTCGCCGAGATATTCGGCGATGTCGCCGTACGCCATGACCTTGCCGGGCGGGATGCGCTCGACGAGCTCGAGCACCCGCTCGGCGAACGGGTTCAGGGGGTCCATGCCGCGGGACCCGCGTCGATGATCTCGTCGAACTTGCCGATCTCCATCGCGCTCCCGCCCGTCAGCACCTCGATGACGCCGTCGCGCAGCGCGTAGACCTCGCCGTCCTCGCCCACGAGCCGGGCGCCCAGCGCGGCCGACAGCCGGAGCAGCTGTGCGACGTGCCAGTCGGAGCCCGGCTCGCCGACCAGCTGGCCCCGCCAGCTCGCCACCGCCTGCGTGCCGCCCCGGTGTGCGGCCACGATCTCGTCAGATCCGCGCAGCTCGAAACCGGCCGGCGCGATGGCCTTCGCAAGCTCCGCGAAGGCGAGTGGCGACTCGCGCACCACCCGCAGCTCGTATCCCATGACGGGGGACCATAGCGGAACTTTACTGTTCGCGCGGATCGTAAAGGTTCACTCCCTGCGCTGATTGAGCACGATGATCGCGCCGCAGAACATGACCAGCGCGACCAGCACCCCTCCCCCGTACAGCCACAGCCGCAGCGGGTCGGGCCCCGGCCGCGTGGGCACGGGCGAGTCCTCGCCCTGCCCGAAGTGCTCCTTGCCCGCCACGACACTGCGCTGCTCGCCGGTGAGCCGCTCGGCGGCGTTGAGCGCGGCGGCCGCGTCCACGACCCCGTACCCGGTCTGGTCGTCGTACCCCGCGGCGGGCCTGCCCCGCGCGCTCGACGCCAGCGCCTGGGCGACCTGCTCGGGCGCCAGATCAGGATATTTCGCCTTGATGAGGGCGGCCACGCCCGCCACGAGCGCTGCGGCCGAGCTCGTGCCCTCCGACAGCTCGTAACCGCTCTTGCGCTTGACCACGGGCACGCCCACGCCGGGCGCGGCGACCAGCACGGAGAGGTTGTCGCTGCTGAACGCGGCCCGCTTGCCCTGTTTGTCGGTGGCCGCCACGCCGATGACCCCCGGGTAGCCGGCCGGGAAGCTCCAGTAGGAGGTGCTGTTCTGCCTGGCGTACTCGGTCAGGCCGTCGTTGCCCACGGCGGCGACCAGGACGACGCCCTTGCCGAGCGCGTACGAGACGGCCTCGCGCTCGGACCTGAGCGGGCCGTAGGAGCCGATGGACATGCTGACGACCTTGGCGCCGTGGTTGGCCGCGTAGCGCAGCGCGCGGGCGAGCGGGCTCTCCATGACCTGCTCCTCGTCCTGCACCGGTGGGACGCCCACTTGGGGGTCGTCGTCCGTGAGCATGGGGAGCGACAGGATGTGCGCCTTGGGCGCGACGCCGATCAGCCCGTCGTCCTCGCCCGAGGCCGCGATCAGGCCGGCCATGGCGGTGCCGTGCCTGCCCGGCGGCAGCTGGCGGCTCACGGCGCCCGAGGTCATGTCGGGGCCCGCGCTCACGCGGCCCTTCAACTCCTTGACCTGGGCGTCCACGCCGCTGTCCACGACGGCGACCGTGACGCCCTCGCCCTTGGTGACGGTCCACGCCTGCTCGACGTTGAGCGCGTCGAGCACCCACTGCTGCTGGTCCCGCACGGGCGCGGCGGACGGCCCGGCCAGCACGAGCAGCGCGGCGGTGAGCGCGCGCACGCCGGCTAGCACACGTTCCCCTGGGTGCAGGGCGGCACCTTGGGCGGGTCCGCGAGGAAGTAGGCGATCTGGTTCCCGACGGACTTGGCGGCCGGCCAGAGCTCGCTGTGCAGGATCTCCTCGGGCGGGATCGCGGCCCTGGTCCGCCCGTCGGCGTAACCCGCCGTCGAGAAGACGATGTACGGCCCCGCGCCCACCCAGCCGGTGCGTTGACGCTGGTCGGGGCCGAAGCGCTCGGTGATCGTGCCGGGGAAGGCGACGGGCAGCACGCCCACGCGGTCGTCCTGGGTGAGCTCCTCGGTGGCCGAGACCCTGGACTCCTCGTCCTTCAGCACGGCGACCCCGACGGTGATCACGAAAGAGGCCGTCTGGTCGATGTACGTCGCCCGCAGCATCGTGAGGCAGCCGTGGCTCTGCAGCACCCCGGCGACGGAGGCGTCCACACCCTTGCCGCACTCGGTCTCGGGGGCGATGCCGACGCGCCTGGCGTACTGCTGGGCGCGGTCGAGCCCCAGGTACTTCACCTCTTCGGGGAAGACCCCCGTCGCCGGCCACGCCTGCCAGCGCCTGGCGATCTCCTCCTGCTGGTACCGGCTCTGCTCCGTGGGGGTCAGCGGGCGCGAACGCGTCTCGGCGAACAGGCCGATCGTGCCGAGCAGCACGACCACGGACGACACGACCACGATGACGCTGAGCAGGGTCACGAACATCCGCCTGTACCGGACGCCCTGCTGGAGCGCGTCCAGGTCCGCGCGCTGCCTGACGGCCGCGCGCGTACGGGAGTTCGCCGCCGGCCAGGCACGGACGCGCGAGCGCCGGCCGGCGGGGGTGCCGAGCGGGTTCGCGTGTCCCTGCGTGGCCTCTCCCCCGGCGCGGGGAAGCCCTGACGTCGACCTACGAGCCTTCACCACCACCTCTTCCCAGCTGCATGTCTATTTCGTCCCCCTTGATGGGCGGATCATGCACCTTGCGAGCTGTGTGCCCTGCGGACGCGCCTGACCAGGATGAATATGACTGCCAGTGACGTCAGCGCGCCGACGGTGGCCGCGGCGGCGATGGCCGCGTGGATCGCGACGCGCCTCTCGTCCCTGGCGATGACCTTGATGGGGGCCGCCCGGCCACCGGCCGGCGGCTTGGCGGGGTCTTGTGCCTGGGGGCCCGCGGCGGTCTCGGTGTAGCCGGCCAGCTTGCCGGCCTCCGACAGGGCCCTGGCCGCGTTCACGACGCCGAAGCCGGTGGCGATGTCGTACCCTCCCGGCGGCCGGTCGTTGGCGCCGGCGGTGAGGGCGCGGGCGACCAGCGGCGGCGACATATCCGGATATTTCGCCTTAATGAGGGCGGCGACTCCGGAGACCAACGCGGTCGCCTGCGAGGTGCCCCGCCCGACCCAGTACTCGTCGTTGGGCCCGGCGCCCATGATGTCCACGCCCGGCGCGGCGACCAGCACGGAGGAGTTCCAGTTGGAGAACGTGGCCCGGCGCATTCGCCGGTCCGTCGCCCCCACCGAGACGACGCCGGGGAACGCGGCCGGATAGGAGTAGGGGGCGTAGTCCGTGTCGACCTTCCTGTCGCCGTCGTTGCCCGCGGCGGCCACGAGCACGACCCCCTTGGAGATGGCGTAGCGGATGGCCGCCCGCTCCTCCTCGGTCGCCAGCTCCTTGGAGATCGACATGTTGATCACGTCTGCCCCCTCGTCCACGGCGTAGCGAATGCCCCGGGCCACCACGTTCTCGAACCGCTCCGCGGTGTTGAACTCGCGGAAACCCGGCTCCTCGTCCTCGAGGATGACCCTTACTGACAGTACGTCCGCTTCGGGCGCGACGCCGATGATCCCCAGATTTCCCCCGGGACCGTGACCGTGCCCGGCGATCAGCGAGGCCATGTACGTGCCGTGCAGGCGGAGCGGGGCCACCCCCGGAGGGTTCGCGCCCGCGGTGAAGTCCTTGCCCACCCGCACCGAGCCGACCAGGTCGCGATGGCGCGGATCGACGCCGGAGTCGAGCACCGCCACCGTCACGCCGCGGCCCTTGCTGGTGCGCCACGCGTGGGTCAGCTCCAGCGTCCTGATGACCGGCCGCTGCCCGCCGCGCACGTCGTCCGCCTGCGCGGGCGCGGCCGTGCAGAGCAGCATCCCGGCCGCCGCGACCGCCGCGCCCCTCGTCAGCATGGTCCGCGTACTGCCCGGGCTCAGCACCGCCACTCCTCGGCCGCGCAGTCGGGCGTCTTGGGCGTGCTCAGGTCGGTCAGCACGTGCTCGGCGATCTCGGTGGCGAACGCGAAGATGGCGGGCCGCTGCTCGTCCGCCGCGTTCGCCGGCCGCCCGTCCACCTGGCCCGCCGTGGTCAGCACCAGGTACGGGCCGGCCTGCCGTACCGAACCGGCCTGCCGCACGCCGGGAGTGAACCGGTCGGCCACCGTGCCGCTGAAGGCCAGCGGATAGAGGCCCGGCACGGGTTTGCCGCTGTCGGAGAAGGCGGCCCTGGCGCGTACGGCGCCCGGCTCGTCACGCATGGCCACCACGCCGATCGTGACCAGCACACCGCGCAGCGCGTCGATGTAGGTGGCCCGGAGCAGGCCCCGGCAGCCTGCCCTGCGCAGCGCCTTGACCGCCTTGGCGTCGACGGGGTCACAGGAGGTCTGAGGCGAGATGCCGATCCTGCTCGCGCGTTCCTGCCCGCCCTGCTCGGCGGAGTACGGCAGTGTGGCCGGGAAGATACGTCCGCTGGGCCAGGTGCGCCAGCGCTCGGCGACCTCGTGCCTGGCCGCCGCCTGAAGCTCCGCCGGAGTGGGGCCGCGGGTGAGCTCCGTGACGGCCGCGCCGCCCGCCACCCCGGCGGCCACCGCGCAGACCAGGGTCAGCGCGGAGGCCACCACGAGAGTGGGCCAGGGCCGAGCGGAGTTCACCCCATCGACCTTAATAGGGGCGCCAATGGGAGCGCCCCGGGAACATCCCCAGAAACCCGTCAGTAGGTGGGCAGGCTCGGGTCTATCGTCTTGATCCAGCTCAGCACGCCGCCGCCGACGTGGACGGCGTCGGAGAACCCGGCGTTCTTGACCACGGCGAGCGCCTCGGCCGAGCGCGCCCCGGACTTGCAGTGGAGCACGATGCGCTTGTCCTGCGGCAGCTTCTCCAGGGCCGAGCCGTTGAGGAACTCACCCTTGGGGATCAGCGTGGCGCCGGGGATGGAGACGATCTCGTACTCGTTGGGCTCGCGGACGTCGACGAGGAAGATGTTGTCGCCGCGGTCCTGCATCTCCTTGAGCTCCAGTGCGGTGATCGTGGAGCCGGTGGCGGCCTCGGCGGCCTCGTCGGAGATCGCGCCGCAGAACGCCTCGTAGTCGTCAAGCAACTGGGTGACCGTGGGGTTCTTGCCGCACAGGACGCACTCGGGGTCCTTGCGGACCTTGACGTCGCGGTACTTCATCTCCAGGGCGTCGTAGATCATCAGCCGCCCCACCAGCGGGTCGCCGATGCCGGTGAGCAGCTTGATGGCCTCGTTGACCTGGATGGAGCCGATCGACGCGCACAGCACGCCGAGCACGCCGCCCTCGGCGCACGACGGCACCATGCCGGGAGGCGGGGGCTCCGGGTAGAGGCAGCGGTAGCAGGGCCCGTGCTCGGCCCAGAACACGCTGGCCTGCCCGTCGAAGCGGTAGATCGAGCCCCAGACGTACGGCTTGCCGAGCAGCACCGCGGCGTCGTTCACCATGTAGCGCGTGGCGAAGTTGTCGGTGCCGTCGACGATGAGGTCGTAGCCGGAGAAGATCTCCATGACGTTCTCTGTGCTCAGCGCCGTGTTGTGGATGACGACGTTGACCAGCGGGTTGATCTCGCGGACCGACGCCGCGGCGCTCTCGGCCTTCAGCCTGCCCACGTCGGACTGACCGTGGATGATCTGGCGCTGCAGGTTGGACTCATCGACCACGTCGAAGTCGATGATGCCGAGGGTGCCGACGCCCGCCGCCGCGAGGTACATCAGCGCGGGCGAGCCCAGGCCCCCGGCGCCCACACACAGCACCTTGGCGTTCTTCAGCCGCTTCTGCCCCGCCATGCCCACATCGGGGATGATCAGGTGGCGCGAATAGCGGCGCACTTCGTCGACGGTCAGCTCTGCGGCCGGCTCGACCAGCGGTGGCAACGACACGTTCTACGCTCCCGTTCCAGGGGGTCCTATCTCACCTTGAAACCTAGCTGGCGAGTGGGGCATTCCCCAATCGAGTCTCACCGATCAGACGGCGTGCTTCCGCCGCCACGACCTGCGGCATCTCCATCATCGCCACGTGACCCGCCGTCGGCAGCAGCACGAGCCGGACCTGCGGGAACGTACGGTACGCCTTCGCGGCCATCGCGGGCCGGACGAGGCGGTCGTGCCTGCCGTGCACGATCAGGGTCGGGGCCTTGACCTTGGCCGCCTGGCGCCACAGGTTCTCCTCGCCACGGCGGAAATACTCGGCCACGATGCCCCTGGCCGAGCCGATCATGGCCTCGCCGGCGTACGGGAGGTCGTCGCGCCGGCGGAGCTCGTCGATCGCGTCGCGCAGGCGTACGGGATGGACGCTGCCGGTGTTGGCCCAGACCATCGACATGGAGGCGTTGATGCGCTGCTCGGCGGGGACCAGGGAGAGCCTGCTCGCCACCCATTCGCCCAGCACGGGGATCGCGGCGGCGGCCACGCGGACGGGGCCGTACCTGGGGAGCAGGTCGGGCAGGGCCGGGGAGACCAGCGTGAGCGAGCGGACGAGGTCGGGGCGGGTGGCGGCGACCCTGACGGCGATCGCGCCGCCGAGCGAATTGCCGAACAGGTGGGCCGGGCCGGTCTGCTCCATCAGCCCGGCCACGGCTCTGGCGTGGCCTGCGACGGTGTAGTCGCCGTCGGAGGGGGCGGGCGAGAACCCCGCGCCCGGCAGGTCGATGGCGTGACCGGTGACGGTGTCCTTGAGCTCGTCCATGAGGTCGGTCCAGTTGGTGGCCGAACCGGCCAGACCGTGCACGAAGACGGCCTGCTCCCGGGGGCCCTCGCCCGTCGATCGGACGTAGACCGAGCCGATCATGCGTCCCGGCCAGTGCGGGACCGGTTCCGCCGTCATGTGTCCCCCTTGTCGTCGCGCGTACGTCTCTTCTCGTTCGTTCAACGATAACCATCGGGTCTTGGTGGGGTCTGGGTTCCGTACAGAGCTGCCCTCTCAGCCATCTTCCGGACATCCGGCGCAGACAGCCCGCTCGGGGACGTCACGCCACGAGACGCCGCCCCCCGCCAATGCGGACATATCGACCTATTTAGTTTCATAAATGTTTAATGGATCTCATGCCAGACCAAGAGTGAGGCAAAAGCTGCAGTCCGCCGTTTGTGGCAGTCAAGGCCGGAAAACATGACAACCAAGCGGTACTCAGCGTGACAGCACGGGCACTCACCGTTTACGGCGGGCGAGTCGAAGCAAGCGGCATCGCCGGGCATCGCGAAACGCGGAAGACATCCTCCGGGAAGGCGCAGCGCCTTCCCGGCCAATGATGGCCGCCGTGGCGCAATAACGCATCCAGCCGGTGACACCGGTGCGCGTCAGCATGCCTGCCCTCACAACCATGGCGAGATGCGAAACGCCACCACCACCGGCGCGAGCAAGGCGGACCCTGCGTCAAGGCAATGCATATGTTCGCGGTTTTCCGCGCCTGGGAGCGACAGCGCAAGCGAGGGACATCACGGGCGGCGACGCCGGAACGGCCTACCACAAAATGCCCGGTCGGCGCGACGGTCGTGTCATCTACGTTTCCATAGCGGAACAATCGGACATATCGAGCCATTTCATTGGATAGATGTCTAATGCGAGCAATAAGAGTGTTAATGCATAGCAAAATAGGGTGATTCCTGTTTGCCTGCCCACCGCCCAGGAAATGACTTTCGGCGGATGACTCTTCAGCAGCCGTCCAGGAACCTGTCTCAGGTATTCCGAAAACGTCGAGAACGGGGCAAGATCCTTTAGGGGGAAAAAGAAATGCCCAACCTCAAGAGTGTTATGGCGGGCCTCGCCTTCAGTACGCTGCTGACCGGCGGCGTTGTCGGCCTCGGCGCCACTTCCGCCGACGCGTTCACCGGCACCATCCTCAGCGGCGACGACGACGACGACCACATCTTCTTCGACAACGACGACGATGACGACGACGACGACAACAACTTCGCGGAGTTCCTGCCCTTCTTCGCCAACAACGGCTTCAACAACGGCAACAACGGCTTCTTCGGTGGCCGTCGTTGCGGCCGGGGCGGCGGCGGTGGCGGCTGGAAGTCCAACCGTCGGCACGTCTGCGTCACCGTCTTCAACGACAACCAGAACTTCAACTTCGACCACAAGAGGGACAAGCGGCGGGAGTTCGAGAACGACCACCGCGAAGTCAAGTTCAAGAAGCACAAGAACCACGACGAGGACTGACGCGCGGCAATTGTCCGTGCGCTGACAGTGCAGGGATGAGTGCCCGTCTTCACGGGTGGCCACGGTTCACGTGAAGTGGATTCGGCCGGTGAATGGCGGGCTCTCGGGAGCGGTCCGCGCTTCCTTCGCGGTTCGGCCTGAGATTCATTCTCCTCGTCTTCACGACAATCCTGGTGAGGGCTCCGTCGGTATCGGCCCGAAGGAGCCCTCACTTGGCCTCGTTCCGTTTCTCGCCCATCTGCGATTCGGGGGGATGGCGGCCATCCGATGGCATTTTCCTCCGAACCATGGAAACGCCTGTCGTCGGGCAGGACTGAATATTTCGTTTCCTGGCCATCCGACCGGAAACAAAAAGGATACGAATGGTTTACTCAGCGGCCATTCCGAGTTGCTTCCCGACATCCAGGCTCTGCCGTCTCGGGAAATGACGAGAACGGGGCAATCGATCCTTTAGGAGGAAAACGCAATGCCCAAGCTCAGAAGTGTTATGGCGAGCCTCGCCATCGGTACGGCCATGTCCGGCGGTCTGTTCGCCGCAAGCGCGACGCCCGCGGCCAACGCCGGCACCCAGGTCAGCGCCGGCGCCCCCGTCCTCATCGGGGGACACGGCTGCGGCTGGCGTTCGTGCTGGGGCTGGGGCGGCTGGTGGCGCAAGCACCACCGCAACGACCGCATCGACATCCAGATCTTCAACAGGAACCACAACTTCAACCTCAAGCACGACAACAAGAGGTTCCGTGAGTTCGAGAACGACCACGACGAGTGGGACTTCAAGGACGAGGAGCACGGCAAGAAGGGCAAGGACGGCGAGGACGGCGAGGACGGTGAGAACGTCATCGGCGGCAACGGCGGTGGCGGCGGTGGCGGCGGCAACGGCGGCAACGGCGGCAACGGCGGCGACAACTGCAACGGGAACGCCAACTGCTCCGGCGGCAACGGCGGCAACGGCGGTGGCGGCGGTGGCGGCGGCAACGGCGGCAACGCCGAGGACTTCTGAAAGCCGACGCCTCAGCCTGAGCCTGTGGCGCGCTTCCCTGCACCACTGAGGAGTCCACCGACGCGATGGACTCCGCTCGCACCGACAAGTGCCCCTGTTCGCTCCAGCAGCGAACAGGGGCACTCGACTTGTCTCCCCCTCCGGCGAGGACGGACGTGCCGCGCACCCCAGGCCGTGAGGCGGAGCGCGTGGGCCGGTACGCATCCGAGACCCCTAGAGCGACGACGGCAGCATGTGGCGCGTGACGGCCTACGGCTCGCCAGGCGTCATGGGCGCGGCAGCGCGTCACCGTCCGCCGGCACCGGCCGCTTGCTGTGGTGAACGCCGTCAGCAGCGGGCAGACGCACCCGGGTCGGCGCTCCGCCGGCATCGGCGGCTGCGACGGCCCAGTGGGGCGAGTCGCCGGAGTCGCGCCATCCACTGTCGCCGGGCGCTACAGGCTCGGTCTCCCACGAGCTGCGTGACACGGCGACGCCCCGGCCCCCCACATCTTGAAGGACGCTGGGCACAAAGGAAGTGCCCGTATTCGCTTGTGGAGCGAATACGGGCACTCGCCGGTGTGAGCGGAGTTCAACGCGTCAGCGGACTCCTGACTGGCGCAGGGAAATGCGCCACGGGCTCAGCCCGAGACCTCAGTCGTCATCGTCGTCGAAGAACCGGTCGCGGAAGTTGCGGAAGCTGCGGAAGCGCTGGTCGTCGAACCTGTGCCGGTTGACGTTCCAGTTCTGGTTGTTGTTGTGGATGAGGATCCGGATCGTTTGGGGACGCTGGCGCCGCCAGCCCCAGCCGCCGCCGCCGCGTCCCCAGCCGCAGCGACGCCAGCGGCCGCAGCGGGTGACTCCGGTGAGGACGGGCGTCCCGGCGCTGATCTGCGTGCCGGTGCTGGCGTTGGCCGCGGTCGTCGAGGCGCCCACGGCGACCACGCCGCCGGTCAGTGCCGTGCTGATGGCGAGGCCGGCCATAACATTCTTGAACGTTTTGGGCATTGCGGTTCCCCCCTAAAGGATCGATTGCCCCGTTCTGAGCGCTCCCCAATCCTGTACGAACGGATTATCGGAAACGCCCCCGGATGCTCGCTAGGCGAACCATCCGTACCGTGCATATTTCCGGCTGAATACACAACAAACCGACATTGTCTACTCTTGCCCGACACCAGGCATTCACATGGCTCAGCGGCAACCGGCCGTGACATATAACCGCCGCCCCTTCCCGGACATGACACAGCGAGGGCTCCATGGCAGATGCCAGTGGAGCCCTCGCCAGGAATTGCCCGTGCTGTCAGCACACGGTCACATCAGAGCACGTCAGTCGTCGTCATCGTCGTGGTCGTGGTCGTTGAAGAAGTGCTTCTGAATGTCGAATTCCTTGTGGTTGTTGCGGTCCCTGCGGATGTTGAAGTTCTGGTTGTTGTTGTGGACGAAGACGTTCGTCCGGTTGTTGTTGTGGTGACGACGCCAGCCGCCACCCCAGCCCCAGCCACCGCACCGCCAGCCGCAGCCGTTCCCGATGAGGACGGGCGCGCCGGAGGTGGCCTGGGTGGTGCCGGCGCTGGCCGAGGTCGTCGTCGCGCCCAGGGCGAGCAGGCCGCCCGTAAGACCCGTGCTGATGGCGAGGCCGGCCATAAGACTCTTGAGCTTGGGCATTGCGTTTTCCCCCTAAAGGATCTGTTGCCCCGTTCTGGACGCTTCCGGATTACCGGAAAACGTCTTGGACGCCTGCTGAGAGCCATCCGGTGAATGTCATTGCCGAGGACGTAGGGGTACAAACGGGAATCGCCCCATTTTGCTATGCAATAACCATGTTATTGCTCGTATTAAAGATTTATCTCATGACATGTTATGAATTATCCCGATATGTCCCTTTTGGTGGATCGCGGGCACGACGCACGCACGGCCGTACGCGGTCGACATGGGCATGCTTCATCGCGGGAAGGCACCGGGGACGGTGCAGCGGAAATCAAGTCAGACGGCGTGACATTGAGACACCCACCATGGGGCGTGCCTCATACGCGTTCCATCGCCCATGCCCTGAGAGAGGCCCTTCAGCAGGCCTCAGTGGTACTCAGGCGGATTTGCGGGCCTTGCGCTTGGCGGGGGCCTTCTCCTCGTCCTTGGACTTGCCCGCGGCCTTCTTCGCCTTGGCGGGCGCGCCGGCTTCCCGCTCCCGCTTCGCGGCCTCCACGCTGGCCCTCAACGCGGCCATGAGGTCCACCGCCGGGCGTGCCTCCTCTTCCTCCCTGGGAGGAATGACCTCCTGGCCCGCTACCTTCGCCTCGATCACCTGCTGCAACGCCTCACGGTAGGCGTCGTGGTACTCGCTCGCGTCGAAGTCCGACTCCATCGTGGTGATCAGGGACTCGGCCATCTTGAGCTCCTGGGGCCGTACCTCGATGTCCTCGTCCAGGAAGGCGAAGTCCGGCTTGCGGATCTCGTCGGGCCAGAGCATGGTCTCCAGGACGAAGACGCCGTCCCGTACCCGGAGCGTGGCGAGGGACTCGCGCTGGCGCAGCGCCACCTTGACCACCGCCACCTGGCCCGAGCTCTCCAGGGCGTTGCGCAGCAGCACGTACGGCTTCGCCCCCTGCGCGTCCGGCTCCAGGTAGTACGACTTGGCGAAGTAGATCGGGTCGATCTGTTCGGCGGGGGCGAACTGGAGGACGTCGATCCGGCGTGACGTGGTCAGCGGCAGGCCCTCGAAGTCCTCGTCGGTGAGCACGACCATCTCGCCCGACGCCAGCTCGTACCCCTTGGCGATGTCGGAGTACGGCACCTCCTCGCCGTCCACCGTGCACACGCGCTTGTAGCGGATCCGGCCGCCGTCATCGCGGTGCACCTGGTGGAACGACACGTCCTTCTGCTCGGTCGCGGAGTAGAGCTTGACGGGGATCGTGACCAGCCCGAAGGAGATCGCACCCTTCCAGATGCTGCGCATGGTCACTCCTCAGCTCGCATGGGTTTGCCATGGGGCACATACCCGTCATGGGGCAACCAATGCCATACCCGGTCGAACCGATGCTGGCCGTACCTGGGGAACTTCCGCCCGACCGCGAGCTGTACGGGTTGGAGGTCAAGTGGGACGGCATCCGCGCCATCGTCCACCTTGACGGTGGGCTGAGGGTGACGGGCAGGCATGGGGTGGAGTACACGCGGCGGTATCCGGAGATCTCCGGGTTCGGGATCAAGAATGCGATCATCGACGGCGAGGTCGTCGCGCTCGACCAGGGCGGCCGGCCCAGCTTCGTGCGGCTGCAGCACCGGATGCATCTCACCGATCCCGAGCCGATCATGCTGGAGCTGTACCCCATCACGTACATGCCGTTCGACCTGCTCTATCTCGACGGCACTCCGCTGTTCGACCTCCCCTACCGGGACCGGCGGGCACTGCTCGACGAGCTGGACGTCGGCGCTCCTCCGTACTTCCCCGGCGACTCCGACCTGCTCACGGCCACGTACGAGCAGGGGCTCGAGGGGGTGGTCGCCAAGCGGCTGGACTCGCCCTACCGGGCGGGGACGCGCTCCCCCTGGTGGATCAAGGTGAAGAACCTGCTCACCAGGGAGGTGGTGATCGGCGGCTGGAAGCCGGGCAAGGGGCGCCGGGCCGACGGGATCGGCTCGCTCGTGATGGGGGTGTTCACCGAGCGGGGGCTCACGTACGTGGGGCACGTCGGCACCGGGTTCACCGACGCCCTGCTCGACGATCTCCACCAGCGGATCCGGCCTCTGGAGACCGCGCGCAGCCCGTTCTGCAACGAGGTCCCGTGGCGGAACCGGTGGGTTAGGCCGGAGCTGGTCGGGGAGGTGGCCTACACGATGTGGACGGACGAACAGCGGCTGCGGCACCCCGTGTGGCGCGGGCTGCGGCCCGACAAGCTCCCCGCGGAGGTGACGCTATGAAGGTGCCGGTCAGGGTCGACGGGCGCGAGCTGACGCTGAGCAACCTGGACAAGGTCCTCTACCCGGAGTACGGCTTCACCAAGGCCGAGGTCATCGACTACTACAGCCGGATCGCACCCGTGCTCCTCCCCCACCTCCAGGGCAGGCCCCTCACCGTCAAGCGTTACCCGAACGGCGTCGCCGGCCAGTCCTTCTTCGAGAAGAACGCCCCCGACCACACCCCCTCCTGGGTGCGGCAGGTCACCCTGCCCGCCCCCGGCAGCACCAAGAACCGCGAGACCATCGACTTCGCCGTCGTGGACGACCTGCCCACGCTGGTCTACTACGCCAACCTCGCCGCGCTCGAGCTGCACGTGCCCCAGTGGCGCGTCGACGAGGACGGGGAGGCGCTGCCGCCCGACACGCTCGTGTTCGACCTCGACCCCGGCGCCCCCGCGACCATCGTCGAGTGCTGCGAGGTGGCGCTCATGCTGCGCGAGGTGCTGGCGGGCGAGGGGCTCACCGCCAGGCCGAAGACCAGCGGGAGCAAGGGCATGCAGCTGTACGCCGACTGGGACTGCCGCGAGGAGCCCTCCGCGTACGCCAGGAGGCTGGCCCGGCTGCTGGAGAAAGAGCATCCCAAACAGGTGGTCAGCGTGATGACGAAGGCGGCCAGGCCTGGCAAGGTGTTCATCGACTGGAGCCAGAACAACCCGGCCAAGACCACCGTGGCGCCTTACTCGCTGCGGGCCAGGGAGCAGCCGACCGTCTCGACACCGCTGCTGTGGAAGGAGGTCGAGAGCTGCGAACGGCCCGAGGAGCTGGTGTTCACGGCGCCGGACGTACTCGCCAGAGTGGAGAAGCGCGGCGACCTTTTCAGCCGGGCGTAGGCTGGTGGCGTCCGCACCTTAAGGGGGACCAGAAGATGTCGGAGATGGACATACGCGGGGACGAGCTCTCCTACGACGTGGAAGAGGAGGCCGAGCTGTCGATCGAGACACCCGAGGCCGACGCCGCCGACCAGCACCACGAGATACGCCAGAGCGCCGCCAGGCTCCGCTACGAGCTGCCGCTCGACGTCGATCCCGCCGACGCGGCCGATCAGCACCGCGTGGTGGACCTCGACGACGACGAATATCGCTGAGTACGGCTCCGCGACGACTCGGCTGACTCGGCATCCGGGCGACCGAGCCCGCCTCACGGAGTGGAGTAAGGCCAGGAAGAGGGGACCTACTCGCACGTAGGATGTCCGCACAGCCCGCTGAGAGACCTATGGAGACCCGTGTGACCGCAACCCCGGATGCGAAGCCCCGGGGCACCCGGCTGCCCCGACTGGCGCGCCGCCGGCAGCTGCTGAGCGCCGCGCAGGAAGTGTTCGTGCAGAACGGCTATCACGCGGCCGCCATGGACGAGATCGCCGACCGCGCGGGCGTCAGCAAGCCGGTGCTCTACCAGCACTTCCCCGGCAAGCTGGAGCTCTATCTGGCGCTGCTCGACCTCCACGTCGACGACATGGTCAACCGCTGCCGGGAGGCGCTGGCCTCCACCCACGAGAACAAGCTCCGCGTGCAGGCCACGTTCAGCGCGTTCTTCGACTTCGTCTCCACGCAGGGCGAGGCGTTCCGGCTCGTGTTCGAGTCCGACCTGCGCAACGTCGCGCCGGTGCGGCAGCGCGTGGAGCGCTCGCTGCAGGAGTGCGCCGAGATGGTCAGCGCGGTCATCCAGGAGGACACCGGCTGCACCAGCGACGAGGCGCATCTGCTCGGCATCGGCCTGGTCGGCATGGCGGAGGTGAGCGCCCGCTACTGGGTGACCACGCACGGCTCGATCCCCAAGGATGCGGCCGAGCAGCTCATGGCGCGGCTGGCCTGGCGCGGCATCAGCGGTTTTCCGCGTACGGCATAACCCGTTCGCTGCCCGCGATCATTTGCGTCGTTCCCGGGTGCGAGCCGCCACGATGGGAGTGAGCCACCCCGTCGACTAAGGAGCCCACGATGGAAATCAAGATCGGCGTACGCTCCGTACACCGCGAACTCGTTGTCGAGACCGACCTCACCGCCGAGCAGATCGAAGAGGAGATCAGAAGCGCGCTGTCGGTCGAGCGCGGCGTGTTCGCCGTGACCGACGTCAAGGGCAGGCGGGTCGTGGTGCCGGTGGCCTCACTCGGATACGTCGAGATCGGCGAGGACGAGACGCGGCCCGTCGGGTTCGGCGGCACTCTCTAGGCTTTCCTCATCTGGGGGTACGGCTCTCGAGCCGTACCCCTTTCCTGGGCGCTCTCCTTGTCGACGTGCTGCGCCGGCTGTGCGGGAAGCGCCGCCGCCCGCATACCGGCCACCGTCGAAGGCCCGTCGGCCATCGGCGCGGACGCACCACACCTCCGCGTCAAGGCACTGGCCGAGAGGCGTGGGCAGGGAGGCGCGGTGCGCCGCCGCCCTGCGCCGCCACGAAGGGCGTCACCCCCGCGACCGCCCGCCCGGGGGTACGTCAGTGGAAAGTGCCGAGGCGGCAGGCGCGGGGTGGCCGGGGGTGGCGGACGGCGTGTCCGGGCTTGGCGGTCGGGCAGCGTGCGCTCTCCCTCCGCAGCACCGGGCGCGAGGTCCAGCGGTTCGGCCTACATCTCGTCGTCAAAGAACTGCCGTAGCGGCGCGAGGCCCTCATGTCTGGCACGGTACAACCGTTCCGCGCCCCGCGCCGCCCCATGGGCGGACCCGTCCTCGGGAGCGGGCGTCGGTCAGAGGCCCATGGCGGCCATGCGCTTGTTGTGCGCCTCCGTCAATGTCGCGAAAAGTCGGGAAATATCGGTGGCGCCCTCGCCCGACACCAGCAGCAACGCCAGCTCGGGCCGGGCCGAAGCCACCTGCTGCCCCTGGCTGAGCGCCTCGCCGACGAGCCGACGGGCCCACAGCGCCAGCCGGCCGGCCTCCACGGGCGCGGCCTCGATGCCCGCCCTGACCCGCTCGACCGCGAACTGCGAGCGCCCCTCGTCCACGATCACCTCGTCCACCAGTTCGGCGATCGACGGATCAAGGTGCCTGGCCGCCTCCCGGTAGAAGTCGAGCGCGATCCCGTCCCCCACGTACGTCTTGACCAGCGCCTGCAGCCAGTCGGCCGGTCTGGTCTGCGCGTGCCAGGCGTCCAGCGCGCCGACGAACGGCGCCATCGCCTCGTCGGGATCGGCCCCGAGCTCGGCCAGCCGGTCGCGCAGCAGGCGGAAATGGGCGTACTCGGTCACGGCCAGCTCGCTCAGCGCCGCACGGTCGGCCAACGTGGGCGCCAGCGTGGCGGCGTCCTCCGTCATCCGCGCGTAGGCGCTGAGCTCCGCGTACGCGAGCACACCGAGAAGGTCGACGACTCCTGGAGACTCCTTCATAGAAGGCAGCGTACTTCGGGGAATCTGCGGGAACATACGTAAGCTCGGCCAGCGTTGTGGTATCGAGTACACTGCTCTGTGAAAGTGCGACCGCACTGTGTAAATTCGAGGGTTTCCCCCGATTACCCCCACTTCCGGGTGCGCGGTCGCTGATGACGCGAGAGGGCTGGCTCTACCGCGAGGACCCACACAACGGGGGCTGTTTTCCGCCCGTCGGTCCCGGCAGGCCCGCCTTCATTTGAGAACTGAGGCAGGCCACGCTGACGACTTTCCGAGACCTCGGAGTCACACCAGAGATCGCCGATGCCCTCGAGACCGAGGGCATCGTCACACCGTTCCCCATCCAAGAGATGGCTCTCCCGCTCGCCCTGAGCGGCCAGGACCTGATCGGTCAGGCGCGCACGGGCACGGGCAAGACCTACGCGTTCGGCATCGCCATGCTGCAGAGCATCGGCAAGCCGCGCAAGAACCGCAAGAAGCCCCGCGGGCTCGTCGTCGTGCCCACCCGCGAGCTGGCCGTACAGGTCAGCGAGGACCTCGTCACGGCCGCGGGCAAGCTCGGCTCCCGGGTCCTGACCGTCTACGGCGGGCGCGCGTACGAGCCGCAGATCGAGGCGCTGAAGGCCGGCGTCGACGTCATCGTCGGCACCCCGGGCCGCCTGCTCGACCTGGTCAAGCAGAAGCACCTCGACCTGAGCCAGGTCACGACCCTCGTGCTCGACGAGGCCGACCGGATGCTCGACCTGGGCTTTCTTCCCGACATCGAGCGGATCTTCAAGCTGATCCCCACGGAGCGGCAGACGATGCTGTTCTCGGCGACCATGCCGGGCGAGATCGTCGCGCTGTCGCGCAAGTACCTCAACCGTCCGACCCACGTGCGCGCCGAGCACGAGAGCGGCGAGGGTGAGACCACGCCGCAGGTTCGCCAGATCGTGTGGCGCGCGCACCGGATGGACAAGATCGAGATCGTCGCGCGACTGCTGCAGGCCGAGGGCCGCGGGCTCACCATGGTCTTCTGCGAGACCAAGCGGGCCTGCGACATGGTCGCCGAGCAGCTCGACACCCGCGGCTTCGCGGTCGCGGCCGTCCACGGCGACCTCGGCCAGGGCCAGCGCGAGCAGGCCCTGCGCGCGTTCCGCAACGGCAAGATCGACGTGCTGGTGGCCACCGACGTGGCGGCCCGCGGCATCGACATCGACGACGTCACCCACGTGGTCAACTACGACTGCCCCACGGACGACAAGACGTACGTGCACCGCATCGGCCGCACCGGCCGGGCCGGGCGCACGGGCATCTCGGTCACGTTCGTGGAGTGGGAGGAGCTGACCCGCTGGAAGATGATCAACCAGATGCTCGGGCTCGACTTCGCCGAGCCCGAGGAGACCTACTCCACCTCGCCCCACGTCTACTCCGAGCTGAACATCCCCGAGGGCACCAAGGGCGTCCTGCCGCACGCGAACCGCTCGCGTGCCGGGCTGTCCGCGGAGCGCATCGAGGACCTCGGAGAGACCGGCAGGCCCCGCGGTCGTGGCGGCCGTCGCCGCGACGAGCGCGAGGAGCGCCCTGCCCGCACGCCGCGCCAGCGCCGCCGCACCCGTGGCGGCAAGGAGCTGGCGGAGACCGCAGCCGTCGAGACTCCGGAGGTCGAGCTCGTGGATGCCAAGGCGGAGGAGACCCCCGCGATCATCTCAACGGACGAGATCCAGGCGGCCACCGAGCCGAAGCGGACGCGTACGCGGAGGGGGGCTGCCTCCTCCGCCATCGAGCAGGCGCTCGCCGAAGCCCCTGAAGCGCCCGTCAAGGCCACGAGGTCGCGCCGGAGCGCCGACGCCGACGCCGACGCCCCTGAGGCGCCGGTCAAGGCGACCAGGTCGCGCCGGAGCGCCGATGTCGCTCCCGGGGCCGCTCCCGAGGCCGGCGCGCCGGCGGCGACCGAGGAGGCACCGGTGAAGAGCACCCGCTCCCGCCGTGCCGCCGCCAAGGCCGACGCCGTCACCGTCGCCGAGCCCCGGACCGCCGCCGAGCCCGTGGCCGCCACGGAGCGGGAGCCGGAGCCGTCCTTCCTCGCGAAGCCGGAGCCGGAGCCGGAGCCGTCCTTCCTCGCGACGCCGCCCCCGCCGGTGCGCAAGGAGCCGGAGCGGATCGTCCCGCCGAACCCGTTCACGGTGATCTTCCAGTCACCCGATCTGGCCACGGACGACGACGACATCGCCCCGTCCGCCGCCACCGAGCGCAAGCAGCAGCGCCGCCAGTCCCGGGGCGGAGGCGGCAACCGCCGCCGCACGGGCTGAGCACTGTATGGGATGGCGCGCACCCCGGCGGGGTGCGCGCCCTTTCACCCATGTAGTCCCCTCGACGGTGTCGAGCCGCTGACCTCTGGGTATTGTTGCCCCACGTGAGTACGCCGCGATTCCTCGATCTGCCTCCTGGCGTCACACCACAGAAGATCGAAACCCCGCAGGGCACGTTCGCCGCCCTGGACGCGCGACCGGTCAGTGGTGTGATTGAGCGCTGGCCCGCGCTCCTGGTCCCCGGCCTGACGGGCAGCAAGGAGGACTTCATCGCGGTCCTGATGACCCTGGCCCAGTCGGGGCGCAGGGTGGTGGCCGTCGACCTGCGCGGCCAGTACGAGACGCCGGGCCCCGACGATCCGGCCGCCTACACCTGCCCCGCGCTCGGCGCCGACGTCGACGCGCTGGCCCAGATCATCGGCGGTGGAGACCCCGTTCACCTGGTGGGCCACTCGTTCGGCGGGCTGGTGGCCAGGGAGGCGGTGATCGACGGGCGCACGCATTTCGCGTCGTTCACGCTGATGGGGTCGGGTCCCGCGGCCATCGAGGGCCGGCGGGCGATCAACGGCAAGAAGCTCATGGAAGAGGTACGGGAGTTCGGTCTGGAGCACGTGTGGCACCAGCGGCTCGAGCCCGAGGCGATGGCCGGCGACGTGTCGGACGAGATCCTGGCGTTCCTGCGCAAGCGCCTGCTCACCAACTCGCCGACCGGGCTGACGTGCATGGCCCAGCAGGTGCTGAGCATGCACGACCGTACCGACGAGCTGCGTCAGATCGAGGTGCCCACGCTCGTGCTGTACGGCGAGCACGACGACGGGTGGCCGCCGGAGATGCAGGCGGAGATGGCGGCCAGGCTCGAGGCCGAGTGCATGGTCGTGCCCGGCGCCGTCCACTCCCCCAACGTCGAGGCGCCGGAGACGACCGCGGCGGCGCTGGTCCGGTTCTGGAACGCGGCGGAGAAGCACTACTTGGACACGAAGTCCAATATTCTGTAATTATCCACTTACTATGGCGAACATCGAAGACATCGTCGTCCAGCCGCCGCAGAGCGCGACCTGGCAGGTCCATCTCGACCGTTCGATGTGGGTGGGCGGCGTCCGCGGTCTCATGCTGCAGGCGCTGCACCCGCTGGCCATGCGCGGCGTCTGGCAGAACTCCAACTTCCAGGAGGACCCGTTCGGGCGGCTGCGCCGCACGGCGGACTTCGTGGGCCGGGTGACGTTCGGCAGCCCGGAGGAGGCCGACGAGATCGGCCGCCGGGTGCGCGGCATCCACAAGGCGCTGCGCGTCCATGACCCCGGCACCGGCAGGGCGCACCGGGTGGACGACCCCGAGCTGCTGCTGTGGGTGCACTGCGCGGAGGTGTCGTCGTACCTGGCGGTGGCCAGGCGGGGCGGGCTCGGCCTCACCGAGCGCCAGGCCGATCGCTACCTGTACGAGCAGCGCAAGAGCGCCGCCTACGTCGGCCTGCACCCCGAGGACGTGCCCGGTTCGTGCGCGGAGATGGACGCCTATTTCAAGCACGTACGTCCCAGCCTGCGCGTCACCGAGGAGGCGGCCTCGACCGTGCGCTTCCTGATGTGGCCGAGGCTGCCGCACGAGCTGAGGCTGCTGTCCGCCGGCAAGCCCGCCTACTTCCCGTTCGGCGCGCTCTGCTACTACACGCTGCCGGAGTGGGCCAGGCGGATGTACGGGGCGCTGCCGGAGGTGCCTCGCGCGACCGTCACGGCCGCGCTCAAGGCGTTCAGGCTGGCTCTCAACTCGCTGCCTGAGCCCGTGCACGACCGCGCGTTCATGCCGGCCACGAGGGAGATGCTGCGGGCGTCCAGGGAGCGGCTCGGCGCGGCGGGTTACGACGTGAGCAAGGGGCTCAAGGGCCTGACCGATCCCCGCCGCTGGCCGTCGAAACCGGCCGCCTGACCGGCAGGAGCGACCCGGCCACCAGCACGACGGCCGATACGGCCGCCATCGTCCATCCGCTGCCGGTCATGCCCTTCCCGTCGAACAGCACGCCGAGCAGGGTCGACGCGGTCGCGGCGCCGACGTACCTGGACGACTGGAAGAAGCCCACCGCGACCCCCGTGTCCCGGCGGTCGGCGTGCACGAAGACCAGCGAATTGAGCCCGAACTGGCTGAGCGCCGACGCGACCCCGAGCAGCGCCGCCACCGCCGGCACCAGCCAGACGGGCCCCACTCCGAGCAGCAGGCAGGAGCCGCCGAGCAGCAGCGTCGCGCTGGCCACCAGGACCGTCCGCATCCCCGCCCGGGCGGCCAGCGCCACCGCGACCGGGGTCATGACGATCGCCAGCCCGGCCATGGGGAGGACGAGCAGCCCGGCGATGTGCGCGGGCACTCCCGCCGAGCGCTGCGCCCAGAGCGGCACCACGAAGAACGCCGAGTAGAAGACCACGTTGACCAGGGCGAACTGGCCACAGGTAGCCAGCAGTTGGGGCCTCAGGCGGGGCAGCAGGGCCTGGCTCCGGCCGTCCACGCGTACCTTGGGCAGCCAGCGCAGGGCCGCGACCAGCGCGACCGCCGCGAGCGGGACGTTGACCAGGAAGATCGCCTGCCAGCCCCAGAACGAGACCAGGAACCCGCCGAGCACCGGACCGGCGGCGGCGCTGGCGGTGAGCACCATCGAGATGGTGGCGATCACCCGGGGCGGCGGCCTGCCGTCCTCGCCGGGCATCACCGCCTGCACGATCGCCATCCCCGCAGGCATCGTCGCGCAACTCCCGAACGCCTGCAGCAACCTGACCACGACCAGCGCCGGGAAGGACGGTGCCAGCGCGGCCAGCACGCCCGTGACGGCCATCGTGACCAGTCCGGCACAGAACACCAGCCTCGGCGCCAGCCGGTCCGCCAGCGTGCCCATCACGGGCGGGACCATGATGCCGGTCAGGTAGAACCCGGCGGCCAGCCAGGTCACGGCCGCGATGCCGACGTGGAACTCGGCCTCGATGTGGGCCAGGGCCACGGCGATCATTGAGGAGTTCAGGGGGTTGAACAGCGATCCCAGCGCCACCGCCGCCGGCAACCGCCCCACATGAGCCACCTGTCGGTCATAACCCATTGTTTCGCCGGGGAAACTACCCGGCTTCGCGACCGGGCGTGGGCTGGGACGGCGCTGGAGCCTGCGCGCTGCTCGCATGGCGCGGTTCCGTCGAGAGGCCGCTACGCGCCAAGGCCCGCCGGTGGGGCGGGCCTTGGGGGTGCGTCAGTCGGCGAGGCCGTCCCATGGGCGGCGGTCTGGGGCCACGGCCTGGCCCTCGGGGCAGTGGCGGCGGAAGTCGCACCAGGAGCAGATCGGCCCCGGATTGGGCGCGAACAGCTCGTCGATCTCGTCCGGCACCGCAGCGGGCCTGACGAGCGGCCGCTCCCCCGGCGCGGAGGCGCCTGGCCCCGAGCGGGAGCCGGCGCCTCCCTTGGCAGGCGGGCCGATGAGGGCGCGGTAGCGTTCGTCGGCCTCCGACGCCTCGGTCGCGAGCTCCTCCGCACGCCTCAGATGGCGGGCGAGGGACTCCTCGGTGTGCCGCCACTCCAGGATCTCGCCGGTGGGCAGGTGGTGGAGCTCGACCGTACGGCAGGGCGTGCGCATCATCGTGGAGGCGGCGGCCGCGTACACGGCCAGGGCGAGCGACGAACGGGCGTCGTCCTGGGTGAGCGGGCGGCGTCCGGTCTTGTAGTCGACCACGACCAGCTCGTCCCCGCGCCGGTCGAGGCGGTCGATGCGGCCGGAGACGGCGATGACCTTGGTACGGGTGGCGACCGTGCGCTCGACGCCCACCGGGTCGTCAGCGGGGTCTAATGTCGCGACATATCCGGACACGAGGTCGCGTGCCCGGCCAAGCCAGTGCCCCGACTGCTCGGCGTCCCTGAAGCCCTCCGTGATCCACCCGTTGGTGAGCAGGATGGCGGCCGTCAGCGGGGTCCGGCGCTCGTACGGCTCCCGCCACCACCCCGCCAGGGCGTTGTGCACGCTCGCGCCGACGCTGTTGTGCGCCCACGCCGGCCCCTTGGATGGCTGCGGCCGGTCCAGATAGCTGAACCGGTAGCGGCGCCGGCAGTCGAGCCAGGCGTTCAACCGCGACGGCGTGCACGAATAGAGCCGCCGCGGCATCCCTTCGAGCGGAAGCTGCTGCACCCTAATTGTCGTCCGGGTTGAGCTTGATCCCGGAGATCCTGGTGCCGTCGCTGAGCGGGCCGTCCTCGTCGCCCGAGGAGGCGTCGCGGGTCAGCGAGCCCGACACCCAGTCGTCGAAGTGCGGCTCCAGGTCGCCGATCGTGACCTCGTCGCCGTGGGCGGCCAGCACCCGCGTGTCGCCGGGCAGCGTGAACAGCCGCCCGCCGATCGAGGTGAGCTGGTCGGCCAGGGCGGGGTATTCGCCGCCCAGCTTGCCGGGGCCGTCGGCCTGCAGGGCCTTGCCGGTGAACACGGCCCCGAGCGCCTCGCAGTAGAGCGAGACGCCGCCGGGCGTGACGCCGGGCGTCTCCAGGACATCGAGCTGGACGTCGGCGACCTCGAAGACGCCGTCGTCCTCCATGTCGATGTCGGGCCAGGTCTCGCGCCAGGTCTCCCGCCACAGGGGCTTGTCCTTGGGGTGCAGGGCGACCACGGCCTCGTCTCTGCTGGCCACCTCGATGGCGGCGGAGACGTGGTCGGGCAGGCCCGCCGTGCAGATGACGGCGAGCACTTCACGCTCGCCCACCTGCTCCAGGATCTTCTCGGCGTCACGCGCCGCGTCGACAACGATCACTTCGTCGTCGTCGCCGACGATCCAGGTGTTGTTCTCGACCTTGTGCTCGGTGCCGTCTATTTCGACGACGCCCTCGGTCACCACTCGCTCGATACGCGCTGTCACGCTTCCGAACTTTAGTCCGTCTGCCTCAGAGCGCGAATCGAGCTCAGTCCTCGAGTCGCGGCGAGAACGCGCCAAAGGGGACATCCAGGTCGTGATCCCGTACGTCGAGCAGGGACAGCTCGGCGAGCGCGATCATGCAGCCGGCGTCGGCGGGCCAGGCGATGGCCCACAGCCAGTTGCCCATCGCCTCTCCCGCGTAGACGGCCCGGTCATCGGCGCCGCCCACGCACCAGAGCGCGGTGGGATGCCCGAGTACGTCGATCTTGGCGTTCGGCGGACCCGAGTCGAACCCCTCGCCGGGGTCGGGGCCGTCGAGTCCCGCGAACGCCGCGCCGAGCCCGACGCCCGGCTCCTCCGCGATGACGAGGAGATCGGCGGGTCCTTCCATGAGCGAGGGCCCCGTCAGCGCCACCACGCTGGCGCGGGCACCGGTGCGCTGGTCGCCCACCTCGCCGAACCCGGTCACCAGCCAGCCGGCGGGCAGTGGCCAGGGCAGCCACACGGGCACCACCGCGCTCTTGCGTATGGCCTCCAGCGCCGTACTGGTCGGCGGCCAAGGAGGCTGATACGGCAGGACATCGCCGTGCGTGTCGCATCGAAACGCGCTCGACCACGCACTCGGCCCGTGAAGCGGGCCAAAACACCGTGGACAGGTTGGAGCCGCTCTCACAACTACCCACGGTGCTTTCTCCGGCACCGGCCCGTCAAGGGCGCTTCTCGTTGTCTCGTCGTAATCTTGGTCATGTGCGCGTAAATTGTGTCGGCGCGATTATTTTCGATGCTTCTGACCGGCTGCTTCTCGTCAAACGAGGGCGGCCGCCCGGCATGGGCCTGTGGTCCATTCCCGGCGGCCGGCTGGAGCCCGGCGAGAGCGACGCCGACGGCCTGCGGCGCGAGGTCCTGGAGGAGACCGGGCTGCGGGTGGACGTGGGCCGCCTGGCCGGCACGGTGGACCGTCCCGGCCTCGGCGGGGCCACGTACGTGATCCGCGACTACCTCGCCAGCGTGACGGGAGGGGTCCCGGCCGCCGGTGACGACGCCGCCGACGTGCGCTGGTGCGACATGGAGGAGCTGGTACGGCTGCCGCTCTCCGAAGGGCTCCTCGAGTCGCTGACCGGCTGGGGCGTGCTCCCCCGCTGACTATCTGTTCGAGGTGAGGCTGGAGGTCCACAGGATCAGGTGATCGGCGTTGTACGTCGTGGACCGGCCGAGCGCCACCACCTCCGACCCCGACACCGCCACGGCCGAGAGCCACTGCGCCCCCTGCCCGGCCAGCCGGTCCTTCGTCAGCGCCATGCGGTTCCACGACAGCCCGTCCTGCGAGGTCCAGGCGGCGCTGTCGCCTTCGCCGGGCACGCCGTGCCAGCCCACCGCCACCAGGCCCTCATCGGCCGCGGCCAGGTCGTACACCGCCGCCGCCTGATCCGCGGGCAGCCAGGCCGTCTGCCAGCTCGCGCCGTCGTCGTCCGAGACGGCCGCGAACGCGCGGCGGGAGCCGCCCGTCACGGCCGTGCCGATGGCCACCAGCTTGTCCTGATAAGTCGTGATCCGTCGGAGTCCGGCCGCGGTGGCGTCCGGTGGCGTCACGCGCTTGCGCGAGCTCCAGTTCACGCCGTCCGGGGAGTACCAGACCACGCTGCTCTCCTGGTCGGCGCCGCCCGAGCCGCCCACCGCCACGTAGCCGTCCCCGGTGGCGACGGCGTCGTGGATCCGCACCCCGGAGCCGCCCTGCGGCAGCTTCTTCGACCTGGTGAACTTCCGCAGGTCAGGCGTGAACCACAGGGCGGCGCGCGTGGCGCCCGCCTGGTCGCTGGACTCGCCCGCCAGCACGTACCCCTTCTTCCCCGCCGTCACCACGTGGGTCTCCAGGTAGGGATCGTTCGGGTTGCGGGCCAGATCGCCGGTGACGTTCACTCGCCGCCAGCTCTCGCCGTCGTCGGAGGCGACGAGGAGGGGGTCGGTGACGGAGACGTTCGTCTCGGTGGAGCCGACGGCGAGCCAGCCGCGGCTGCCGTGTGCCACGTCCTCCAGCGACTGCCTGCCGGGGCCGCCGAGGCTCATGGACTTCCAGCTCCGCCAGTCCCTGATCGTCCACAGGCCGGCGTCGCCCGAGGCCGAGCCGACGGCGACGTACCTGCCGGCGTAACTGGCCAGCGCGGTAGTCTCGCGCGCGATCCTGGTCAGGCCCTCCACCTGGCCGAGCTGCACGCGCGAGGCGTTGCCGCGCGGGGGCGAGGCCACGAGCACGAGCTGGTTGTCGACGTCGGAGGCCGCCTGGTCGCCGCCCGCGAACAGGGTGCCGCCGTCGGAGATCGTGAACCCGCGCAGCGTCGCACCCGGCAGGTCGCCGAGGTCGGTCCGCTTGGCCCACTGGCGCCCGTCGGCGCTGGTCTGCACGGAGTAGCGGCCGAGGCTCGCCTGCGAGACGGCCGCGACGCCCGACGGGTAGGAGATCAACGTCTCGACGCCGGGGCTCTCGCCGCTCAGGCCGGCCATGGAGCCGCACTGCGACCACTGCGCCCCGGTCGGGGAGCAGTAGACACGTACGTCGCCCGCGGGCGTGCGCGTCCGCCACGGCGCCAGCACGAAGCCCTTGGGCAGCACGGCCACCGTCCCGGTACGCGGCATCGCCTCGAGGAGCAGGAAGTCGGTCGCCTGCCAGTCGCGTCCGCCGTCTGCCGAACGGAGCACCCGCGATCCCTCGCCGACCGCGGGGGCTCCGATGGCCACGACGGTGTCGCCCTTGGCGACGACCGCCTTGATCTCGCGTACCTCCAGCTCCCTGGTCTCGACCCGCTCCCAGGTCCTGCCGTCGGCGGAGCGCCAGGCCGCCGGGCCCGTCCCGCCGTCGTCCCCTGTCGTACGTCCCACCGCCACGAAACCGGACGCCGTCCTGGCGATGTCGTTGATCTGGTCACCGGCCCTGAACGCGGCCAGCCCGGACGCCTCCACGGCCGTCCAGCTGAACCCGTCGGTGCTGGTCCACAGGCCGCGCTCGGAGCCGCCGTCCCCACCGGCGGCCAGCCAGCGCCCGTTGCCGCCGACGACCCGCTGGACCGTGGGGGTGGAGGCGCCGTTGACCTGGCCGAGCTGCCAGTTCTTACCGCCGTCCGGGGAGAACAGGAAGAGCGGGCGCGGTGTCGGGTTCGTCGTGTCGCTGCCGACCGCCACCACCGCCCGGCCGACGGAGGTCATGTCGTTGAGCTTCTGGTTGACGCCGTCGCCGGCCGCGGGAACGGTGAACAGGTCGTCTCCGGACCGCCCGGTGCCCGCCTCCAGGCGCAGGCCGGGGGCCTCGTCCGTGGTCCACTGCCACACGAGCACGCCCGCGGCCACCAGGACCGCCACGGCCAGCGTGAGGACGACGGGGACGGCCCTGCTGCGGTGGCGTACGGGGCTGGACCTGCGTACGGCGGCCGGGGCCGGGCCTCTGTGGTGCCTGCCGCTCGAGCCCTGCGGGCGGGGCGGGCCGGTGGCGACGAGAAGGTCGGGCCGCGCGGGCCGCCCGGCCGGGGGCCGCCCGACCCGCCGCACCTCGGGCTCGCCGTCCTCGAACTCGCTGTACTCTCCGTGCCGCCGCTCGAGCTCGCCGCCCTCGTCGTGCCGCCGCTCGAGCTCACCGTCCTCGTCATGCCGCCGCTCGAGCTCACCGCCCTCGTCATGCCGCCGCTCGAGCTCACCGTCATCTCTGTGCCGCCGCTCGGCCCCGGACGGCTCCTCGTCCTGCTCCGGAGCCGTCCGCTCCACCGGATACACCAGCCGGTACGGAGGCTCGCTCCGAGGCGCGGCGGTCTCCCGTTCCCCAGCCTCAGATGAGGACGCGGGCTCGGGCTCGGGCTCGGTTGGCGGCGCGGCGTCCACGTGCGGCTCGTCGCGACGGGCCGTCTCCTGTGGCGGATGGACGGGCGCGCCGGCCACGAGCTTGTCCGGCCGGTTGACCACGCGCCGGGTGCGGCGGCGCGGCTCGGCCTCGGGCTCCGCCGTCGGAGAGCTGTACGGCCGGCGCCCCTTGGGCGGCTCCTGCGGCTCGTCCTCCGGGACGGGGGCGGCGAAGGGCGGCATGCCCCAGGGCGAGGTCAGCGGTAAGCCGCGCGCCCGATCGTCGGTGGGACCCGGGGGTGAATGGCGGATCCTCGGCTCTTCCGAGGTGTGCGGTTCAGACGCGCCCTCAGGACGCGGGTCGTCGTCACCCGGCGGTCGCCGAGGCGGTTCGCTGGGGCCGGAGGCCACGCGCCGTACCTCCTGTTGGTCGAACTATTGGTCGAACTCGTCGTACGGGTGGAATCAGGACGCTGTCCCGTTCCACAGGAACCAGACCAGCATGACTCAGCCGGAATAGCGAGACCTCTCTAGCGAGATTCCCGGCACCTCACACCCGATTCATCCGGAAACGTTGGCAATTGACCGCTTCTTGGCTATATACAACACACCAAACGCATACACCCCGAGCTGCACCACCGTTCCCGACAGCGCCTCCCAGGGAACCGGCATCGCCCCCTGGCTCAGCGCGTCCTGCAGCTTCCCCGCGGCGGCGGCGAGGCCGAAGGCCAGCAGGTTGTTCAGGACGTGCAGCGCGATCCCCGCCTCCAGCCCGCCGGTCCGCACCGTCAGCAGGCCCATGACAGCCCCGAACCCGAACACGTCGACCAGCCCGGCCCACGAGTACCCGTGCAACGACATGAACAGCGCCGAGCCGAGCAGGATGGACCAGACCGGATTACGCACGTGCACGCCCATCGCCTGCACGAACCACCCGCGGAAGAAGTACTCCTCCGCGGCCGCCTGGAACGGCACCAGCAGGACGATCACGACGAGCGCGGGCAGGAAGCCGGACCACCCCGCCCAGCCGAACAGATCGGCGTCCTCGCCGGACAGCGTCAGCACGAGAGCCTGCGTGCTCTGCCCGAGCACCAGCGCCAGCAGGGCCAGCCCGAGGCAGCTCAGCAGCCAGGACCAGCGCAGCCGCCCGGCCACGGACGAGAGCGTTCCCGGGCGCCTGCGCTGGACGAGCGCCGCCGTGCCCTGCACGAGCAGGATGACGGGCGCCAGCGACATCAGCAGCACGGCCAGCGAGAGCACCGGGTCGCCGAACAGCGCGCCCTCGGCGTGGAGCGGCGCCGGGACGCGCAGGAACGTCGACACCGCCCAGCCGATCCCGAGCATCACCACGCTGAGCAGGAGGTATCCCGCGGCGATGATCAGCGTGCCCCCGATCGCCCGCCAGGGCTGCGCGGCGGCGGTCCTGGCGAGGTGGTCGTAACGGACCCCTCGAGGTGTCGGCAGGAACCAGGACGGCGGCGGTGGCGGCGGCTCGTACGAGTGGACCGGCGACTGAGGGCCATGGCCGTACGGAGGCTGCTGCCCCGGGAAATTCTCCTGCACCCATCCATTCTGTCCGCCTGATGCGCAATAGTTCACAGACGGTCCTCTGATTTAGGCGGATGCTCGGAGTCGTACGGCATTTCGACCCTGGGAGCAGTCCATGTCAAGGCTGGGACCTGTCATCACCCTCACGGCGGGGGCAGTGCTCGCCGTGGGGCTGGGTGTCGCCAGCGTCATCGCGACACCGGCGGCCGGAAACGAGGCCGCCAACACCGCCGCGGAGGCACCACCCGCTGCGGAAGCCACCGGCGAGAGCACGACGGAGACACCGACCGCCGCACCAACCGCGGAGCAACCGGCGCCGAAGAAGATCCCCAAGGCGGACTACGGAGGCTACGTCAAGGGCAACGGCGGCCTCATCGCGCTCTCGGTCAGAGACGGCAAGGCCATCGGCTACTTCTGCGACGGCAAGGCCGAGGCCTGGTTCAAGGGCACCGAGTCGGACGGCGAGCTGCGGCTGACCGGGTTCGGCGGCGCCAGGGTCACCGCCGCTCTGGGCGGCGGCCGGGCCAAGGGCTGGGTCGCGGTCGGTGATCACAAGTGGAGCTTCGTCGCGCCCACGGTGGTCAAGCCGTCGGGCCTGTACCGGGCCACCGCGCTCGTCAGGGGCGCCAAGCTGAGGGCCGGCTGGATCGTGCTGAAAAGCCCGAAGGGCGGCTTCACCCAGGTCGGCGCCGCGTTCGAGGGCGACACGCAGGTGCCGATCCCGCAGTTGCGGGGCGAGCGGCCCACGGCGCCCGTGACAGTCGACAGCACCACGGTCTACCCGAAGGACGTGGACGGCTTCATCGAGGAGATGCCATGACCGCCGTACCCCAGCCGTCGCGCAGCCTGACCCCGCTCCTCGTGCCGCTGCTGGCCGGCGGCCTCGCGGCACTCGCGCTCGGCGTCTACGGGCGGGTGCACACGCCCACCGGGTTCGCCGTGGGCGTGGCCGGGTTCTCCGCCGCGCTGCCGATGAAGGCGTGGCTGACGACGGGCGCGTTCGTCCTGGCGATCGTGCAGGTCGTCTCGGCCCTGTCGATGTGGGGCAGGCTCGGGATCAGCATCCCGCCCGCCGTGCACCGCTGGTCGGGGCGGCTGGCGTTCCTGCTCACGATCCCCGTCGCCTTCCACTGCCTCTACGCCCTGGGCCTGCAGTACGACGTGCCGCGGGTGCTCGCACACTCGTTGCTCGGCTGCTTCTTCTACGGCGTGTTCACCGCGAAGATGCTGGCGCTGCCCAAGCGCGACGCGCCCGGCTGGACGCTGCCGGTGCTCGGCGGGCTGGCGTTCACCGCGCTGGTCGGGATCTGGCTGACGTCGTCGTTCTGGTTCTTCACCGCCATCGGGCTCAAGGTGTGAAGCTCTTCGTCCGCCTCAGCCCGGCGGCCCGCCCCTTGGCCGCCACGACGAGCGCCATCTTGCGCGAGGCCTCGTCGATCATCTCGTCGCCCAGCATGACCGCGCCGCGCTTCTCGACCGTGGTGTAGTGCTCGTACGCCTCCAGGATGAGCTCGGCGTGGTCATAGTCCTCCTGCGACGGCGAGAACACCTCGTTGGCCGCGTCCACCTGGGAGGGATGGAGCACCCACTTGCCGTCGAACCCGAGCGCCGCCGACCTCCTTGCGGCCCGCCTGAAGCCCTCGACGTCCTTGATCTGCAGGTAGGGGCCGTCGATGACCTGCAGGTCATGCATCCTGGCCGCCATGAGCAGGCGCATGAGGATGTAGTGGTAGGCGTCGCCCTCGACATAGCCGGGCGGCTGCTCGCCGACGACGAGCGTGCGCATGTTGATCGACGCCATGAAGTCGGCCGGGCCGAACACCAGGGTCTCCAGGCGCCTGGACGAGCCCGCGACGGCGTCGGCGTTCACCAGGCCGCGGGCGTTCTCGATCTGCGCCTCGATGCCGATGCGGCCGACCTCGTACCCCATCGTCTTCTCGATCTGGGTGAGCAGCGTGTCGAGCCAGACCACCTGGGTGGCGTCCTGCACCTTGGGTAGCATCACGCAGTCGAGGAACTGCCCGGCCCCCTCGACGACCTCGATCACGTCCCGGTACGTCCACTGCGTCGTCAGATCGTTGACCCTGACCACCCGCGTCTTGCCGGTCCAGTCGCCCTCGCGCAGCGCGGTCACGATGTTCGTGCGCGCCTCCTCCTTCGCCATCGGCGCGACGGAGTCCTCCAGGTCGAGGAAGACCTCGTCGACGGGCAGGGTCTGGGCCTTCTCGAGGAAGCGGGGGTTGCTGCCTGGCACGGCGAGCACCGAACGACGTGAACGCATGCGCCCACGCTAGCGCCGAGGTGCGGTGGGGAGGGCTACAGTCGAGCTGTGACCGACAACGCCGCGGCCATAGAGGAGGGCGCCAAGAAGTCCGGCATCCTCTGGCTCACGCTCGACCGTCCCCGCCTGGCCTGGCACGCCTGGCACGACGGGGCGATCTACCTCGTGACCGGTGGCGGGGAGCAGGAGCTGCCCGGTCTGGAGGCGCTCGACCAGGTCCACGTCACGCTGCGCAGCAAGGACAACGGCGCGCGGCTGGTGGAGTTCGAGGCGGCCGTCTCGGTCGTCGACCAGGCCGCGGCGGCCGACGCCGTGGCGGTGCTGGCCAAGGAGCGCCTCAACGCCCGCGACAGCGAGCACCTGACCGAGCGCTGGGCCCGCGACTCCACCGTCCTTCGCCTCACCCCTGGCGGCTGACCCCGAGGGGCTGCTCTTCTGGCTCCACCACCGGTGACGGCTGGGCGCTCCCGGTCGCGGTCTGGGCGAGCAGCGCGCCGGAGAGCACGAGCAGGCCCCCGACGATCTGGAAGACTCCGAGCGTCTCCCCGACCAGAGCCCAGGCCAGCACCGCGCCGCCGATCACCTCCAGGGACGCGACCGTGGCGCCCACGGCGGCCGACAGCCGCCGCACGGCGTTCACCCCCAGGATGTACGCGAGCACCGTCGCGACCACCACCATCCACAGGTACGCGCCCAGCACCGGCAGCGACCGGCCGCCGTCCGGCGTGGCGGTGGCCGTGAAGGCGTCCCATGGGATGTCCCACGGCCGGGCGAACGGGATCAGCACCACGGCGGCTCCCGCCATCCCCCAGGCGATCAGGCCGAGCGGGTCCACGTCGTCGCCGAAGCTATCGTTCATCAGGAAATATCCGGCGCAGCAGGCCCCGGCCAGCAGCCCGAGCAGCAGGCCCAGCGCGTCCAGCCGCATCCCCTGCCACGCCTCGACGACGATGGCGAGGCCGACGACTGCCACGACCGCCCCGATGTAGGCGGCGCGCGCGAGCCGTACCTTCCGTACGAACCGCACCCAGGCCACCACCATCACCGGCGACATGAACTCCAGCAGCAGCGCGATCCCCACCGGCAGCCGGGTGATCGCCACGAAGTACAGCGACTGCACCCCCGCCACCGCCATCACCGCGTACAGCGCGAAGAACGGCAACCTCGACCGGGGAATGCGCAGGGCCCGCGGCTTCACCACGGCCAGGACGGCGAGCAGCAGCAGCCCCGCGCCCGCCATCCGGGCCCACACGGCCTCGATCGGCGTCAGCCCGGCCGCGATGAGGTACCTGGCCATCGGACCCGAGAACGCGAAACACCACGAGGACACGAACGCGAGCCCCAGCCCGGCATATCTCATAGCTCACTACCTGCCCAGTAATTACCGTTAAGCACGTTGGATACTGACATGTGAGGCGTCGGGGGCGCAATGGAGGACCACTGTTAGCCTGAGCCCGTGCAGATCTTCGTGGCCCGGCTGCCCGGCACCCCGGTCTTCGACCCCGCTGGAGATCAGATCGGCCGGGTCAGGGACGTCGTGGTCGGCCTGCGCATCGGCCGCCGGCCCATCGTGCACGGCCTGGTGGTGGAGGTGCAGCCGCGCCGCAGGGTGTTCCTGCCGATCACGCGGGTACGCCGCATCGAGGCGGGAGCCGTGGTCTTCACCGGCCGGCTCAACATGCGCAGGTTCGAGCAGCGCGCCACCGAGACCCTGGTGGTCGGCGAGATGCTGGACCTGGCCGTGGAGGTCAACGGCGAGCCCATGACCGTCTACGACGTGGCCATGGAGGAGCTCAAGCCGTCCACCTGGGAGATCATCAAGGTCGCCCTCTACAAGGGCAGGCGGCGCGACCCCAGGATCGTCGCCTGGGAGGAGGTGTCCGGGTTCGACAAGCTGCAGAAGGATCAGGGCGCCGCCGGGCTGATCGCCGCCTTCGAGTCGCTGCGCGCCGCCGACATGGCCAGCGCGCTGCACGAGCTGCCCAGCAAGCGGCGCATCGAGATCGCCCGCGCCCTGAACGACGTCCGGCTGGCCGACGTGCTGGAGGAGCTGCCGCCCGACGACCAGATCGGCATACTCGGCACGCTGGAGCCCGAGCGGGCGGCGGACGTGCTGGAGGAGATGGGGCCCGACGACGCCGCCGACCTGCTGCACGACCTGCCGGAGGAGCAGGCGGCCAGGCTGCTGGCCCTGATGGAGCCGGACGAGGCGGAGCCGGTCCGGCGGCTGCTGACCTATCCGGAGACCAGCGCGGGCGGCGTGATGACCAGCGAACCGGTGATCCTGCCGCCCACCGCCACGGTGGCCGAGGCCCTCGCCCACATCAGGCAGCAGGACCTGACACCCGCCGTCGCCGCCCAGGTCTACGTGACCCGGCCGCCCACGGAGACGCCCACGGGCACGTACCTGGGCGTCTCGCACTTCCAGCGGTTGCTGCGCGAGCCGCCCTCCACCCTGCTCGGCGGCGTCATCGACCCGTCGATCGACCCGATCAGGCCGGAGTTCTCGCTCCGTGAGGTCACCTACTACCTGGCGAACTACAACCTTGTCGCCGCCCCCGTCGTGGACGAGCTGGGCCGGCTCGTCGGCGCGGTGACGGTCGACGACGTGCTCGACCACATGCTTCCCGAGGACTGGCGCGAGAGGGCCGACGAGAGTGACGACTGAACGACTGGACCAGCCGCGTGCCCTGCGCCGCACGTTGCGGCCGCACTACGACCCTGAGGCGTTCGGCCGGCTCTCCGAGCAGATCGCCCGCTTCCTCGGCACCGCGCGCTTCATCGTCTACATGACCGTGTTCGTGGGGCTCTGGGTGGTCTGGAACGTGGTCGCGCCGCCGAACCTCAAGTTCGACCCGTATCCGTTCATCTTCCTCACGCTGATGCTGTCGCTGCAGGCCAGCTACGCCGCGCCGCTGATCCTGCTGGCCCAGAACCGGCAGAGCGACCGCGACCGCATCCAGTACGAGCAGGACCGCGAGGCCGCAGAGCGCAACCAGGCCGAGATCGAGTACCTGACCAGGGAGATCGCCGGGCTGCGGCTCGCGCTGAACGAGGTGGCCACGCGCGACTACCTGCGCACGGAGCTCGGGCGGCTCCTGGAGGAGCTCAAGGAGCGGCGGTGACGTCGAGCTTGGCGACCATCGAGCGGATGCGGGAGATGTCGCCGGCACCCAGCGGGCCGAGGAAGTGGGCCCTGATGCCGCGCAGGTAGGTCGGCGTCGCCTCGGCCAGCCGCGCCGCGCCGCGCTCCGTCAGCACGGCGAACAGCCCGCGGGCGTCGTCGGCGCACGCCTCGCGCGAGACCAGCCCGTCGCGCTGCAGCCGGTCGATCAGCCTCGTCAGGCCGCTGCGGGAGAGCAGCACGCGGTCGGCGAGGTCGTTCATGCGCAGCCGCCGCGCCGGCGCCTCCGCCAGCTGCATGAGCACCTCGTACGAGGCCAGCGGCAGGTCGTGGGCGACGAGCAACTCCGCCTCGAGGTGGCGGGTGATGCGCACCTGAGCGCGCTGCAGCATCCGCCAGACCGCCAGCTCCTCGGCGGTCAGGCCGTCGTCGCGCAGAAGAGTCACGGAGTAACCTTAAGACGTTGTTGCACAGACATCTAACAGCACGGATTAACTCAGCGAGGCCTCCGGTTCATACCATGGAGGGGCACCCTCACTGGCGTCCCGCGCCTACACATATACCGACTAAGGAGGGACGGCACTCCCTCGTGCCGAGACTTCGATGGCACTAACCCAGGAACAGGTGACGGCCGCCCTCGCCACCGTCATCGACCCCGAGATCCGTCGGCCCATCACGGACCTCGACATGGTCAAGAGCATCGATATCGCTCCCGACGGCGTGGTGCGCGTGGGCGTCTTCCTCACCGTGTCGGGGTGTCCGCTGAAGGACACGATCCGCCGTGACGTCACGAACGCCGTCGCCAGGCTGGACGGCGTGACGGGCGTCGAGATCGAGCTCGACGTCATGAGCACCGAGCAGCGCAAGGCCCTCCAGACCAAGCTGCGGGGCAACCGCGGGCCGGAGAAGGAGATCCCGTTCAACCAGCCGGGCTCGCTGACCCGCGTCTTCGCGGTCGCCAGCGGCAAGGGCGGGGTCGGCAAGTCGTCCGTGACGGTCAACCTGGCCGCCGCGATGGCCGCGGGCGGCCTGAAGGTCGGCATCGTCGACGCCGACATCTACGGCCACAGCGTGCCGCGCATGCTGGGCGCCGACGAGCTGCCCACCAAGGTCGAAGACATGATCATGCCGCCGGTGGCCCATGACATCAAGGTCATCTCGGTCGGGATGTTCAAGCCGGAGGGCAACACGCCGGTGGTCTGGCGCGGGCCGATGCTCGACCGGGCGCTCCACCAGTTCCTGGCCGACGTCTACTGGGGCGACCTCGACGTACTCCTCCTCGACCTGCCTCCGGGCACCGGCGACATCGCGATCTCGGTGGCGCAGCGGCTGCCGACGGCGGAGATCCTGGTCGTGACGACGCCGCAGATGGCCGCCGCGGAGGTGGCCGAGCGGGCAGGCTCGATCGCCGCGCACACGCACCAGCAGATCGCCGGGGTCATCGAGAACATGGCCTGGCTGCCCTGCCCCCACTGTGACGAGCGCATCGCGGTGTTCGGCGAGGGCGGCGGTCAGACCGTCGCCGACGCGCTGACCCGCACGCTGGGATCACGCGTCCCGCTGCTCGGCCAGGTCCCGATCGACCTCCGCCTCCGCGAGGGCGGCGACGAAGGCAAGCCCCTGGTCCTGACCGATCCCGACTCGCCGGCCGCCGCCGAGCTCCGCAAGATCGCCTCCACCCTGACCAAGCGCTCCAGCAGCCTCAAGGGCCTCCACCTCAACCTCTCCCCCCGCTGAACGGCTCCGGCCCTCTGAATCGGCCGACTCGGGTCGCCATTCAGAGGGCTGTGCGGGCCTCAGAGGGCCATATGGGCGGTTTTGGGCCACGGTGGGCATAGAGGGCTGCTGGGGAGTGCGTCAGGTCGCCTCTGAGTCGTACGGGGGCACTTCCCCGTAGCCCAGCTGCTCCACCACCGGCTCCGGCGGGTACGGCGCCATGGTGGCGGGCTCCAGCTCGCGGGACTTGCTGTTGCTCCAGTCGTCCTCGAGGTCGTCGAGGAGATGCTTGCGGACGAAGTTGCGCGGGTTGAGGTCGGCCGGGTCGAAGTTCTGGAACTCGGGGCCCAGACCGGCCCGCAGGTCGTCACGTGCGTTATTGGCCATCCGCCGCAGGTTGCGCAGCGTCTTGCCTGCCTGTGAGGCGGCCTGAGGCAGCTTGTCGGGACCGAAGACGAGGAGCGCGATGACGATCAGCGCTCCGATCTCCATCCACCCGAGATTGAACACCGTGAGCTCCTACCGCAAGTCCAACCCGCCGAGGACACCCCCGGCCTATCCACAGACTAAGGGCTTCTCCGGGTAGGTCGGTCGTCCCCCCTCGGTCATATCACCGACATCCCCGCCGTACAGCCCCTCCCGCCCAGACGGCCGGGCGGGTCCGTTACGGCGGCGCACAGGGGAAGCCCCTGGAAGGCCGGTCACCCACGTCGATGGGGTGCTCAGGACGGAGTGGGTGTGGGCTCGTCTTCGGAGGTGACGGTGAGGGTGGCGGTGTGGTCCTGGCCGGCGCGCTGGTACTTGATGGTGATCTTGGATCCCGGGGCCTTGCTGCGGATCAGGGCGATCAGCTCGTTCCCGTCCTGCAGGGTCAGCCCGTCGATCTCCAGGATCACGTCGCCCGCCTTCAGGCCGGCCCTGTCGGCGGGACCGTTACGGTCCACCGGCTGGCGTCCCCCGCTCGGCCCAGAGGCGATCTTCACACCCTGGCCCTTGTACTCCTTGTCCAGGACGATGCCGATCCTGGGCCGCTTGGCCTTGCCCGTCGTGATCAGCTCCTCGGCCACGCGCCGCGTCTGGTTGACCGGGATCGCGAAGCCCAGGCCGATGCTGCCGCTCTGGCTGCTCTCCGAACGGCCGAGGGTGGCGATGGCCGAGTTCACCCCGACGACCTCGCCCTTGCCGTTCACCAGCGGTCCGCCGGAGTTGCCGGGGTTGATGGCAGCGTCGGTCTGGATGGCGCTGATGTACGCGGGCTCCTCGGTGCTGGTGCCGGACTCGTCGCCCGCGATGACCGGGCGGTTGAGCGAGCTGACGATGCCGGTCGTCACCGTGCCGGTCAGGCCCAGCGGGGAGCCGATCGCGATCACCGGGTCGCCGACCACGACCTGGTCGGAGTTGCCCAGGGTGATCTCCGGCGTCCCGAACGTGTCCTCCGGCTTCACCACGGCCAGGTCGGAGCCGGGGTCGCGGCCCACGATGCGGCCCGAGGTGGTCTTCCGGTTGTTGAACATGATCCGGATCTCGCCGCCCTTGGCGGCCAGGGCGACGACGTGGTTGTTGGTGACCACGTAGCCGTTCTTGATCAGGAAGCCTGATCCGGTCGCGCCCTCGGTGGCGGTGCCGGCCTCGATCGAGACCACGCTGGGCAGCACCCGCGCGGCCACGCCCGCCACCGACCCCGGCTCCCGGTTGGTCGCGCCGGCCGTCGGCAGGGGGCCGAGGCTGTAGGAGGGGTCGTTGCTGTCGCTCGTCCTGGTGAGCAGGTACGTGCCGACGCTGGCGAGCAGCGAGGTCACCAGAGCGATGGCCACGGCGGTCGAGACGAGGAAGACGGTGCTCGGTACGCGCCTGGGACCGCGAGAGCCCGGCGCGCCCGGGGGCGGTGGCGCCCACGCCGCACCCAGGGGAAGCGCCTGGCGCGGCGGTGGCGGCGGTGTTCCGCCACCTGAGGGGCCGGACGGAGGCGGCCCGCCGAACATCGGCGCCTCGTAGGCGCGCGTCCCGTTGTCCGGGCCACCGTAGACGCGCGTCCCGTGGTCCGGGCCACCGCCGAACGAGGGCCTCTCATAGGAGCTCGAAGGGCTCTCGTAGGAACCGCCGTACGAGGGGCTCTCGTAGGAGCTGCCGTACGACGGGTTCTCGTAGGAGTTGCCGTACGAGGGGCTCTCGGGGGAGGCGGGAGCGCTGAACGAGGAGTTGGCGAACGACGGGGCGCCATAGGAAGGGCCGCTCGGCGGCGACCCCCCGTACGGCGGCACTCCCGGGGAGGAACGGCCCGATGGATCACCCCAGGAGGTGCCGAACGAGGCGGGCGGCTCCGGCCGCGGGCTCGGCACGTCGAGGGAGTCGTCCGCGGGCAGGAAGTCCGGCCGCCCCTGTGGTTCGGGGTAGTCCGACGGCGTGCGTCCTTCGGTGGGGCGCGTCTCGTCGGTCATCTAAGTTCACCACTCCTTGGCTCGGCCACCGCAATCCTCGCTCTTGCGGCATACGAGGGTTATAAAGCATTTGTCAGGAATCGCTCATGACAAATCCTGGAACCAGATCGTATGCCCCATGAGCTGCCGAGTACGCCAAGTCCCGGTCTCCCAGGCATAGCCGAAGGTCAAGGAGTGGCGGTCGAAGGCACGCCGGCCGGCGTCGTCCGCGGCTGCTGGAACAGCTCCACCGGGGGCGCCGGATTGTTCTGCCCGACGCCGGTGGCCGCGAAGAAGGTGCCGAGCGCGACGGCCGCGGAGACCACGCCTACCGCCACGTAGGTCGAGCGCCGTCTACCGCGTCCAGGGCCCGTAGCCCCACCGGTGGCGTCCCTGCGCGGGCGGTTGTCCAGCGGAGCGATGGTGTGCGGCCCAGGGATGGGCACCCCGCCGAACGTGCGGGTGGGAAAAGGGCGCTCCCTCGGGGGCAGCGGCCCTCCCGGCTCCCCCATCCGGAGCAGGGACATCGTCAGGTCGGCCGGCATCGCCGGCCCGTCCAGCGAACGCAGGCGCGACTTCAGCGCCCGCATCGAGTCGACCTCTTGCCTGCAGTCGGCACAGAAGGTCAGGTGTGCCAGCGCGCGTTCGCGCTCGGTGTCGTTGAGCTCACCGTCCACGAGCGCCGAAACGCGTTCTCCAAGATGCGCCATCAGACTTCCTCCCCACGGATCACGGTCGGGGGGAGTTGGGAATTACGGGGGGCTCGATGATCGAGTGCTTCCCGCAACTGCGCCCGGCCACGGTGAATACGGCTTCGGACCGTACCCAGCTTGACGCCGAGCGTGGCCGCGATCTCCTCATACGACAGGCCCTCGATGTCACACAGCACGATCGCGGCCCGGAACTCCGGGGCGAGCGCGTCGAGGGCGGCCTGGATGTCCGGCTCCAGGTGAGCGTCGTCGAACGCCTGCGCCGGCGACGGCTCCCGGCCGCGCAGCCGCTCAGCGGCGTCGTCGGCCAGCCCCTCGAACCTGATGCGCTGCTTGCGCCGCGCCATGTCGAGGAACAGGTTCGTCGTGATCCGGTGCAGCCACCCCTCGAACGTGCCGGGGGTGTAGCTCGACAACGATCTGAAGACCCGGACGAAGACCTCCTGAGTCAGGTCTTCGGCATCGTGGACGTTGCCGGTCAGCCGGTACGCCAGCCGATACACGCGTGCGGAATGCGTCCGCACGACTTCCTCCCACGTAGGAGGAGTCCAGTCAGACGACACGGGAGTATCCGCCTGGTGGTCGCTTTCGTCCACCAGAACTCCTCTCTTTGGGACCACCGCTACCGCCATAGTGCCTGGTTTCGTCCCTTCGTGCGCACTGCTGCCTTCGGACCGGCAAAGCCCGTTTAAACCTGCAACGCCTTAGGACCCTCCTGAGTTCCCGTCCTGGCGCGTCTCCCCTAGGCTGCGATCGGTGCCAATCACGCGGACCAATCGCACGAAAGTGGGGGGAGGCGGCCGATGACCAGTCCGGTGGAGGCCACTCTGGCCTATGCGGAGCAGTTCCATCAGGAAGACGACATCCTGCATGCGGCGCGACAGCGCGGGCTGGAGATGGGGGCCGCACCCATCCCTCCCGGCAGCGGGGCGGCCCTGTGCTTCCTCGCCACCGCCGTCAACGCCAAGTCGGTCGTCGAGATCGGCACGGGCTGCGGCGTCTCGGGCCTGTGGCTGCTACGCGGCATGCGCACGGACGGCACGCTGACGAGCGTCGACGTCGAGCCGGAGCACCAGCGGCTGGCCAGACAGACGTTCGCCGAGGCGGGCTTCTCCGGCGGGCGGGTGCGGCTCATCTCGGGCCGGGCGCTCGACGTGCTGCCGCGGCTGTCGGACGGCGGCTACGACCTGGTGTTCGCCGACGGCGCGCGGCAGGAGTACGCCGACTACCTGGCAGAGTCGATCCGCCTGCTGCGCGTGGGCGGCGTCGTGGCCTTCGGCAACATGCTGTGGCGCAACCGGGTGGCCGACCCGGCGCAGCGTGACGCCGACACGGTCGCGCTGCGCGAGGTGCACAAGCTGGCGCAGTCGGACGACCGGCTCCGCTCGGTGCTCATACCGCTGGGCGACGGCCTCCTCGCCGCGATCAAGATCGCGGACTAGGCGCGGGTCAGCCACTCCAGGAGGAGGCGGACGCCGAACCCGGTGGCGCCCTTGGTCAGCGTGCCCTCGTCCACCGTGCTGCGCCCGACCCCGGCGATGTCGAGGTGCGCCCACGGGCGCCGCCCCGCGAACTCCCGCAGGAAGAGCGCCGCCGTGATCGACCCGGCCCCGTACCTCGAGCCGGACTCGACGTTGGCGAGGTCGGCGATCGACGACTCCAGCGCGGGCTTGTACTCGTCGATCAGCGGCATCCGCCACAGCCGGTCGTCGCTGCCGTCCGCGGCGTCGAGGAGCTGCTTGGCCAGCACGTCGTCGGAGGCGTAGACGGCCCCGACGTTGCGGCCGAGCGCCACCGTGATCGCGCCGGTGAGCGTGGCGATGTCCACCACCGCGTCGGGGTCGAGCACGGCGTCGGCGTAGGCGAGCGCGTCGGCCAGCACCAGCCGGCCCTCGGCGTCGGTGTTGAGCACCTCGACCGTGCGCCCGCCGTAATGCTTGATCACGTCGCTGGGCCGCTGGGCCGTGCCGGAGGGCATGTTCTCGGCCGCGGCGATCAGCCCGGTGACGCGTACGGGCGCGCCCAGCTCGGCCAGCGCGCCGAGCACGGCGATCACGACCGCGCCGCCCGCCATGTCGGTCTTCTGGGTCTTCATGTTGTCGGTCGGCTTGAGCGACAGCCCGCCCGAGTCGAACGTGATCCCCTTGCCGACCAGCACCACGTGCCGGTCGGTCGGCTCCGCGGGCGTGTAGGAGAGCTGGATGAGCCTCGGCGGGCTGGCCGAGCCCCGGCCGACGGCGAGGATGCCGCCGAACCCGTCGGCCTGGAGCTGCTCCTCGTCCCAGACCCGCACGGGCAGCCTGCACTCAATGGCGCGCTCGGCCAGCCAGGCGGGGTTCTTGACGGAGGACGGCGTGTTGGCCAGGTCACGCGCGAGCGCCACCGCCTGCGCCACGACCTGCGCGCGCCGCACCTGCGCCGCGTCGGCGCCCGCGAACGCCAGCGCCCGCACCGGCTTCTTGCCCTCGCTACCGATCTTGAACGAGTACGCCGCCAGCAACGCCGCCTCGGCGAACGCCGCCACGTCACCCTCGGGAGTCACCACGGTCAGCGTGTCCCTGCCCTTGGCCCTGCGGGTCAGCGCGGCACCGGCCTTGCGCAGCGCACGTGCCGAGCCGTCGCCCACACCGTAGAGCAGCACCCGGCCCACGCCGTCGGCCCGCGCCACCGGAACCTCGACGATCTCCCCCGCCTCGCCCTTCGCCTCGTAATGGGCCAGCAGATCGCCCACCGGCAGGTGCAGCTCGACCTCGGGGCTGAGGTCGGAGCCGTAGGGCACGGCCAGTAGCTCGGCGCCGTCGGGAACCTCGGCGACCACCGAAGCAGTGGTCTCAATGGGCACGGGACCTCTCCTCAAAACGTCAGCGACCCTGGCGCCGGATTACGCCAGGGTCGTGGATCAAACTCTTTCGGGAACTCTCAGCCGACGACGTTCTTCAACGCCTCGCCGAGCGCCTTTGCCTCGTCGGCGGAGATCTCCACGACGAGCCGGCCGCCACCCTCCAGGGGGACCCGCATGACAATGCCGCGCCCTTCCTTGGTGACCTCGAGCGGACCATCGCCGGTCCGCGGCTTCATCGCCGCCATGCGTGCATCCCTTCCTGCCTTGGGCTCCCGCGGCCCGCGATTTCCGACCGCCCATGGGGGGTGGTCGGCGCATTCACGTCTTCTGTGATGTCCTATTCTCCCGCATCGAGAGCGCTCATGGGTAACGATCTCCTCCCAGAATGCGTTGTCGAGATGTGCGTTGACGTCCAAACTGGACTTCGTGCACGCTCGCGCCGCTCTGTTCGATCTCTACGGAGACCACCTGCGCTCGCGCGGTGGACAGGCGTCCGTCGCCGCGCTCGTCAGGCTCATGAAGCCCCTGGAAATAGCCGCTCCCGCCGTCCGCACCGCCGTCTCACGCATGGTGCGTCAGGGCTGGCTGCGGCCGATCAGGCTGCCTCAGGGGGCCGGCTACGGGCTCACGCCGAAGTGCGTCAGGCGCCTTGACGAGGCTGCGCTGAGAATTTACCGAGCCGGGACATTGACTTGGTCCGGCCGGTGGCACCTGATCGTCTTCGAGCCGGTCAAGGAGCGGCCGCGCAGGGAGCGGCTAAGGGCCGACCTGGCATTCCTCGGGTACGCGTCGCTGTCGGAGACGACGTGGATCGGTCCACGCTCGTCGATCGAGCTGGACCACCTGCTGGAGACCGAGGGCGTGCGGGCCGACCGGTTCGACGCGGCGCTCGAGGGCGACCCGCGGGAGCTGGTGGCCCGGGCCTGGGATCTGGACGCCATCGGCGAGGCGTACGAGCGATGGCTGACCGAGGCTGTCACGCTGATCAGCACACTGCCCGAGAGGTCTCCCGCGGACCGGGTCTTCGCCACCAGGAGCAGGCTCGTGCACGGCTGGCGCAACTTCCTGTTCCGCGACCCGGGACTGCCGCCCGAGCTGCTGCCCGCGGGGTGGCCGGGTGAGAAGGCCAGGGCCTACTTCGAGCAGGAGGCCGCCCGGCTGCTGCCCGCAGCCGCCGCGTTCGTCGACAGGGAGCTGATGTGATCCGCTATGACGTGGCCGACGCCGTCGCCACCATCACCCTCGACCGCCCAGAGGCCATGAACTCGCTGACCACGGCGGCCAAGGACGGCCTCCTCTCCGCGCTGCGCAGGGCGGCGCAGGAGCGCGAGGTCAGGGCGGTCCTGCTCACCGGCTCGGGCCGCGCCTTCTGCGCCGGCCAGGACCTGCGTGAGCACGCCGACAACCTGGAGGCAGGCCGCGGCCTGGCCGACACGGTCCGCGAGCACTACAACCCGATCATCGAGCTGATCACCACCATGCCCAAGCCGGTGGTGGCCGCGGTCAACGGCGTCGCGGCCGGGGCGGGCGCGTCCCTGGCCTTCGCCTGCGACCTGCGGGTGGCCTCGGAGAAGGCGAAGTTCGCGCTGGCGTTCTCCGGCATCGGCCTGGCCCCCGACTCGGGCGCGTCGTGGACGCTGCAGCGTCTGGTGGGCCGGGGCCGCGCGGCCGAGCTGCTGCTGCTCGGCGAGCCCGTCGACGCGGCCCGCGCGCTGGAGCTGGGCCTGGTCACGCGCGTGGTCCCCGCCGACGACGTGCTGAAGACCGCCCAGGAGCTGGCCGTACGCCTCGCGCAGGGCCCCACCCTGGCCTACGCCGCCACCAAGCGGGCGCTGGCCTACGCCGCGACGCACTCACTGTCCGAGGCGCTGGCCGTGGAGGCCGAGCTCCAGGACGAATGCGCCGCCACCCTCGACCACCAGAACGCCACCCGCGCCTTCCTCGCCAAGGAACGCCCGACGTTCCGCGCCGAGTGACGTGCGCCCGCGTGGTGGGCCTCAGCGCGAACGGGCCACGCAGCCCTCGATGTGGTCGTTGACCAGGCCGATGGCCTGCATCAACGCGTAGGCCGTGGTCGGGCCGACGAACCTGAAGCCGTGCTTCTTCAGCTCCTTGGCCAGCGCCTTGGAGCCCGGGGTGGTCGCGGGCACGTCGGCCATCGACCTCGGCACGGGCGCGTCGGGGTCGGCGAAGCGCCACACCAGGTCCGACAGGCCCTCCGGCAGGTCCATGGCGGCCCTGGCGTTGTTGATCGCGGCCTCGATCTTGGCGCGGTTGCGGACGATGCCCACGTCGCCGAGCAGGCGCTCCACGTCCTGCTCGGTGTAGGAGGCCACCTTGGGGATGGAGAAGCGGTCGAAGGCGGCGCGGAAGTTCTCCCGCTTGCGCAGGATCGTCAGCCATGACAGGCCCGACTGGAACGCCTCCAGCGCCACGCGCTCGAAGACCGCGTCGTCGCCCCTGAGCGGGCGGCCCCACTCGTCGTCGTGGTAGGCGATGTACATCGGGTTCGCCGCCATGCCCGTCCAGGTGCAGCGGATCGGCTCGGTCACCGGCGCTCGTCCCCGTCCTTGCCCTGCGCGAGGCGTACGGCCTCGTCGTCGCCCTGCGGCTCGCCGTCGCCCGTCTGGAGGTCGCTCTCGCCGCTCTTCGCTTCCTCAGGTTGAGGCTCGGCGGGCTCGCCGTCGGAGGACTCGTCCACGGGGGCCTCCGCGTCGGCGACAGGCTCATCCGCGGCAGTGTCCGGACCGGCGACGGGCTCAGCGGCGGGCTTGTCGACAGCCTTGGCGACGGGCTCGTCGACGGGCTCAGCGGCGGGCCTGTCGTCGGGCTCGTCGGCGGGCTTCTCGACGGGGGCATCCGTCTCGGCGCGCTCGCTCTCCGCCACGGCGGTCACGGCGTCGTCCGGCGGGAGCCGCCACTCCGGGTCCTCCGGCGGGCGCCGCAGGTCGGCGGTGCCGTCCCAGGAGACCGTGGTCCCGCTGGACGACACGGGGTCGCCCGACTCCGGCAGCTCCCGGGCGACGGCCGGCGCCTCGGGCGAGTGCTCGGTACGGGGCCCGGCCCCCGGCGCGGCGTACACCTCCTGGCGCGCGTGCAGCCGGCTGGCCAGCAGCTCCGAGACGCGCTGCTCCAGCACCGCGATCCGGGTGTCACGCGCGCTGATGGCGTTGGCGGCCCTGCGCAGGGTCTCGTCGACGCTCGCCGTGTGGTATCCGACCAGATTGACCGGCAGTTGGAGCGCCATGAAGTCGACCGCTGTGAGCTGTCCCGGCTCGGGGAGGTCGAGCGGCGGCACATCAGGCGGGAACGCGGTCAGCTCTCCGCCCCTGCCGATGGAGACCAAGACCACGCAGGCCAGGATGGCGATGGCGGCGATGGCGAGTATGACCAGCACATTGGCATCGTACTCACACCATCGTGGCACTTGCCCCAGCCTGTGAAGTCCCGGACGGTGAGCACGCAGGTCAGCCGGTGGCCTCGCCCAGTTCGGCGACGCTGGGCCTGACCGGCTGCGGGCGCGACTCCAAGTGGGCGAACGCCTCGTCCACGGTGGTGGTCCAGGAGATCGCGTCGAAGACGTCGGGCCGGGTGAAGCCCTCGTCGTACAGGTGGCTCATCAGCTCCTTGAGGGAGGCGTACAGGCCCCAGGGGTCGAGGATCACCAGGGGGCGGTCGTGGATGCCGAGCACCCGCGCGGTCCAGATCTCGAAGAGCTCCTCCAGGGTGCCGATGCCGCCCGGCAGCACGAGGAAGGCGTCGGAGTGGGCGTCCATCACTCCCTTGCGCTCGCGCATGTCGGCGGTGACGATCAGCTCGTCCGACTCCTCGTCCGCCACCTCGATGTCCACCAGCACCTGCGGGATCACGCCGATCGTGCGCCCGCCGGCCGCGCGCACGGCCGAGGTCACGGCGCCCATGCAGGAGACCGTGGCGCCGCCGCTCACCAGGGTGTGGCCCCGCTTGGCGAGCTCGGCGCCCACGTGTGCGGCCAGGTCGATGTACTTGGGGTCGATGTTCAGGCTGGAGGCGCAGAAGACGCAGATGTTCACATCGAGGAAGCCTATTGGGGCTCGGCGTACTGGGCCTCGGCGGCCTCCAGCTCCTCCTCGAGCTTCTTGGATCGGGCCCGGTCGGCGTCCACGATGATGCGCACGGCCTCGTCCGGGTCGTCGGTGACGGTGATCAGGTCGAGATCCTGCGGAGCGATCTTGCCGGTGCTGAGCAGGGTGCCCTTGATCCAGTCGAGCAGCCCGCCCCAGAACTCGCTGCCCATCAGCACCACGGGGAAGGACGTGACCTTGCGGGTCTGCACCAGGGTCAGCGCCTCGAACAGCTCGTCGAGCGTGCCGAAGCCGCCGGGCAGCGTGATGAAGCCGCACGAGTACTTGACGAACATCGTCTTGCGCACGAAGAAATAGCGGAACTCGATGCCGAGGTCGACGTAGTCGTTCATGCGCTGCTCGAACGGCAGCTCGATGCCGAGGCCGACCGACATCGCGCCGTCCACCTCGCTCGCGCCGCGGTTGGCCGCCTCCATGACGCCCGGCCCGCCGCCCGTGATCACCGCGTAGCCCGCCTCGGCCAGCGCCCGGCCGAGCGCGCGGCCCATCCGGTATTCGGGCGTCCCCTCCGGCGTGCGGGCGGAGCCGAAGACCGTGACCGCCTGCGGCACCTCCGCGAGCTGGCCGAACCCCTCCACGAACTCGGCCTGGATCCGCAGCACCCGCCACGGGTCCATGTGGACCCAGTCGGACGGCCCCTGGCGGGCGAGCAGGCGCTGGTCGTGGGTGGAGCTGGGGACGAGGTGACCGCGGACGACCGCCTGACCCTGACGGCGTTCAGGACGTGACTGTTTCATGCTCGCCACGGTAGTCCTCTTGCGCGCGGTAGGCGCTCCGACTCCGAAACCCCTGTTCAGCCGGGAGATGCAGCGCTCTAAAAAATCTTGAAAAAAGCAGGGAACCGGATTTCGACTGCCCTGCGTCTAACTGCCGAGGGTGCTGCTCGGGACTGAAAGTGGTCTTCCCCGCCAAATGGCCGGCGAGGAAGGCCACTTTCATTTTGTCAGCCAGTCGAGCAGGGCCCGCTCGCTCTCGACGATCTTCGAGAGCGAGACGTACTCGCCCTGCTGGTGCGCCAGATTCGGATCTCCCGGACCGTAGTTGACGGCGGGCACCCCGAGCGCCGAGAAGCGGGCGACGTCCGTCCAGCCCAGCTTGGCGCGGGGCGTGCCGCCGACCGCCGCGGTGAAGGCCGCCGCCACCGGATGCGTCAGCCCCGGCCTGGCCCCGGGCGCGGCGTCGACGAAGGCCACCTCGAACCCGTCGAACACCTCGCGTACGTGCTCCTGCGCCTGCTCGATCGTCAGATCGGGCGCGAACCGGTAGTTGACGCTCACCACGCAGAGGTCGGGGATGACGTTGCCCGCGACCCCGCCCCGGACGCCGACCGCGTTCAGGCCCTCGTGGTACTCGAGCCCGTCCACCACCGGCAGCCGCGCCTCGTACGCGTTCAGCCTGGCCAGCACCGGCTCGATCCCGTGAATGGCGTTGACCCCGAACCACGACCTGGCGCTGTGCGCCCGCTTGCCGCGCACCGTGATCTCCGCGCGCAGCGTGCCCTGGCAGCCGCCCTCGATCACGCCGTCGGTCGGCTCCATCAGCACCGCGAAGTCGGCGGCCAGCCAGTCGGGGTGCTCCCTGGCCACGCGGTTGAGGCCGTTCCGCTCGGCCTCGACCTCCTCGCAGTCGTAGAAGACGTACGTGACGTCCCTGTTGGGCGCGGGCACGGTGGCCGCCAGCTTGAGCGCGACCGCCACGCCGGCCTTCATGTCGGAGGTGCCGCACCCGTACAGCAGGTCGCCCTCCACGCGGCTGGGCAGGTTGTCCGCGACGGGGACGGTGTCGAGGTGCCCGGCGATCAGCACGCGCTCGGACCGGCTCAGCTCGGTGCGGGCGACGACCGTGTCGCCCGATCTGTCCACCTTCAGGTGCAGCAGCGCGGACAGCGTCCGCTCCACCTCGTCGGCCAGCGCCCTTTCGCCGCCGCTCACCGACTCGATGTCCACGATCGCGGCGGTCAGGGCGCGTACGTCCTGGGTCAGGTCAAGCATCAGGTGTCCACTCCGTGTTCGCGCAGCACCTCGTTGAGCGCCGCCTTGTCGTGTCGCTGCCCCGGCTCCAGGCGCTTGAGCACCAGCACGCACGGCAGGCCGAACGTGCCGCCGGGGAACTCCTTCTGCCGGGTGCCGCCGACGGCCACGCACCAGGCGGGAACGCGGCCACGGGCCAGCTCCTCGCCGGTCTGCACGTCGATCACCGGGATCGAGCCCGACAGGATCGTTCCCGCGCCGATGACCGCGCCCTCGCCCACCCGGGCACCCTCGACGATCATCGATCTGCTGCCGATCAGCGCGCCGTCCTCGACGACGACCGGCGCCGCGTTCGGCGGCTCCAGCACGCCACCGATGCCGGCCCCACCCGACAAGTGCACATTTTTCCCGATCTGGGCGCACGAGCCGACCGTGGCCCAGGTGTCCACCATGGTCCCTTCGTCGACGTACGCGCCGATGTTCGTGAACGACGGCATCAGCACCACGCCGGGCGCCAGGTACGAACCCCAGCGGGCGATCGCACCCGGCACCACGCGCACCCCCTCGAACGAGCTCTTGAGCGGGATCCTGTCGTGGTGCTGGAAGTCGCCCACCTGCGAGCGCGCCATGCCGAGCACCTTGAAGCTGAGCAGGATGGCCCGCTTGGCGCGCTCGTCCACGACCACCTCGCCGCCCACGACGCGCGCGACCCTGGCCGCACCCCGGTCCAGCAGGTCCACCGCGCCGACGATCACCTGGCGCGCCTCCGCATCGGCCGGCGACAGCTCCGCGCGACGCTCCCACAACTCGTCCACCACCGCTGAGAGCGGCGAGGAGCTGCTCAGATCACTCATGGCCAGGGAGCTTATCCGGGCCGGGTAGGTTCTTCAGGGTGCGCCTGCGCTTCTCCCGTGGAGTCATCACCATCGCGATCATCGTGATCGTGCTCGCCGTCGGCATTTCCGTGGGCCTCTTCCACCTGCTGAAGAAGACCACGCCACTGGCGGTCCCGGAGGCGCACTGCACCGTTCGCACCCCGCTCGGCGAACGCTATCTCGACCCCGAGCAGGCTGAGATCTCCGCCACCATCGCGGCCGTCGCGGCCCGGCGCCGGCTGCCCGAGCGGGCCGCGGTGATCGCGTACGCCACGGCGCTGCAGGAATCCAAGATCTACAACCTCGCCTGGGGCGACCGCGACTCGGTGGGCGTGTTCCAGCAGCGGGCGTCGCAGGGGTGGGGCACCAAGAAGCAGCTCATGGACCCCGTCTACGCCACGAACAAGTTCTTCGCCGCGCTGGTCAAGGTCAAGAACTACCGCAAGATGCCGCTGGCCGACGCGGCCCAGGCCGTGCAGCGCTCGGCGGGCGGCTACGCGTACGCGCAGCACGAGGAGGAGGCCAAACTCCTCGCCGCCGCCTTCACCGGGCGTGTCCCGCACGCCGTCCACTGCTGGTACCCGCCGGGCAAGAAGACCCCGGCCCCCCAGCCCCGGACCGCGGAGGCCCGCAAGCAGCTGGCCAGGGCGCTGGGCAGCACGGCCGTCACCTCCGAGCGGCGCGGCTGGCTGATCGCCGCCTGGTCGGTGTCCCACGCCCAGAAGTACGCGCTGCGTCAGGTCGGGTACGCGGGGGCGACGTGGAAGAACGACATGACGCTCGAAGGCTGGCAGACCGGCGGCAAGTCCACCGCGACCCAGGTGGATCTCTCCTGAGGAGCGGAGATCAGCGGGTCACGACGCGCGCCGGACGATGGCGATCGAGCCGGGCGGCAGGGGTTGGGCGTAGCTGGCCGTCCAGGAGTGCCCCTGGATGCGTTCGAACGACAGCAGCCGTCCGTCGGAGGCGCGGTAGTCGGCGAAGTCCAGCAGCCCCCGCTCAGGGTGCCCCGTGTCGCCCTCGCTGCGGAAGGCCGCCGTGCCCCGCTCGATCGGGAAGAACTCCACGCCTTCCATGATCAACATGCTCTTGGCCGGCACCATGCCCTGCGTCGGCACGTCCGTCCAGAGCTTCACCTCCAGGTGCGGCGGGTCGCCGGCGTGCACCGCCACCGACAGCCATTGGAAGCGCCGCGTGCGGTCACGGAGGAGGTATTCGGTCCACTCGTGCCCCTGCCACGAGATGTGCATGGCGCCGAGCACCCGCGCCGGGGACCCGTGCACCTCGATCCGGTCGCCGACCCGGATCGTGCGAGGGTCGGTGTAGTCGGTGCCGGCATACCCGGGCTCGCTCACCGGCGCCGGCAGCGGGGTCTCGACGGGAGCGACCTCAGCCGGCGGCGCGCTCGTACGGCCCTTCCCGTCTCGTCGCAGGGTGGCCAGGAAGGCCCCCAGCAGCAACAGGACAGTGGCGATGCTCAGCCCGAGTACGACCATGGAGGTCATGCTCATCGATCAGCTCGCTCCACTCGCGGTCTGCCTCGGCAAAAGCCCTTATCAATTTATGCGTTTCAAGCCCGTTCGGCTGGCTTATGACGGGCGATCCTACTGGAGGCGGCGCACCGCCGCACCGATCCGCTCATCAGTCGCCGTGACGGCGATGCGGATGTGCCGCTCACCTGCCGATCCGTAGAACTCTCCCGGCGCGACCAAAATGCCGATTTCGGAGAGCTTGGCCACCTGGTCCCAGGCGCTCTGCCCGTTCGACGCCCAGAAGTACAGTCCGGCCGTCGAATGGTCGATGTGCCACCCGGCCCGCTCGAGCGCGGGCCGCAGCAGGGCGCGGCGGGCGGCGTACAGCTCGCGCTGCCGGTCGGCGTGCGCGTCGTCACCGAACGCGACCGTCATGGCGGCCTGTACGGGCTGCGGCATGAGCATGCCGGCGTGCTTGCGCGTCTCCAGCAGCCGCTTGACCAGGACGGGGTCGCCCGTCACGAACCCGGCGCGGTAGCCGGCCAGGTTGGAGCGCTTGGAGAGCGAGTGGACCGCGAGCAGCCCCTCGTGGGAGCCGCCGCAGACGTCGGGGTGGAGGATCGAGACGGGCTCTTCCTCCCAGCCGAGCTCGATGTAGCACTCGTCGGAGGCCACGATCGTGCCGCGCTCGCGCGCCCAGGAGACCACCTTGCGCAGGTGCTCGGTGGGCAGCACCCGGCCCGTGGGGTTGCCCGGGGAGTTGACCCAGAGGAGGTCGACGCGCTCGGGGCCGAGCGCGAGCGTGCTGTCGGAGGCCGTGCCCACCGCCCCGGCCAGCCGGGCGCCCACGTCGTACGTGGGGTAGGCCAGCTCGGGGAAGACGACCCGCCTGGCGCCCAGGTAGGTGGGCAGCCAGGCGACGAACTCCTTGGAGCCGATCAGCGGGAGCACGTCCTGCTGGCCGACGGTGACGCCGTGCCTGCGGCGCAGCCACCCGGCCGCGGCCTCGCGCAGTGCCTTGGTGCCGTGGGTGAAGGGGTAGCCGGGGCTGTCGGCCGCCTGCACGAGGGCGTCCTGGACGATCTGCGGCACGGGATCGACCGGCGTGCCGATCGAGAGGTCGACGATGCCGTCGGGATGCGCGAGCGCGCGTTCCTTGTACGGCTCCAAACGGTCCCAGGGGAAGTCGGGCAGCTTGTTCACACGGTTCTCCAGGGTTGTCGCCGTACTCAGGAGCGCACGCCAACGGGGCGCATCCGGCCCGGATGCTCCCCGTGCGACGTGGGCAGGAGCGGTTAGTGCTCCTCACCCTGCGGCGGCAGGGCTGCCACCACCGAGTGGTCCTTGTCTATCTTGCCGACCTTCGATGCGCCACCCGGCGAGCCGAGCTCCTCGAAGAACTCCACGTTCGCCTTGTAGAAGTCCTTCCACTGCTCGGGAAGGTCGTCCTCGTAGAAAATCGCCTCGACGGGGCATACAGGCTCACAAGCGCCGCAGTCCACGCACTCGTCGGGGTGGATGTAAAGCATGCGCTCGCCCTCGTAGATGCAATCGACGGGGCATTCCTCGATGCACGCCTTGTCCAGGACGTCCACGCAAGGCTGCGCGATGACGTAGGTCACCTCGAGCTCCTTCTTCTCCAGCACCATGGCATGACTCTGACCGCGGTTTGCTACGCCCTAGTATTGCCGTGCTTGCCGGCTGGCCGAAACGGAGGGTGGCAAAGTCGTGGCGGCACGCCTCGTCATCGCGATCACAAGTCAGGATATAGGCGCACGGATCACCACCCGCAGGCGCGTTCCAGAGGGATTTCGCGATGCGGTGGGCATCCTCGTGTCGTGGGAGGACGGACTACTAAAAGTTCGCAAAAAGGACGGCACTCTGGTGGAGATCCCTGAGGAGACGCTGGTGGCGGCCAAGGTCGTACCGGCCGCGCCTCCTCGACCTGGGCGGACGTAGCAGTAAGTATTCGTTGTGTGACCGTACGTACCTGCGCCGCCGCAGCAGCAGCCATTCTCGCCAGCGCCGGATGTGGCGCGTCGTCCACAGAGCAGCCCTCGACTCAGAAGAGCCTGCCGCCGATCAACGTCCAGGCGGGCTCGATGAAGGCCGGCTTCACGACCATGGACCGGCTCGTCGAGGCCGCCAAGCACGAGGGCCAGCTCAACGTGATCGGGCTGCCCCGTGACTGGGTCAACTACGGCGAGGTCATCGACACGTTCACCGACAAGTACGGGATCAAGGTCAACGAGCTGGAGCCGGGGGCGAGCAGCAAGCGTGAGCTGGACGCCGCCGCGCAGCTCAAGCCCGACGTGTTCGACCTGACCATGGACATGGCCGTCGCCGGGGCCGACCGGTTCGCCCCGTACAAGGTGCAGGGCTGGCAGGACCTGCCCGACGACGTCAAGGACCCCTCCGGCGCCTGGTACGCCGGGTACGGCGGCTACATGTCCATCGGGTACGACCCGCGCGCGGTCAAGCCGCCCGCCTCCTTCGCCGACCTGCTCAGGCCCGAGTACCGGGTCGCGCTCGACGGCGACCCGCTGCGCTCGGAGGGCGCGTTCGACGGCGTGATGGCCGCCTCCATGCAGGCGGGGACGCCCCGTCCGGAGCAGGGGCTGGCGCTGTTCGCCAAGCTCAAGCAGGCCGGGCGGCTCACCGATCCGGCCAAGGCCAACGTGGTCGTGGCCTGGGACCACCTCAACGCCGCCCGCAGTGCCGCCCACCCCGACGCCTGGAAGGTGACGATCCCGCGGGACGCGCCGCTCGGCGACTACCACATGCTGGCCATCAACAAGGCGGCCCCGCACCCGGCCGCGGCCCGGCTCTGGGAGGAGTTCGTGCTTTCGGACGAGGGCCAGAACCTGCTCCAGAAGGGCTTCGCCCGCCCCGCGCGCGGCGAGGCGATGCTCATGAAGGGCACCCTCGACGCGGAGCACGCCGCGAAACTTCCCAAGGCGCCCGGCCGTCCGGTCCTCATGACGATTCCGCAGGCAGACGCGGCGAAGGAGTATCTCAAGCGGGAATGGACCAAGAGTGTCGGATGAGTCCCTTGTGACTTGATATGTCGTAGGGACGTTCAGGCTCTAAAGTGAGCAGACAGCACGGCCACGGGGGCCCCGATGTCTGATCGAATGTGAGCTGATCGTCTTGCGATACGACACACCGAGTTTGGAGCGGTGGAACAGTCGCGCCTACGACAGCAGCTTCGGCTACGTCTCGACGCAGGGCGCGCCGCTCGTCGATCTGCTGGATCCGCGGCCCGGCGAGCGCGTGCTCGACCTCGGGTGCGGCACCGGCGTGCTCACCGCGCAGATCGCCTTCAGGGGCGCCGACGTGCTGGGCATCGACGGCTCGCCGGCGATGATCGAGAAGGCCCTCGCGCAGTATCCGGGGATCAACTTCATCGTCGGCGACGGGCACGACTTCACCATCGTCAACCCGTACGACGCGGTCTTCTCCAACGCGGCCCTGCACTGGATGAGCCGCGACCCCAGCGCGGTGATCGCCAACGTGCGCGAGGCGCTGACCCCTGGCGGGCGCTTCGTCGCCGAGATGGGCGGGGCGGGCAACTGCGCCGAGCTGACCGCCGCGATGCTGACCGCCTGGCGCGAGTACGGCCTGCGCGAACCCGACCTGCCCTGGTTCTTTCCCACGCCTGCCGAGTACGCCCACCGCCTCGAGCAGGAGGGGTTCGTGGTCAGGTTGCTGGAATACTTCGACCGGCCGACCCCGCTCGACGAGTGCCCCGGAGGCGCCGCCGACTGGGTGCGCATGTTCGCCGCGCCGGTGCTCGAAGGGCTCCCGCCCGAGATCGTGGAGCCCTTGCTCCATCGCGTGAACGAGTTGGCCGCGCCCGCGCTCCGCAGGGAGACTGGCTGGATGGCCGACTACGTGCGCCTACGCTTTGCCGCTGTTCGGCGTTGATGCGTTGTACATGATGCGTAGGGCTGTTTTGCCGGACTATGGTCTGTTCCGTGGGCGGCGAGATTATGGCTGCACCGCTGCGGCGGCGTGAGGGGCTGGTGAACGGAACGGGATGAACTTCTGCCTGAGCGACCTCGTACCACCGTTGAGGTGGAGCGACGCCTCGACGATCACGCTGCTCACCGGGCAGCCGGAGCTGCCGGACGCGTGGTGGCGCAGCCTGCCCATGCCGCACGTCCTCACGGCGATCGGTCCCGAGGCGTTGGGCGAGCTGCTGACGGAGATCGCCCTGGAGCACTGGCCCGCCGCCGCGGTGGGCGACGTCCTGCCGGCACTGCACGTCCTCGACCCCGAGGAGGCGGACGAGCCCGCCGTCGCGATCGCCCTCGACCGGGCCGGATCGTGGGCCGGGCTGCTCTCGCTGACCAGCAGGGAGCTGGTGGACCAGCCCTTCATCCAGGCGCGGCCGGTGCTGAACACGCTGTTCTCGGCCGTCCTGGTACGTCTCGCGCACCCGCAGGTGGCTCCGCCCGCACCCCCCGCGCCGGTCGCCGCCGCGCACGAGGCGGCGATCGAGCCGTCACATGCCGTCGCGCCTGACCCCACGCACGCCGCCGCGCCTGACCCCGCACACGCCGCCGCGCCTGAGGCCGCACACGATGCCGCGCCTGAGGCCGCGCACGCCCTCGAAGAGCCGTCGCCTGCGGCTGTGGGGCCGGCGCACGCCGCCGAGGAGCCCGAGCCCGTGGCGCACGAGGCGACCTCCGATCCGGTGGCGGAGCCTGACCCCGTGCTCCGGTTCGCCGCCGCGGGGTCGGTCATCGACGAGCCCGAGCCCGCCGCGCACTTCCCCTCCACCGGGTCCGTCATCGACGAACCCGAGCCCGTGGCCACCGCCGACGAGGACGAGGACGAGGCGGCGGCGGCCGAGCACGCCCACGTCGCCCCGCAGCCCGCCGACGAGGGGGTCGCGGCCTCCCACGAGGGCGCGCCCGAGCGCGTGGAGACCGGCGAAGGAGAGCCCGGCGAAGAGGAGTTCGCCGAGCCGCACGAGGCCGCCGGTGACGGCGAGCCCGTCCGTGAGGGCCAGCCCACCGGCGAAGGCGGGCCCGTCGGTGCAAGCGAGTCCGTCGGCGCAAGCGAGCCCGTCGGTGCAAGCGAGCCCGTCGGCGCAGGCGAGTCCGTGCCCGCCGAACCGGTGCTGGACGCCGACGCCGAGCCGGTCTCCGACGAGACGTCCGAGCCCGAGCCCCAGCCCGTGCTGGACGCCGCAGACGAGCCCGCCCCCGATCCGGCGGCCGAGGAGGCGGCGGCCCTCGAGGCCGAGAGCGCCGAGAAGGCCCAGCAAGCCGGGAGCGCCGAGAGGGCGGCCGAGGAGCCGGAGTCCGCGCAGGAGCACCAGCCCGCAGCACAGGAGCACGAGAACGCAGGGCAGGAGCGCGCAGGGCAGGAGCACGCAGCAGGGCAGGGGCACGAGCCCGCACGCGCGCACGAGAACGGCGCGGCGCCCGTGCAGGGGCTGCCTGAGCTCATCGAGGCGGCGTTCGCCGGTCTCGACGACAAGAGCTGGGCTGTCGCGCAGAACCGCGTCTTCACCGACGAGCCCTCCGCCGTGGACCAGCTCGCCAAGCTCTTCGCCGTCCCCCCGGCCGAGATCTCCGCCACCGAGGACGAGTTCCGGGACCGCCTCGACGACTGGCTGGCGAGCGACGAGGCCGCCCCGTACCGGGCGTATCTGGACGAGCTACGCAGAACGCTGGGCCCGGCGGTCCGCAAGGAGCAGCTCATCGGCGCGGCCGACTGGCACAACGTGGAGATCCGCGCCCTGGAGGTCCCCGCCTGGCAGTTCGTGCTGGCCACGCTCACGCCCCAGCGCGAGGCCCGGCCGGAGCCCCAGCTCCAGCAGCAGCTCCAGCCGCAGTCGGCGTTCGGCCCGGTCGAGATGCCGCCCCCTCCCCCGGGCCCGCCGCAGTTCCAGGCGTTCAACCCGGCCGTCCCCCAGGCGGAGGAGGCGAACGGCGAGGGCGAGCACAAGCCGTACCAGCCGCTGAAGGACGTCTCCCAGACCAGGCGCTGTTTCAGGCAGCCCGACGGCCGGTGGTGGCTGCGCATCGACGTGACCGCCGAGCAACTGGGCGGGGGCGAGTGCACGCTGCCGACGGGGTTCGCGTCGTACCTGGGCCTGTCACCCGGCGAGAGCAGGACGGTCAGGAGCGCCGCCGGCGAGCTGACCATGACCTGGCACGGCAGACCGGTGCTCGAGTCCATCGAACGCCTGCTGGTGGACGTGGGCGCGCGCGAGGGCGGCCACCTGTTCCTGACGCTGTCGGACGAGGGCGTGCTCAGGGCCAGGCACCTCCCGGTGGCCGCCCAGGGCGCCGAGAAGATCACCAAAGCGCTCCGCCTGGTCGGCTACACGGCCCCGGGAGGCACCCGAGATCAGGCGGCCCGGGTGATCGCCACGAGGATCGGCATGACGGGGCCTGTCGCGCTCCCTGACCTGCTCACCGGGCTCCGCGAACGCGGGGACCGCGATCTGCTCGAACTCCTGGACTGAGCCGGTGCCGCGGCTCGCGATCGGCCCTGAGTTTCCCAGGGAGCTCAGCGCACTGGCCCAGCCGGTGCGCAGGGACGCCGTGGTCGCGCTGCGCCGGTTCATGCTGAACGTGGCCGGCGCCCCGCACCCCGAGCGGGTCAGGGGCGGCCGGGACCCGCGGGTCGCGACGCTGCGGCTCGCCGAAGGCCATCGCGGGGTGGTCGTGCGGCAGCGGGAGGTGTACTGGCTGCGCACGGTCCTGCCGGACCCCGACGCCTGGTCATACGCGCGCCGCCACAGGTACGGCGTCAACCCCGTGATCGGCGTCGTCGAGGAGTGGGACGCCGAGGCGCTCGAACGCGTCGAGCCGGCGTTACGCAGGTCGGCCGGCTCCTCCGGGTTGTTCGACCCGATCTGCGACGGCGACCTGCTGGGTCTGGGCCTGGACGTGCACGCGCTGCCGCTGTTCCGGCTGATCACGACCGAGGCCGACGTCGCCGCCCTCGAACCCCTCCTCCCGCCCACCCAGCACGGCCCGCTCGCCGTGCTCGCCCGGGGCGGCTCGCTCTCCGACGCGTGGCGCGAGCTGCAGACCTGGCGCGCGACCGGCGAGGAGAGCGGTCCCATCGACCCCGATGACCTGCACGCGGCGCTGCGGCGCAGCCCCGACAGGGCGGTGTTCGTCGCCGACAAGGTCGAGCTGGACCGGGTGCTCGACGCCCCCGGCTGGTGCACGTTCCTGCAGCCGCCGCAGCACCGGCTGGCCAGGGCCGGCCGCTACGACCAACCGGTGCTGGTCGTGGGCGGCGCGGGCACCGGCAAGACGGTCGTCGCCCTGCACCGGGCCGCCCATCTGGCGGCGCACGGATCGGGCCCCGTGCTGCTGGTGACGTTCTCGCAGGGGCTGGCCGACGACCTGTCGGCCAAGCTCGACCGGCTGATCACTGACGAGGTCATCCGCAAGCGGGTCGAGGTGGACAACGCCGAACGCCTGGCCCTGCGCATCGTGGCCGACGCCGAGGGCCGCCGCCCGGCGCTGGTCGGCCCGGGAGCGCGTACGCTGGCCCAACTGACGGACGAGGCGCTGAGGCTGCTCTCGCTGGCCACGGGCGATCTGCTCGACGACGTGGATCCCGGGCGCAAGCCGTACCGTCACGTCGTCGTGGACGAGGCGCAGGACGTCAGCCCGGCCCAGTGGCGGCTGCTGCGCGCGGCGGTGCCGCGGGCGCCCGACGACCTGTTCGTGGTCGGCGACCCGCACCAGCGGATCACCGACACGCGGGTGACGCTCGGCGCGGTGGGCATCCCCGCCGTGCAGCACACGCTCCGGATCTCCTACCGGCTGCCCCAGGAGCTGCTCACCTTCGCCGTACGGATGCGCGGCGCCCCGGCCAGCGGCCTGGTCAAGGGCATGACCGACATGTACGGCCTGCGCGCTACCCGCAACGGCGACCGCCCGATCATCAGGGTGTACGACACGCCGGAAGCGGAGCTGGCCGGGCTGCGCGGCACGATCGAGTCCTGGCTGGCGGACGGCGTGCCCGCGAATGAGATCGCCGTCGGGGCGCGCAACTCGCGGCTGGTGCGCGCGGCCAGGCGGGCGCTGAGCGGCCTGGACGTGCAGGCGTCGGCGTTCCAGCATCTCAAGGGGCTGGAGTTCGAGCGGGTGGCGCTCATCGGCGTGGCGGAGGGCGTGGTGCCCGAGCCGCCGCCGGAAGAGCCTGACGCCAGGGCTCGTGCCCTGCAGCGCGAACGGAGCATACTGTTCGTCGCCTGCACGCGTGCGCGTGCGATGCTCTATATCTCCCATTCCGGAAGAGGAAGCCCGTTTTTGTCAGCTTAATCACATAGTCTGAACTGCGGATATATGTTCCCATTGCCGGTTGGACCTCAATGAACCTCAGCCTGAGCGACCTCGCGCCACCTCTGCGATGGACCTCCCCTGGTCAGATCGCGCCGATCGTGGAGGAGCCACAGCTGCCCGAGGCCTGGTGGCAGGCGATCCCGCTGGATCGCGCGTGCGCCATCGTCGGGACGCAGACCGTGGCCGGCCACCTGGCCGACCTCGCCGTGGCCTGCTGGGGTCATCTGATGGTCGGCGACATCCTTCCGTTGCTGCGCTTCTCCGACCCCGCCGAGTCCGAGCGGACGCCGGAGATGCTCGGCAAGGACGTCGTGCAGAAGCTGTTCAGCGGCGTGTTCGACCGGCTGCTGGAGCCCGCGCCCGAGGCGCTGCCGGTGTCCGCGCCGTCCAGGCCGGAGCGGCCGCTGCCCGAGCTGGTCGACGAGCTGTTCGGGGCGCTGGACGACCGGCAGCGGGCCATCGCCCGCGACCGGCTCTACGCGGCGCAGCGGGCCACCCTCGACGAACTCGCGCAGCGCTTCTCGGTCACGCGGGAGCGGATCAGGCAGATCGAGCGCGACCTGCGCGATCACGTGGAGGCCTGGCTCGGCAAGCCGGAGGCGGCCGCCCTGGTGGCGCACGTCTCCTGGCTGCGCGGCCGGCTGGGCTCCGCGGTCCCGGCCGACGACCTCCAGGTCGCCGTGCCGTGGCACCGCACCGAGCTGCGCTCGCTGGGGATCCCGGTGTGGCGGTTCGTGCGTACGCTGCTGACCGGCTACGAGCAGGCCGACGGGTGGCTCGTGGCGGGCGGCGCGGACGAGCTGAGGGAGAAGACGCGGCAGCTGTTCACCGACGGGCCGCGCCCGCTCGGCGAGGCGGTGGCCATGGTCGCCCAGCTCGGCGTGCGCGAGGACGTGGCCGAACGGTGGATCCTGGCCGTGCCGCAGCTGCGCGTGCTCGGCCAGCACGTGGTGCCGTGGCCGCGCAGCATCAACGAGAAGGCCGAGGCGGTGCTGGCGGTGGCGGGCACGCCGCTGTCGCCCGAGGAGATCCAGGAGCGCATCGGCGAGGACTACAGCCTGGTCGGCATCCGCAACCAGCTCACCGCCGACGAGCGCTTCCGCCGGGTCGACAGGAACAAGTACGGCCTGACACGGTGGGGCGGCGACGAGTACCTGGGGATCAGGGAGATGATCGCCAGAGAGATCGAGCGGGCCGGGGGCGAGGCCTCGGTGAGCACGATCGTGACGAACCTGACCTCGAAGTACGACGTCAGCGAGAGCTCGGTGCGCGCCTACTCGGGCGGTCCCGGGTTCGAGCGCACGCAGCGGGGCTGGATCAGGGTGGCGGGCACCTCGCCCGGCGGAGAGGCGGAGCCGTACCAGCCGCGTAAGGACGTGTCGGAGACGCGGCGCAGCTTCCGCTCCCGCGACGGCCGCTGGTGGCACCGGGTGGACGTCAACGCCGAGCACCTGCGCGGGTCCGGTTCGCCGCTGCCCACAGGCTTCGCCGCCTACCTGGGGATGGCGCCGGGCGGGCAGCTGACCGCCTCGACACCGTCCGGCGACGTCGTGATCAGCTGGCACAACCAGCCGACCATGGGCTCGATCCGGAACGTGCTGGCCGACTTCAAGGCGAGCGAGGGCGACCACGTGTTCCTGACCGTGTCGGACGGCGGCGAGCTGCTGACCCGCTATCTGCCTGCCGCGCCGGTCGGGATGCCGCCGGTGAACCGGGCACTCTACCTGATCGGCTACACCGCGCCCATCAGCTCGGAGATGGAGGGGCTGCGGCTGATCGGGGCCAGGATCGGGCTGCCCAACACGGCCACGCGCGAGGAGGTGCTCGGCAGGCTGCGCGAGCGCGGCGACCGGGACATCCTCGGCTTCCTCGGGGCTTGAGCACCTCGTCAGAGGTCGCGCTCCTCGTCGAGGGTTAAGCTCGGAGGATGCTCCGGATCTACGACACTCGCGCCAGGCAGGTCGAGGAGATCGCCGCGGGGCGGGCGTTGCGCATGTACACGTGCGGTCCGACGGTCTACCGCCACGCCCACGTCGGCAACCTCCGTACGTACGTGCTGTCCGACCTGATCAGGCGGGTGCTCGAACGGCGGCGGGTACGCGTGCTGGCCTGCCAGAACATCACCGACGTCGGCCACCTGACCGACTCGGGCGCCGACAAGGTCCTGGAGCAGGCGCAGGCCGAGCGGCGCTCGGTGCGCGAGCTGGCCCGCTTCTACGAGGACGCCTTCAAGGACGACACCGCGGCGCTCAACATCCGGCCGCCGGAGCACATGCCGCGGGCGACCGAGACCATCGACGTGATGATCGAGTTGATCGCCAAGCTGATCGAGCAGGGTCACGCGTACGTGGTGCCGGACGGGTCGGTGTTCTTCGACGTACGAACCTTCCCCACTTACGGCGATATTTCTGGAAATCGACTGGATGAGCTGAAGCCTGCCCACCGCATCGACAACGTGGACCCCCGCAAGCGCTTCCACGCCGACTGGGCGCTGTGGAAGCCGTTCTCCGGGGAGCTGACGTGGGACTCGCCGTGGGGCCGCGGCTTCCCCGGGTGGCACGTGGAGTGCTCGGCCATGTCCCTGCGCTTCCTCGGCTCACGCTTCGAGGTCCACGTCGGCGGCATCGACCTGCGGTTCCCGCACCACGAGGACGAGCGGGCCCAGTCCGACTCCGCGGCCGGGCACGAGGTGGTCCGGCACTGGGTGCACGGGGAGCACCTGCTGTTCGACGGCCGCAAGATGGCGAAGTCCACCGGCAACGTGGTGCTGCTGTCGGACGTGGTCGCGGCCGGTCTCGACCCGCTCGCGACGCGGATGGCCTTCCTCGAGCATCGCTATCGGCAGCAGATGAACCTCACCTGGGACACGTTGCGGGCCGCGGACCGTACGGTGCGGCGGTGGCGGGCACGGGTCGCCGAGTGGTCGGAGTCGCCCAGCGCGCCGATGGCCTCGGAGTACGCGCAGCGGGTCGAGTCGGCCTTCGACGACGACCTGGACACGCCGTCCGCGCTGCGGATCCTCCGGGAGCTGGAGCGTGACCCGTCGGTGGCGCCCGGGGCCAAGTTCGAGACGTTCCTGCATGTGGATCAGGTGCTGGGGCTGGATCTCTCCACGGAGATCGGCAAGGCGCGGGTGCTGCCTCCTGGGGCCGGGGAGCTCCTTGAGTCGCGGGCCCGGGCGCGGACGGCCGGCGACTGGGGAGAGTCCGATCGGCTGCGGGATCTGCTGGCGGAGATGGGGGTCCGCGTCTCGGACACCCCCGAGGGCCAGACCTGGTCATGAGACCCGGCCCGTACTGAGGCCCACGCGCTTCATACCGCACGGCGGGTGAGGCGGTCGTTCTCGACCGTAATCACCGTCCGAAAAGTCCTCTGCCGAGGGTTCTGAAGTCGTCCGGAGGAGTGATCCAGGACTGACAGACTTAGTGCCAGTTCGGCAGAGATGGAGGTGTCGGTGAGGCCCTACGCGTGGATGCCGCGTCCGTTGCGGTGGTTCGCACGTGTGTTGACCGTTCTTGTCGCACTGGCTCTGGTGCTGGCAGGAGTTCTCGTCTACACGGTGCGGAAGTCGTTCCCGCAGGTGGACGGGTCGCTGCGGCTGCCGGGCCTAAAAGGAAATGTAGAGATTTATCGGGATAAATCAGGAATCCCGCACATCTACGCCGACACCGCCGCGGACCTGTTCATGGCACAGGGGTTCGTCCACGCCCAGGACCGCTTCTACGAGATGGACTTCCGCCGCCACCTGACCTCCGGCCGCCTCTCGGAGCTCTTCGGCAAGGCCACGGTCGAGAACGACAAGGCCATCAGGACCATGGGCTGGCGCAGGGTCGCCGAGCAGGAGCTGCCCGAGCTGTCCCAGGAGACCCAGGACTACCTGAACGCGTACGCGAAGGGCGTGAACGCCTGGCTCAGCGCCAACCCCAACGCCTCCGACCGCAGCCTCGAATACTCCATCCTGAAGATCCAGAACGGCGGCTACCAGCCGGAGAAGTGGACCGCGGCCGACTCGGTGGCCTGGCTGAAGGCCATGGCGTGGGACCTGCGCTCCAACATGGAGGACGAGATCGACCGGGCGCTGGCGCTGACCAAGCTGCCCAGGGAGCGGGTCGAGCAGCTCTACCCCGGCTACCCGTACGAGCGCCACTCCCCGATCGTCACTGAGGGCACCGTCGAGCAGGGCCGCTTCGACCAGCACGCCGAGCCGCGCATCCGCGCCCCCCGCGCGCTCTCGCAGGCCGCCAGAACCCTGGACGCCGTGCCGAGCACGATGGGCACCGCGGACCGCGAGGGCGTCGGGTCGAACTCGTGGGTGGTCTCCGGCGAGTACACCAAGAGCGGCAAGCCGCTGCTGGCCAACGACCCGCACCTGTCGCCGCAGATGCCCTCGGTCTGGTACCAGGCGGGGCTGCACTGCCGGAAGATCACGGAGGAGTGCCCGTACGACGTGACCGGGTTCACGTTCTCGGGCGTTCCGGGCGTGGTCATCGGGCACACGGACAAGATCGCGTGGGGCTTCACCAACCTGGGGCCCGACGTGGCGGACCTCTTCCTGGAGAAGGTGCAGGGCGACACGTACCTGTACCAGGGCCAGCAGGTGAAGCTGGAGACCAGGCAGGAGCAGATCAAGGTGGCGGGCGGCGCGCCGGTCACGATCACCGTCAAGAGCACGCGGCACGGCCCGCTGATCAACGAGGTGATGGACGACGCGCGGCCGAGCGGCGAGGCCAACGCGGTGGCGCTGCAGTGGACGGCGCTGACGCCGGGCAGGACGGCCGACGCCGTCTTCGCGCTGAACAAGGCGGCCGACTGGGGAGAGTTCAAGGCCGCGGCGGCGCTGTTCGACGTGCCCGCCCAGAACCTGATCTACGCCGACACCACGGGCAAGATCGGCTACCAGGCCCCGGGACGCATCCCCGTACGGGAGAAGGGCGACGGCACCTGGCCGGTCCCGGGATGGACGGGCGAGTACGAGTGGAAGACGGCCCCCATCCCGTACGACCAGTTACCTTCGGTGGAGGACCCGGCGGACGGGTTCATCGTCACGGCGAACAACGCCGTCATCGACCCGAAGCGCTACAAACCCCTGCTGACCAAGGACTGGGCGCACGGCTACCGTTCCGAGCGCATTCGCGAGCGCATCAAGGAAGCGATCAAGAAGGGCCCGATCGACGCGGCGGACATGTCGGCGATCCAGCAGGACACGTACAACGGGTTCGCGGACACGCTGGTGCCGGCCCTGATGCGGGTGGACCTGGCGGGGCCGAGCGGCGAGGCCAGGCAGCTGCTGAAGACGTGGGACCGTACGCAGGGTCTCGACTCCACCCCCGCCGCCTACTTCAACGCCGTCTGGCGGCAGGTGCTCATGCTGACGTTCGACGACGACCTGCCGGCGGGCGCCCGGCCCGCCGGAGGCGACCGCTGGTATGACGTCGTCGGACGCCTGCTCGACTCTCCGGACGACCCCTTCTGGGACGACGTGACCACGAAGAACCGCAAGGAGACCCGCGACGACATCCTCCGCCAGGCGCTGGCCTCGGCGTACCAGGAGCTCTCCGACCGGCTCGGACCGGAGGTCAAGTCCTGGCGCTGGGGTGACCTCCACCGGTTGGAGCTGGTCAACGGCTCCCTGGGGACGTCGGGGATCGGGCCGGTCGAGGCGCTGTTCAACCGCGGCCCGCTCTCCGTGGCGGGGAGCAAGGACGCCGTCAACGCCACCGGCTGGAACGTCCAGAAGGGGTACGAGATCACCGCCGTGCCGTCGATGCGCATGGTCGTCGACCTCTCCGACATGAACAAGTCCCAGTGGATCAACTTGACGGGCGCGTCGGGGCACGCCTTCCACGAGAACTACTGGGACCAGGCGGAGGCGTGGGCGCGGGGCGAGCTGCTGCCGATGTACTCGAAGCCCGAGTCGGTCAAGAAGGCGGCCGTCCACACCCTCAAGCTGACCCCCTGACCAGCCGCCTTTGAAAGGAATCCCGAAATGATCTTTGTTGCGGGCGCCACCGGCAACGTGGGCTCGGAGCTCGTGCGCGCGCTGGCCGCCGCCGGCACGCCAGTACGGGCGCTGGTACGCGACCCGGACAACGCCCGGTTGCCCGAGGGCGTCGAGGCTGTGACCGGGGACCTCAACCGGCCGGAGACCCTGACGGGTCCGTTGACGGGCGTGCGCGCCGCGTTCCTGCTCTCCGGATATGCCGACATGCCGGGACTGCTGGCCGAGATCCGCCGGGCCGGCGCCGAGCACGTCGTGCTCCTGTCGGGCGGCTCGGCCGCGAGCGGCGACATGACGAACGCGGTCACGCGGTACATGGCGCTGTCCGAGGCGGCCGTGCGGGAGTCGGGGGTGCCGTGGACGTTCCTGCGGCCGAGCGCGTTCATGTCCAACGCGCTGCGGTGGCTGCCGCAGATCCAGGCCGGGGACGAGATACGCGTCCCGTTCCCGGACGTGGCGACGGCGTGCCTGGATCCGTTCGACCTGGCGGCGGTCGCGGCGCGGGCGCTGCTCGACGACAGGTACCAGGGCGAGATCCTCGAGCCGACCGGGCCGGAGGCGCTGCTGCCCGCGGACCAGGTCGCCGTCCTCGCCGGGGTGCTCGGCCGTGACCTGCGCGCCGTAGGGCTGTCGAACGATGAGGCCCGCGCCGAGATGACCGCCGCCATGCCGGTGGAGTACGTCGACGCGTTCTTCGACTTCTACGTGAACGGCTCGCTCGACGAGTCGGTCGTCCGGCCGACCGTGCTACAGGTCACCGGCCGCGCGCCCCGCACCTTCGCGGACTGGGCGAACGCGCACGCCGACGACTTCCGCTGACAGGGCCACAGGATCCGCTGACCGTACGACCACGGTTGTAGACGCGATCCAAACCCTGAGCCGACGCGCCGCCCCCCGCCTTCTTGCCAGCATGGCGCCATGAATCGCCTCTGGTACCTCATCGGAGTCCTGCTGGTGCTCGCGGGCCTCGTTCACCTGGGCGTGTTCGTCGTGGACGGCGGGCCGTGGGAGGGCGCGGTGTCGTGGCGCAAGCCGTTCACGTTCGGCGTGTCCTTCGGGGTGAGCGTCCTGACGCTGGCGTGGGTCTCCCGGTTCGTCCGGCTCCGTGTCCGCGAGCTCCTCGTCGGCGCCTTCGCTGCGGCGTCCGCTTTGGAGGTGGCGCTGATCACCGTCCAGGCGTGGCGAGGCGTCCCTTCCCACTTCAACATGGAGACCGCCTTCGACACCACCGTCGCGAGGACGCTGGCGGCAGGCGGCGGCGTCCTCATCGCCATCGCGATCACCATGACCATCGCCGCGTTCCGCCCTCATCCGGGCGTCGCGCCGAGCATGCTCCTGGCCGTACGCGCGGGCTTCGCCACTCTGCTCGCCGCCATGGCCTTCGGCGCCGTCATGATCGCCCGTGGGGTCCTCGAGGTGGTGACGGGCAACCAGCAGCTCGCGTACACGGTCGCCACCACGCTCAAGCCCGCCCACGCCGTGTTCATGCACGGCGTCCTGCTCCTCCCGGCCCTGGCCTGGCTCCTGTCCCGCACCCTGCCCTCGGAGGCCGCCCGCCTGCGCTGGATACGCCTGGCCACCTGGATCTACGTGACCGTGGCCGTGGCCGTCTCGGCGCCGGCCTCGGCAGGCGTCAACGTCGTCTCGCCATCCACCGCCTCCCTCCTGTGCGCCGCCGCCGTCTCGGGCCTGGGCATCGCCGCACTCGCCCTGGGCACGCTGAAGGCGCCGCCAGGGCGGACACCGAGAGTGCCGAGCAGCCCAATGCAGGGGTTACCCGGCTGACACCCGCCCGGTCGTGCAGCGAGAAGCAGCTCCGTCCAGGTAGGCGGAGGGGGCGCTGTTACGCTCTAGCCCCATGATTGACCGACGGCTGCTCCTCGTGCACGCCCATCCGGACGACGAGTCGATCGGCACCGGCGCCACCATGGCGAAATACGTCGCCGAGGGCGCCCACGTCACCCTGGTGACCTGCACGCTCGGCGAGGAAGGCGAGATCATCCCCAAGGATCTCGCCCATCTGGCCGCCGACCAGGACGACGCGCTCGGGCCGTACCGGATCGGCGAGCTCGCCGCCGCCTGCCGGGCGCTCGGCGTCGAGGACCACCGCTTCCTGGGCGAGGCCGGGCGCTGGCGCGACTCCGGGATGATGGGGGCGGCCACCAACGACCACCCGAACGCGTTCTGGCGCGCCGACCTCGACGAGGCCGCAGGAGAGCTGGTCAAGGTCATCAGAGAGGTCCGGCCCCAGGTGCTCGTCACGTACGACGACAACGGGTTCTACGGGCATCCCGACCACATCCAGGCCCACCGGGTCTCGCGCCGGGCGTTCGAGCTGGCCGCCGACCCGGACTTCGGCGAGGGCGAGCCGTGGCAGATCGCCAAGTTCTACCACACGGCCCTCGCCCGGTCCGTCATGCGCCGCACGGTGGAGGCGCTGCGCGAGGCCGACGTCGACTTCCTGGTCGAGGAGGTGGACGACATGCCGTTCGGCACCGCCGACGCGGACATCACCACAGAGATCGACGCCCGCCCGTGGCTCGGCGACAAGATGGCGGCCATGCGGGCGCACGCCACGCAGATCAGCGTGGACGACCCGTGGTTCGCGCTGTCCAACAACATCGGCCAGGAGATCCTGGGCGTCGAGCACTACACGCTGGCCTTCGGCGTGCCCGGCCCGCCGGTGCCCGGCCCGCCCGTCGAGGCCGGTGGGCTGGGTGAGCCGCACGACCGCGAGAACGATCTGTTCGCGGGCATCGACTAACCTCATTCGACATGGAACATCGCAGCCAGGCCGAGTCGGCCCTCGGCGGGGCGGCGTACGGCATGCTGTTCGTGCTCGGTGTCGTCATGGGGGTCGTGGGCGGCTTCACGCATCCGGTGCTGCTGTGGCGGGCCGAGCCCGTCCCCGTTTCCGCGATCGGGTGGGTCCTGGCGCTGCTGGGGGTCTGCCTGGGGGCGGGCAAGCTGATGCGGGCCAGGCTCGGTGCCTTCGTGACGGCGCTCGGATGGCTGCTGGTGACGATGCCGTTCACACTGAAGATGGGCGGGGGCGACCTCGTGATCGCGGAGGGCGCGCCCGGGTACGTCTACCTTTACGGAGGGTTGGCGGCCGTTGTCGCCGCCTATTTGCTTTCGCCCACGTCAAGGGGTGGATCGTGGCTCTTGCATGGGTACCCTCAGAAGAACTCTATGTAGCGGCATAAAGTAGCGTTCGTGCATTCGATCGAGCGGCCGGTGGACCCGGCAACGTACCGCAAGGTAGTCGGCCGCTTCGCCACCGGAGTCGCGATCGTCACAACCAGGGTGGGCGACATCGATCACGCGATGACGGTCAACTCGTTCACCTCCGTCTCCCTCGATCCGCTCCTCGTGCTGTTCTGCGCGGAGAAGGTGGCCCGCTTCCATGACGCGGTGATGGAGGCGGGGGTGTGGGGGGTCTCCGTGCTGCCCGCGTCCATGGAGGACGCCTCGCGCTTCTTCGCCCACCGGGGAAGACCGCTGGACGGGCAGCTCGCGCGGTGGTCGCATCGTCGGGGGGCCTCGGGGGTGGCGTTGTTCGACGGTGCCCTCGCCACGATCGAGTGCGCTACGACGGCGGTGCACGATGGCGGGGATCATTCGATCGTGGTGGGCGGGGTGACGGCGCTGGACACCCCCTCGGACGGGGCGCCGCTGCTGTATCACGACGGGCGGTACAGAACCCTCTGACGAGGGACTCAGGTGCCGACATGGAGCGGGCCGGGCGGGCGTACGGGCGCGTGTGGCGTGGGCACCGGTTTGGGGCGCGCAGCCGTACTCCGGGCATGAAGCGGGACGGGCAGCTGTGCGAATGGACGTGCTCCCGGCGTGCGAGCGGGCCAGGCGCTCGGCCTGGCCCGCTCGTCGGTCGCAATCCCGTGACGTTACTGGGTGGGAGTGCCAGCCGATTCCGATGCCGTCGCGGTCGGGCTCTCGGAGGGGGTCTCCGTCGGGACGCCGCTGCCGGTGGGCGCTGCCGTGTCCGTCGGGGTCTCCGAGGGGGCCTCCGTCGGCGACTCCTCCGCCGGCGGCGGACAGGTGGGGATCTCCGAGGAGGTCTCCGTCGGGGTCACGCTGTCGGTGGGGGCGTCGGTCGGTGTGGTGGTCGGAGTCTCAGTCGGAGCGTCGGTCGGAGTCTCAGTCGGAGTGTCGGTCGGGGTTTCGGTCGGGGTTTGCGCGGGAGTTTCGGTCGGGGTGTCAGTCGGAGCCGGTGCCGAGGTGTCGGTCGGGGCCGGTGCCGGGGTGTCGGTCACCGGGGGCGAATCCGTGGTCGTCGGTGTCACCGTTTCGGTCGGGACGCTCGTCGGCGTGACGGTCTCCGTCGGCTCGGCGGCAACCGGCTGACAGGTGAATGTCACTGTCTCGGTGACCGTCGGACCGGGTTCGGTGACCGTGACGGTCGGGCCGGGCTCCGTCACCGTGGCCGTCGGAAGCGGCGTCACGGTGACGGCCGGCTTGCCGCGTTTCTTGTACGCGCCCCATCCCAGCCTCTTCGTGGACTCTCCCGAGCCCTCGTTGACCAGGACGTTGATGTTGGCCGTCCGGCACGACCTGCCTTTGCACACCTTCTGTTTGACCGAGAAGACGGCGGCCTCCGCATCCGTGACGGACACGTCGAGGAAGGAGACGCCACGGCTCTTGACTACCTTCGTCGTGACGGTGTACTCCCCGGTTGTGGGGCTATCCGTCGGCGTAGGACTCGTGGTCGGGTCGGTCGTTGTCGGGGCGGTCGTTAACGCCACGTTCGCGCCTAGAGCGCCTAGCGGGTTGTTGTCAGTGGATCGTAGGGGATCGGACGCTGACGTCTGGGTGATCGCGACTCCGCCGGCTCCTGCCAGTGCGACGGTGCCGAGCAGCGCGCCCAGGATGGAGAATCTCATAATCCTGCTCTTTTGGGAGATTTCAGGACGTGGGCCATTATTCCGACTTGTCAAGAATGGTCAAGGGTGGGACGCATGAAGAGGCGCTTCCGGTTCCGCCGCGCGGCGAACTACCTCAATCTCGCCACTCCGCTCGGTCTGCTGATCTCGGTCATCGGTGGCGCGACCCGGCAATCAGGCCCCAACGGGCTCATCCTGGCCTTCGGCTACCGCTACCGCTTCCCCATCGCGGGGGCGTTCACGGTGGGTAACGTCGTCCTGACCAAGTGGAACGCGCTGGACGAACGGCTCATCCTCCACGAGGGCCGCCATGCCACCCAGTGGGCCTGGTGCGCCGGCCTCCCCATGCTCCCGCTCTACCTGCTGTCGATGCTCGGCTCGGTGCTGGTCTGCGGCAACCAGGCCTCGTACAACGTCTTCGAGCGGCTGGCCGACCTGGAGGACGGCGGCTACCCCCGGGCGCCGCTGTGGTGGCGCCGGCCGAGAGGCGCGTCGTGAGCGACGAGGGCCCCTGCGTGTGCGTCCGCCCTGGTCGAGCCGTGAGCTCCCGGGTGACGACCGAGTAGTGACTCCCCAATGGCAGGATTGGGGCCATGAGCGAGAGCTTCCCGCGCCTGTCTGCCAGGACCCGCCGCTTCACCCTCGGGGTGCCCAGGGGCTTCACGATCTCTCCGGACGGCGGCCGGGTGGTCTTCCTGCGTACGAAGTCCGGCACCGATCCGGTGACCTGCCTGTGGGAGCTCGACACCGACACCCACGTCGAGCGCCTGGTCGTGGATCCGCGTACGCTCCACGGCGACGAGGAGGACCTGCCCCCCGAGGAGCGGGCCAGACGTGAGCGCAGCCGGGAGGCAGCGGGGGGCGTGGTCGCGTACGCCACCGACCAGGACGTGACGCGGGCCTGCTTCGCTCTGTCCGGCGCTCTCTACGCCGTGGAGCTGGCGAGCGGCCAGGCGCGGCGGCTGGACACGCCCGGCGCGGTCGTCGATCCCCGGCTGTCGCCTGACGGGCGGCATGTCGCTTACGTCACGGGCGGGGCCCTGCGCGTCCAGGACCTGCTCACCGGCGAGGACCGCGCGCTGGCCACGCCGGAGTCGGAGACGGTGACGTACGGGCTGGCCGAGTTCATCGCCGCCGAGGAGATGGACCGGATGCGCGGCCACTGGTGGGCGCCGACGAGCGACGCGCTGCTGGTCGAGCGCGCCGACGAGGCCCCGGTCCGGGTCTGGCACATCGCCGACCCGGCCAACCCCGACCGTCCGGCCGCGGCCCAGCGCTATCCGGCCGCCGGCACGCCCAACGCCGTCACCGAGCTGTTCGTGCTGGGGCTCGACGGGTCGCGGGTCGCGGTGCCGTACGAGGAGGAATACCTCACGACGGCGGCCTGGGACTCCCACGCGCTGTCGATCGTGACCCTGACCCGCGACCAGCGGACGATGCGGCTGTTCACGGTCGATCCGGCGACCGGCGCGACCACGCTCGTGCGCGAGGACACCGATCCGGCCTGGGTCGACATCGTCACCGGCGTGCCCGCGCACCTCGACGACGGTTCGCTGGTGTGGGTGGCGAGCTCCGGGGGCGGCAACCGGCTCTTCGTGGGCGACCGCGCGGTCACGCCGCCCACGCTGCAGGTGCGGGCGGTGCTCGACGTCGATCACGACAGCGTGCTGTTCAGCGCGAGCGGCGACCCGACCGAGGTCCATCTGTGGACCTGGGACGGGCATTCGCTGCTGCCCGTCTCGACCCGTTCCGGGGTGTTCTCGGGGCGGATGGCGGGCGGGGTCGGCGTGCTGACCGAGCAGAGCCTCGACGCCGAGGGCGTGTCGACCACGGTGGTGCGGCGTGACGGCATGGCGGTGCCGATCCCGTCGTTCGCCGAGCGTCCCGGCCTCGACCTGCGCGTCTCGCTCGGCCGTTCCGGCCGTCGCGAGCTGGCCACCGCCGTGGTGCTGCCCTCGTGGCACGAGCAGGGCTCGCGGAGGCTGCCGGTCCTCATGGACCCGTACGGCGGCCCGCACGCGCAGCGGGTGCTCAACCGGCGCGGCGCGTTCCTGGAGAGCCAGTGGTTCGCCGAGCAGGGGTTCGCCGTCGTCGTGGCCGACGGGCGCGGCACGCCCGGCCGGGGTCCGGAGTTCGAGCGGGCCGTGCTGAACGACCTCGCGACCCCCGCGCTCGAGGACCAGATCGACGCCCTGCAGGGCGTGGCCGAGCAGTACCCCGACGACCTCGACCTGACGAGGGTGGCCATTCGCGGCTGGTCGTTCGGCGGATTCCTGGCCGCGCTGGCGGTGCTGCGGCGGCCGGACGTGTTCCACGCGGCGGTGGCGGGCGCGCCGGTGACGGACTGGCGGCTGTACGACACCTGCTACACCGAGCGATACCTGGGCCACCCGGACGAGCAGCCCGAGGTGTACGAGAAGTCCTCGCTGTTCGGGGACGCCGCCAAGCTCGAACGCCCGCTGCTGCTGATCCACGGCCTGGCCGACGACAACGTGGTGGCCGCCCACACGCTGCGCCTGTCCTCCGCCCTGCTGGCGGCCGGGCGGCAGCACAGCGTGCTCCCGCTGTCCGGGGTGACGCACATGACGCCGCAGGAGGTCGTGGCGGAGAACCTGCTGCTGCTTCAGGTCGACTTCTTGAAGAGGTCGCTGGGCTGAGCCAGGTGCGGAGGGCGTCGAGCGCCCGGCCCACGGTCAGGCCGGTGACCACGATGGAGGCGACGAGAGTTGCCGATCACGACAGAGGCGACGAGAGTTGCCGATCACGACGGAGGCGACGAGGGTGCCGGAAAGCGCCGACACGGACCCTCACGGCATGTCATCCCGCCACCGCAAGACCCATCCGACCCGCTCCCGGGCAGGGCTCCGGCGCCCGTGCACGGCAGAGCCCCCGGCGGCGTCGGCAGCGCTTGACTACGGACGGCTCCGGCCCGGCGACGCCGGGCGCTTCGTCGTCGCCGGGGACCGCGACCTGCTCACCTCATGGCTGGACGCCACCGCGCTGTGAGCTCGGCGGCGAGCCGCACCGGCCTCGTCACGTGGCCCACGCTGCGTGCGAAGGCGCCGATCGGTCGGCGGGGAGCAGTCCTACCGTCCCGACATGCGGTCTCGCCTCAAGTTCGACGGCTTCGCCGGCGGCAAGCCAATCGATCACGGGACGCCGGGCGTCGAGCTGGGCGACGGCCATCACTTCGCCTCCGGCGCGAGGACGAAGGGCTGGTCGAGTTGGGCGCATTCGGTGGAGGTCCCGGCGCACACGGTCTTCAGCCTGTGGCCCCGATCGCGCATGTCGGCGTCGCTCCATTTCGCGCTGACATTGGCGATCGCCGCCGCGCCGAGGATCTCCGACCTGGCGTTGAGGATCGGGGCGGCGATCGCGGAGCTGCCCACCTCGACGTCACCGATGCTGACGCCGTATCCGCGCTCCCGGGTCCGCGCGAGGTCTGCTCGAAGCGCGTCGGGGTCGATCGGCGTCCTGTCGGTGAAACTCACGAGCGTTCGGGAGACGCATCCGGGAAGTCAACACGCTCGAAACACTCCTGCGGGTCCATCCGCGCTCCTCCGACCCGCACGCCCAACAGCTCCCACCGCGAACCTCGCCCACGGTCTGACAAACGCAGGTCTGACTACCTGCCCCCGAAAACCAAACCCTGGTCCGACGCGATCCCGGCCCCCGCTCCGGCATCGTGAACGCCATGTTCAAGCCCCTCACCATCACCCTCACGCTCGGGACGTTGCTCGGCACAGGCCTGCACGCCCCGGCGACGGCGGCGGCCGCCGCGAGCGGACCGCAAGAGTGGCAGACCTGCCCCAACGACAAGATCGGCATGGAGTGCACCGACCTCCAGGTCCCGGTCGACTGGCAGAAACCCGACGGCCGCAAGATCACCCTCAAGCTGGGCCGCCTCAAGGCCACCGGCAAGTCGGAAGGCTCGGTTCTGGTGGCCTACGGTGGCCCCGGCGGCCCCGGCATCGCGATCACCCAGTCCAGCCCCGGCTGGTGGGCCAAGCTCCGCGAGCGCATGGACATCGTGACATGGGACACCCGCGGCTACGGCGAGCAGTTCAGCGGCCTCAGCACGGGCCTGCCGTGCACGTGGACCCGCATCCCCATCCCCGACGCCCCCAGAAATGACGCGGATTTCGGCCGCCTGTCCGACACCAACCGCGGCTACGCGGAGGCCTGCCGGCACCAGGACCCCGAGCTGTTCGCCAACATGAGCTCGGCGGATCAGGCCAGAGACATGGAGGCGATCCGGAAGGCCCTGGGAGCGGAGAAGCTCAACTATTACGGCGCCTCTTATGCGGGCTTCTACGGCCAGGACTACGCCCGCCTCTTCCCCAACCGGGTCCGCACGATGGTCCTGGACGGCACCTGGAGCCACAGCGCAGCCGACTGGGAGGGCGAGCTGGAGGAGATGGCCAAGTCCAACGAGGAGTTCCTGCGACGCTTCTTCACCTGGTGCGCCACCAACGACTGCGATGACGTCCCCGCTCTCTGGCCCAAACTGATCGCCCGAGCCGACCGCACCCCCATCCCCACCAAGACCGCCAACGTCGCCTACAGGGCCCGCGACCTGCAGAGCTTCGCCCTTGCACTGGCCCGCCAGGGCGCCCCGGCCTGGCCCAAGCTGGCCCAGGCCATTCGCAAGGCCGCCAAGGGGGACGCCTCCGACTTCGTGCCCGAGCGGGGCGCTCGCTACCCCGACCAGAGCACAGGGGTCACGGAATGCGCTGATTGGCCGCGCTTCGCCAACCGCACCGAACTATCCGCCACCACGAAACGCCTGCTCCGCGTGGCCCCCAACACCGGCACCGCCAACACGATTGCCTCAGGGACCCTGGGCTGCATCGGCTGGCCCCAGCCCGTCACCAACCCACCCGCGCCTCTGCCGAAGGGCCTGCCGCCGATGCTGGGAGCAGGCACGTGGGGCGAGTCGGACGCGGTGGAACGCGTCCTGTCCCAGGTGCCGGGCAGCACCACCATCCACCACGACGGGCCCGGCCACACGCTGTACGGATTCAACGCCTGCGCCCGCGACCACATCAACGCCTACTTCACCGACCGCACCCTCCCACCTGCCAAGACGCAATGCTGACGCGCCCCCGGCGAGATCGCGTCGCGTGCGGATCGTGCCGCCTGCGGATCGCGCCCCCGGTGAGATCGCGCCGCCTGCGGATCGTGCCGAGCCCGGCAGTGAAGAGGCGGGGCTCCCTCCGTCTACTGCAGTGCTCGGAGGAGCAAATCGTTCAGGGCGGCCTGCTCCTGCAGCGTGATCTTCGCCAAGGGTGAGTCCTCGGTAAGGAGCGCGAGGAGGCGTTCACGCAGGGCGACGCCCTCGGCGGTAAGCACGAGTTGCTTGGCTCGGCGATCGTTCGGGTGAGGGCGCCGTTCGACGATGCCCTGTTCCTCCAGCCGGTCGACGACGAACGTGGCGTTCGACGGCTCGCACCCCATGCGATCGGCGAGGTCGCGCATGGTCAGCGGGCCGGTGAGCTCACGCAGTGCAACGGCTTGGGCGGTGGTCAGGTTCAGCGCGCCGGCCCGCTCTCTGACGTGGCCTTCGATCTGCCTGGCCAGGGCGTTGACGAGCCCGCACAGGTTCCGCTCGGCAACGGCCAGGGCCTCGCTGTCGGTGGCGGCCGTGCTGGTGGGGTCGGACAAGGTCATAGCACAAGGATACCTCAAGCCTGCACATTTGCAGCTTGAATAGTTCTAGTTGTAAGTTCTTAAGCATGAGCACTTACGAGGAGCGTCTGCGTCGGCCGTCCCCCATCCGTTCGCTGGAGTTCGGCGACTTCAAGGTCACCTATGTGCCTGACGGCGCGGTGCAGCTGAAGCCGTACGGATGGCTGCCTGGCACGACAGGGCAGGACTGGGAGGAGAACGCCGCCTTCCTTGACGACACGGGACACCTGGTGGGCAGCATCGGTGGCCTGCTCGTGGAGTACGGCGAGAGGGCGCTGCTGATCGATGCGGGAGTCGGACCGGTGTCCCTTCCGGACGACCCGGGCGACCCGCGGATCGGTGTCATCCAGGGCGGCCAGTTCCTGGAGAACCTCGCCAAGCTGGGCCGCAAGCCGACGGAGATCGAGGCGGTGGCCTTCACCCACCTGCACCTCGACCACCTGGGCTGGGCCTGGCACCCCGCGCCGGGCAGCGACCGGCCTGCCTTCACCGGGGCGGCCTACCTGTTCAGCGAGCCCGAATGGGAGCAGCGCCAGCTGAGCATCGAGCAGGGCACCACCGAGGAGATGCTCGCCGCGCTCTCGCCCCAAGTGCGCACGGTGCGTGAGGGTGAGGAGATCTTCCCGGGTGTTCGGATGGAGCTGGCTCCGGGGCACACGGCTGGGCACGCCACGTACACGATCACGTCCGGCGACCAGCGGCTGATCGCTTTCGGCGACGCCATCCACACCTCGGCCCAGCTCCGCCACCCGGACTGGTTCGCCGCCCCGGACCTGGACACGGCGGAGTCGACCATGCACCGGCGCCGGCTCGTCAAGGAACTGCAGCAGCCTGACACGATCGGCTTCGGGATCCACTTCGCCGACGTGGTGTTCGGCCGCGTCGACGACACGGCTGACGGCCCCATCTGGGTTCCCGTCGCCTGATCCCCTCACCGAACGAGTGCTCCTGGGGCGCGGCGCACAATCCCGGGAGGGCTGCCCGTGGAGCGCGACGCAGAGCCCCAGGAGAGGTGCCCGTGGAGCGCGACGCAGAGCCCCAGGAGAGGTGCCCGTGGAGCGCGACGCAGAGCCCCAGGAGGGGTGACCGTCCTGGGGCATGTGCACTACGCGCTCAGGGCGAGTGGCCGCTCTGGGCGCGTGCATGACCGTTCAGGGCGAGTGGCCGCTCTGGGCGCGTGCATGACCGTTCAGGGCCAGTGGCCGCTCTGGGCGCGTGCATGACCGTTCAGGGCCAGTGACCGCTCTGGGCGCGTGCATGACCATTCAGGGCCAGTGGTTGCCCTGTGTGCGTGCATCACGCGCGTTCAGGACGGGTGGCCATCCCTGGGACGCGTGCACCACGGGATCAGGGCGAGTGGCCATCCTGGGGGCGTGCACCGCACGTTCAGGACGGGGTGGTCGTCGGGGTGCCGTGCCAGCTGCTCCAGAGAGCAGCGTACGAGCCGCCCATGCCCACCAGTTCCTCGTGTGACCCCAGCTCGCTGATCCGCCCGTCCTCCACAACAGCCACCCGATCGGCATCGTGCGCCGTGTAGAGCCGGTGGGCGATGGCGATCACCGTGCGCCCGTCCAGTACGGCGGCCAGCGACCGCTCCAGGTGCCGGGCCGCACGAGGGTCGATCAGCGAGGTGGCCTCGTCCAGTACCAGGGTGTGCGGATCGGCGAGCACCAGGCGGGCCAGGGCGAGCTGCTGCGCCTGCGCGGGTGACATCGCCAGGCCGCCGGAGCCCACTTCCGTCTCCAGGCTCGAGGGCAGGGCGAGCACCCAGTCCAGCGCGTCCACCGCCTCGAGGGCCTTCCGTACGGCCGCGTCGTCGGCGTCCGGGCGGGCGATCAGCAGGTTGTCGCGCAGCGACCCCTTGAACACGTGGTGCTCCTGCGTGACCAGCGCCACGTGACCCCGCAGCTCGCCCAGCGGCAGGTCCACGAGCGGCACCCCGCCCACGGTCACCGATCCGGTACGCGGCCCGTGGATGCCCGCCAGCAGCCGCCCCAACGTGGACTTGCCGGCCCCGGAAGGCCCCACCATGGCCAGCCGTTCCCCGGGGCGGACGGTCAGGGACACGCCGTGCAGCACGTCGCGGCCCTCGCGGTACGCGTAACGCACATCGGCCGCCTCCAGCAGATCCCCGGAAGGGCGCGAGGAGCCGGCCGCCCGGTCGTCGGGCACGTTGGACACGCCCAGCAGCCGGGCCATGGACGCCCCGCCCACCTGCAGCTCGTCGATCCAGCTCAGGAACCGGTCCAGGGGGTCGATCAGCTGCTGCGCGTAGAGCGTGGCGGTGGCCACCTGGGAGAGCGCCACCCACCCGTTGGCGTAGAACACGCCGCCGACCAGCAGGGTGGTCACGACCGGGATCACGTATCCCAGCTCGACCGCGGGATACCACCTGGTGCGGAGCCCGAGCGTGTACCGTTCGGCTGCGAAGGAGCGGCTGATGTCGCCGTCGGTACGCGACCGGCGGCGCGTCTGAAGCCCGAGCGCCTCCACCACCCGGGCGCCCTCGACGGTTTCGGCCAGTCCTTCGGTCATGTCGGCATAGGCGGCGTTCTCGCGGAGATAGCCGTCCCGAGCCCGTTTCAGGTACCACCGGGTGGAGATCCAGATCACCGGCACGGCGACCAGCATCGGCAGCATCAGCAGAGGGCTGACCAGCAGCAGCGCGCCGATCGTGATCAGAAAGGTGACCAGGGCGATCAGCGTCTCCGGCACGGCGTTCCGTACGGTCCGGGAGAGCGAGTCCACGTCCCGGGAGGTACGTGTGATCAGGTCACCGGACCCGGCCCGCTCGACCGTGGAGAGCGGCAGTCCGAGCACCCGGTCCACGAACTCCTCCCGGAGCTGGGCGAGCACCTTCTCGCCGAGCCTGGCCGAGGCCAGCACCGCGTACCGCACGAGCGTGCCCTGCAGCAGCAGGAAGCCCCCGATGGCGGCGGCCACGACGGCGACGTTGACATCGGCACCGTACTGGACGTCCTGCACCAGCCCGCCGAGCTGCCACGGCACGACCAGACCGGCGACGGCCGCCAGCCCGTGCAGGGCGAGCGCGATCCCGAGTTGGCGCGGGTAGCGGAGTGCCAGCCGCCTGGCGTAGGCGCGCACCTGTTTCCGGTCGGCGACCGGCAGGATCTCACGAGCCATGCGGCCTCATCCCCTCCCCACCGTCACAAAAGTCATGGTTCAGCCCTCCCCACGGGTCACGGCCGCGGCGTACTCCGGCGAGTCGTCGAGCAGCTGCCGGTGCGTGCCCTCCGCGAGCACCCGCCCGTCCGCCACGTAAACGACGTGGTCGGTACGGTCGAGCACCAGCGGGCTGGTCGTGCAGATCAGCGTGGTCCGACCGGCCCTGGCCTTGGCCAGGCGTTCGGCGATGCGGGCCTCGGTGTGGGCGTCGACGGCGCTGGTGGGCTCGACCAGGATGAGCACCTCGGGGTCGGCCAGCAGCGCCCTGACCAGGCGCAGCCGTTGCTGCTGGCCCCCCGAGAACTCCCGCCCGCTCTCCGCCACCATGGCGGAGAGCCCGTCGGGCAGCGCCTCGACGATGTCCTCGGCGCAGGCGGCGTGCAGGGCCTGGCGCATCTCCTCCTCGGTGGCCTCGCCGCGCACGTCCAGCTCGTCGCGCAGGCGGCCGCTGAACAGCCGGGCGCCGTTGTCGGCGACCAGGATCCGGGAGCGGACCTCCTCGATGGGCAGCGTGGACAGCTCGGCCGCCCCGAACATGACGTCGCCGTCGGCGTAGCGGCCGAGCCGGTCGGCGATGGCGATGGCATCCTCGGGCGCGTCGGCGGCGACCGCCGTGAGGCAGCCGGGCTGGAGGGTGACGCCGCTGTACGAGTCGCGCAGCACGCCGCCCGCGCTGCTCCCGGTGCCGCCGGTGATCTCGGGCTCGATGGACAGGATCCGGATCACGCGCCCGGCCGCCACGTGGCCCTTGGTGAGCTTGTCGGCGGTCTCGGTGAGCGTGCGCATGGGCCCGATCAGGAATACGGCGTAGAGGTAGAAGGCGACCAGCTGCCCGGTGGGGATCTTCCCGGCGACGGCGAACGAGGCTCCGATGCCGGTGACGATCGCGATGAGCAGGCCGGGCAGCACGATCTGGGCGCCTTCGAGCACCGACTCGACCCCGGCCACGCCTACCCCGGCCTGCCGGACCCGCTGGGACTCGGCGCGGTAGCGCGCGGCGAAGACCTGCTCGCCGCCGATGCCGCGCAGCACCCGCAGGCCCGCCACGATGTCGGCGGCCCTGGTGGACAGGTCGCCGGTCAGCTCGCGCTGCCTGGCCTGCCGCTTGTGCAGCGGCCGCAGCAGCGGCCCGACGGCGACGGCCATGAGCGGCACCCCGAACAGGACCAGCAGCCCCAGCGGCAGCGAGGTCGAGATGAGGATCACGGTGACGGTGACGACCGCCACGACGGCGCCGACGCCGCGCGGCAGGATGTCCAGGGAGCTGCCGATGTGGGCGATGTCGGAGTTGCCGACGCTGACGACCTCGCCGGTCGAGAGCCGCTTCGGCAGCGTGGCGCCCAGCCGGGCGGCCTGCCCGGCGGTCAGCTGGACGGTGCGGTACGCGGCGGCCAGCCAGTTGTAGACCGCCATCCGGTGCCGCATGATCCCGGTGAACGCCTGCACCAGCCCCAGCCCGAACAGGACCGACGCCCAGAGCAGCAGCGCCCCGGTGTCCTTGGCGGTGACGGCCTCGATCCCCTTCCCGAGCACCGCCGGCATCAGCGCCTGCACCAGCCACCACAGCGTCGCGAAGCCGATGCCACCGAGAAGGGGCACGCCCTGCCGCCGCGCGGTCCACCACAGATAGCGGAGCGGGCTGCGTATGTCGGGCTCGCCGGGATCGGCTTCAGGAAGGGAGCGCATGGCCTGACAAGGTTGACAAGGCACCGCCCGGCCGGGCAAACGATTTTCCGCCCGCCGGCGCCACCACAGGCACGTGACCTTTACGAAGCTCAGGCATACACCCTGTGTAACAGAGGGTCACCATCTGTGATGGAGTGGGGGTATGAGCGCGGAGGACCTCCTGCTGAAGACCGGCCGATTCCTGCGCAGGCCGGCCACCAGCACCGACCTGCGCACTCTCCGCCTGAAGGGCGGAACGGAAGGCGCCGGCTTCCACCGCGACCGGTGGAGCCATGACAAGGTGGTCCGCTCGACGCACGGCGAGAACGGCACGTGCTCGTGCTCGTGCTCGTGCTCGTGCTCGTGCTCGTGCTCGTGCTCGTGGAAGGTCTGCGTCAAGAACGGCATCATCACCTGGGAGACGCAGCAGACCGACTACCCGAGCGCGGGCCTCGACCGCCCCGAGTACGAGCCGCGCGGTTGCCCGCGACCGCGACCTGTACGAGGCCCGCCCGTAGTACCGCACGCTGCCGATGGTCTGGTACGTCCCCCGCTCTCCCCCGTCGTGGACGCGCCGGCCGGCGGAGGCCACGACGGCGAGGACGCGGGCAACCCGTTCGCTGCCATCGAGTCGCTCCGCATCCCGGTCGGCCGCGGCACTCCCGCCGGCCTGTTCCCGCCCAAAAGGGCCCCCAAGAGAGGAAGCTCATGAACAGGGCCGTGATCTGGCAAGCCGCCGCGCATCTCCTCGCCTACCCCGACGAGCGCTTCTGGCGCCGCCTCCCGCTCATCAGGGAGGCCGCCGAGCCGCATTTCGGGACGTTCCTGTCGCAGGTCTCCGAGCTTGACCCCGGCGAGCTGGCCGCGCACTACGTGGAGACGTTCGACCTGCACCGGCGCTGCTGCCTCTATCTGACCTACTACACCGACGGCGACACCCGCCGCCGCGGCCGCTCGCTGGCCGCGCTGAAACAGCGCTACCGTGCGGCCGGGTGGGAGCTCATGGATGACGAGCTGCCCGACTTCCTCCCGGTGATGCTGGAGTTCGCCGCGCACGATCCCTCCGGCGCCGCGCTGCTCAAGGAGCACAGGCCGGGGCTGGAGCTGCTGCTCACCGCCCTGACCGACCGCGACTCGCCGTACGCGTACGTGATCGGCGCGGTCTGCGCGACCCTCCCGCCGATCACCGCCGCCGAACGGCTCCAGGCCACGCGCCTGACGCAGGGCGGGCCGCCCGCCGAGACCGTGGGAGGCTACCTGTGACGTGGGCTCCAAGAGCTGGACGGACGCGATCGGCGTCTCCAACGACCCCTACGGCGTGGCGACCACGGTCGCGGGGTTCGTGCCGAGCGAGGTGAGCCACCGCACCACGGTCGCGCCCGGTGCCGCGGCGTCTTGATCCTCCAGCCGGACACCCCGTCGATGGGTCAGGCCGACATTCTTTACAAGGTGCACACCGTCCTCGGGATGGGGCTGGTCGCTCTCTTCCCGTTCAGCCGCCTAGTCCATGCGCTTTCGGCCTCTTTGGGGTATTTGTTCCGTCCTTACATCGTGTATCGGAGTCGCGTTCGATAGCGTGCCGGGCGTCTGGGAGCGGCTCGGGTGCGCCAGAATCGACCCTTGTGAAGCACGGGTACACCAACAGCACATTCGGCGACGGCGCCCTGGTCGTGAAGTGCTACCAGGGCCCGGAGGCGGCGTTCCGGCTCGGCACGGAGAGCAGATACCTGCGCCGCCTGCGTGGCCGCATCCCCGTGCCCCGCGTGCACAAGGTCACCGAGACGAGCCTCACCACCCGCTTCGTCTCCGGCGTCCACGGCCAGGACCTCCTCGACGAGGGCCACGCCGCGGAGGTGCTCACCGAGTGCGGCCGGATCCTGTCCGAGCTCCACCGGCTGGGCATCGTGCATGGCGACTTCGGCCCGCAGAACATGCTGTTCGACCCGGCCACGTTCCGGACGACCGCCATACTCGACTGGGAGTGGGCCCACCCCGGGCGCCCGGTCGAGGACCTGGCGTGGTGCGAGTGGATCATCCGCAGCCACCACCCGGAGCACGTCCCGCTGCTCTCCCGCTTCTTCGCCGCCTACGACGGCCCGGTCCCCGAGTGGGCCGAGCGCCATGAGGCGATGGTGACGCGCTGCCGTGACCTGCTCGACTTCTGCGTCCGCTGGGAGCCGGGCGGTGGCGGCGAGAAGCTCTGGCGCGAACGCATCGACGCCACGAGCCTCTGGACCGAGTAGCCCCCCGTCAGGCGTGGGCGCGGATCAGCCGCACGGCCTCGTCGAGCAGCGAGATCTCCCGCCGGGTGAGCGTTGAATTCGCGCCTCTCCTCGCCTTGGCCTGCTCGAGCCCGTCATCGAAGTCCATGGCGCCGCCGAGCCCGGCGAGCAATGCGACGAGGGCCACCCGCGCCGGACCGGCGAACTCCCTCTCCTCCTCCACCGCCACCTGCGCGATGATCACCGCGGACATGGCGCAGTCCATCCCCGGCGGCCCCTCCTGGCTGTTGCACCAGTCGATCACCACGGGCCCTCGGGGCGTCAGCATGACGTTGTCCGGATGCAGATCGAGATGGAGCACCCGATCAGCGGGGTCCACGGACACCCGGGCCGGGATCTCGTGCAGCCGCACCAGCAGCCGTGCGAGAACGGCGCCCGCCTCCTCAGGTGTGATCGCCCCGTCGATGAGCGCCCGCAACATGGTCGGCCCGGTCAACCGCCCCATCACGAGATCGGTGGCCTGAGCCGCGCCGGGATACACCTCGGGCACCGGGAAGCCGTGCGCGGCCACGTACGCGATGACCGCCGCCTCCCGCCGCGCGTCGATGTCCACTCGATAGCGCCGTAACACCCGATCGCCGTCGATGGCGTACACGTCCGCGGTCCGTCCGGACCCCAGCAACTCACCGATCTCCATGGCCGCAACCTATCGATGGATGCGAGGACAAAAGCCGTGGCCGGCCCGTGGTGACGCGGGTTAGGTTCCCGTTCATGGCCGACGTACATGGCACGTGCGAGGACCGCTTCGGTGAGGTGCGCGACCTGCTCGCCACCTCACTCGACAAGGACGACGTGGGCGCCTCCGTGGCGGTCCACGTTGACGGCGAGCCGGTGGTGGACATCTGGGGCGGGTACGCCGACGCCGCCCGTACCACCCCCTGGGAGCGCGACACCATCACCAATGTCTGGTCCACCACCAAGACGATGACGGCGCTGTGCGCGCTGATCCTCGCCGACCGGGGCGAACTCGACCTGGACGCGCCGGTCGCCGCCTACTGGCCGGAGTTCGCCGCCGCGGGCAAGGAGCGCGTGCGGGTACGGCACCTGCTCTCCCACACCGCCGGCCTGCCCACCTGGGACGGGCCGATGGCGCTCGAGGACCTCTACGACTGGCACGCGGCCACGTCGCGACTGGCCGCGCAGGCTCCGCACTGGGAGCCTGGCGCCGAGGCCGGATATCACGCGATCACTCAGGGGTTCCTGGTCGGGGAGGTCGTCCGCCGCGTCACCGGTCGCAGCCTGGGCGCGTTCTTCGCCGAGGAGGTGGCCGGGCCGCTGGGCGCCGACTTCCACATCGGCCTTCCCGCCGAGCACGACCACCGGGTCGCCCCCAACATCCCACCTCCGGACGCGCCTTCCGACTCGTCCGGCAATCCCCCGGTACAGCCCGCGGACGTGAACACCACCGCCTGGCGGCGGGCCGAGATCCCGGCCGGGAACGGTCATGGCAACGCCCGCTCGGTCGGCCTCGTCCAGTCCGTGCTCGCCTGCGGCGGAACGCTGCGCGGGGTGCGGCTGCTGTCGGAGGCAGGCTGTGAGCGTGCCCTGGAGGAGCAGTACCAGGGGTTCGATCCCGTTCTGGGCGCGCGGATGCGGTACGGCATGGGCTACGGGCTGTCCGGCGAGGCGCGTACGTGCTTCTGGGGTGGGCGGGGCGGCTCCATGGTGCTGATCGACCTCGATGCCCGCATGACGGTGGCGTACGTGATGAACCAGATGCTCGAGCAGGGCAGGCTCGGGGACGACCGCGGCTTCGGGTTCGTGCTGGCCGCATACGAGGGGCTGGCCGCCTGATTGCGCTGTATCCAATTTATAGCCCTTTTGTAGCGCCAGTCGTGATTGTTGATCACGTAAGCCCCCCGCAGAAGGGAAGAAACACGCATGCGCGTTCGTGCAGGTATCGTCGCAGCAGGTATCGCAGCGCTGGCCGCCATCGGCGTCGCCGCGCCGGCCCAGGCCGCGTCGTGGACCTACATCGGCGAATACACCAGTTACAGCAAGTGCGTCGACATGGGTCAGTCGTACAAGCGTGAGGGCTGGCACGAATACAAGTGCTCGCTGAACGGCACCGGCTGGTACTACCTCTGGGTCAGGTAGTACGGAATACGAACGGCGCCTCCTGGACAAGGGGGCGCCGTTCGGCATGTATCCAGCCGAGGTGTAACAACGGGAGGGTTCGGACCACTTCGTGGTGTCAGAAGAACGCATCCCGAACGAAGGGGCTGGGCGGTGACGGATGATGCGCACCGGTTCACCGGCATGTACGACGAATGCCGGCAACGCGTGTGGGCCTATGTGGTCAGCCGCGCGGGGCGGCAGGTGGCGGACGAGGTGGTGAGCGAGACGTTCGCGATCGCCTGGCGGCGGCTGGACGACGTGCCCGAGCCGGCGCTGCCGTGGTTGCTGGGCGTCGCGAGGAACGTGCTGCGCGACAACGTACGCGCCGAGGTACGCCGGGAGGCGATCGCGGCCGAGCTGCGGGCCTGGACCGAGGGGGACGTGGCTGATCAGGTGACCGAGCGGCTGGGCGTGCTGCGCGCCCTGGCCACGCTGGCCGAGGACGACCGGGAGCTCCTCGTCCTGGTCGCCTGGCACGGCCTGTCGCCGAAGGAGGGCGCGCGGGTCATCGGCTGCTCGTCGGCGGCGTTCCGCGTACGGCTCCATCGGGCCCGCAAACGGCTCAAACAGGCCATGGAAGCCACGGATGCCGGCGCCCGCCGCGAACCCCTGCCCCACGTGCGGAACCTCAGCGAGGAGTGGTCATGAACCCCATCGACGAACTCAAGGCCGCCAGACCCGCCCACCTCGATGACCGGCCCATCGACCCGCGCACCAGAGCCGCCGAGCTCTCCCGCGCCATGGCGGCCCCGAGGCCGGTACGGCGCGGGCGCCGGGCCGTCCGGCCCGCGTGGGGGCTGGGCCTGGCCGGGGCCGCGGCGGCCGTGACGGCGGCGGCCGTCGCCATCTCCATGAACGGCACGACACCGGCGCCACGCCCGCCCGCCGGCAGCCCCGCGAGCGTCCCGAGCACCCAGAAGGTGACGTTGTCGGCCCGCGACGTGCTGCTGGCCGCCGCCGACAAGGCGGACCGGCAGCCGGACGGCGCCGGCGCGTACTGGCACAGCGTGTCGGTGGGACGCTACCTGTACAGCGCCGCCCAGGGCGGTTACCTGGTCATGGAGCAGCAGCGGAGCGAGATGTGGACGCCCCGCGCCACCGGCGCCGACCAGCAGCAGTGGAGTCGGCAGCAGTCGCTCGGCGCGCGCCCGGCCACTGAGCAGGACCGCCAGGCGTGGGAGCGGGCCGGTTCGCCTGCCGAGATCAAGGTCGTGGTGCCCGGGAAAGGACGTCTGGGCGACCACGTGCTGAAGACCTCCCCGGGCAAGGCCCAATCCAGTCACAGCCCCCTGGTGGACGGGGACAAGGTGTTCTGGCTGGGCCGTAACGTCACCATGAAGGATCTGCGGGGGCTGCCCAGCGACCCGGGCAAGCTCAAGCGGTGGCTGCGGGCCTCGTACGGGGGCCACGACACCGAGTCCTCGAGCGTGCCGATGTCGGAGGAGACCTGGCTGTTCAAGGTCAGCATGGGGCTGATCATGGACATGCCGGTGACCCCCGAGGTGCGCGGGGCCGCGTTCCGGATGCTGGCCGAGCTCGACGGCGTGAAGGTCATCGAGAACGTCACGGACGCGGAGGGACGCCCGGGCACGGCCGTGTCGATCAAGGAGCGCACCAAGGACGGCGTCACAGAGAATCGGCTGATCTTCGACGAGGCGACCGGACGCGCGCTGGCGAACGAGAACGTCCTCGTCAAGCCGAGCGGCCTCCAGGCCGGCTTCGAGCCGGGCACGGTCTGGAACTCCACCACGCTGATCGAGGCCGGCTGGACCGACGCCAAGCCCTAGGAGACCTGGCGGGACTCGTCGTTGGCGTTGGTGCGGATCTGCTGGATGCGCTGCTTGGTCAGGCCGGCGACGCCGTGGCCGTCATCGGGCGGGACAGGTCCAAGGCCGTCCCCGGGGCGGCGTTCATCCCCGGCGGACCTGAGCGGCACGGGCTGCCGGTCGAGGAAGGCATCAAGCCGATCGTCGCCCTGATCGACGCCCCGCCCGCCGAGCCGCTCAGCGCCTTCCTTCGCGAACACCGGATCAGCGTGGCCCACCCGGCCTTCGCCCCTGCCGCCGCGGAACGGCTCCACTCCCGCACGCTGGAGCTGATCGACTGGGGCGAGGGCCCGGCGAGGTGAGCTACCCCTTGTAGTTGAAGATCTGGCGCAGCGTGTGCTGGACCTCCACCAGATCCTCCTGGTCCGCCATCACCTGGTCGATGGGCTTGTACGCCTCCGGGTGCTCATCGACCAGCGCCGCGGCCCGGTTCGCGTTCCAGGTGCGGCCGCCCATCGCCTGTGTCAGGGAGGCGACGGACAGCTCGCGCTTGGCCTTGGTACGCGACATGCGGCGGCCCGCGCCGTGCGCGCAGGAGTTGTACGACTCGGGGTTGCCGCGACCACGCACGATGTACGACTGGGCGCCCATCGAGCCGGGGATCACGCCCTCGTCACCGGTGTCGGCCTTGATGGCGCCCTTGCGGGTGATCCACAGGGTCTTCCCGTAGTGGCTCTCCTGCTGGGTAAAATTATGGTGACAATTCCGGGTAAGGATATTGTCCTCCAGCGCAAAGGCATGGGTGCCGTCCACCACCGCGCAGAACACTTCCTCGACCCGGTCGGTCTCCTCGACCGCGGACACGGTCCAACCCCGCCGTTCCACCGCACCACGACCCGCCTCGAACCGCTGCCGATGTTCCGGAATGAGGAAAAATGAAGGGTCAAGGTCGCCGCGCATCAGGCCGAGCAGATAGAGCGAGCTCGGCTCGGTTCCAAAACCGACGCGCTTGCGCTCGCGGATACCGTACGTGCCGACACCGATGAGGTTGCAGATCACGCGCACCTGCTCCAAGTGCTCGCGGGATGCCGACGCGAGAGTGGGCCGGCCGGTCTTGCCGACGTCGCCATCGGCGGCGAAGTATCCAGCCACCCAGCCGTACAGGTAGGAAGCCGAGCTGTCGAGGGATGGCGTGCTCGTCTTCCAATCGACGGGCAAACCGCTGATCACCTTCATGGTGTTGTATGTCCGCAGCGGTCTCCCGATGCCCTCGAAGAGATCCAGCAGGTGAAGATCCTTCTCGCCGCAGAAGATTGCACGGGAGCTGTTGGGCGATGTAACCGATCCGTCACCGAAGACGAACCCCCGGGCGGCGCCTCTCCGGTCCACACTCATGCCATCTGGCCGCCTGGCGAAGGTCCAAGCGAGCCGGTCGCCTGGCTTCAGCTGGGCCGTTGTCACCTCGGCGGGCCGCTTCCCCCAGTACCGCGTGCCGCCGCTGCTGTGTGTCCGAAGGAGCCACCGATGCTCGGGGGTGGCGTAGATGACCTTCTCGACACCGTTCCGCGACAAACGTACGCGTATGAGCTTCTGATGGCCGAAGGAGCGGACCGGGGCCTTGACCCATTCGCCAGCAGTAGTGAGCAGCTCATGGACGCCACCGGCCAGTTCGGCTATGGGCCGCACGCCCCCGCTCGTCATCACCATGGTTTCGCCGGCAAAGCAGTTGATCGTGCGCACCCGCTGCCCCTTGCCGGCGACCCGGAACAGGGCGTTGATCAGCACCTTGTCCATCCGGGCACGCGAGGCCATGGCGTAGTGCTGCGCCCACAGCATGTCCTCGATGTACGCGGTGAACTCCGGCGTGCTCTGCACGAGGTAAGCCAGGTCAGGGTCCTCCAGGCCGAGGGCCTGCTTCTTCATCAGCTTCTTCGCGCCCGTGATGTGCATCTGGGCGAGCTGGTTGCCGATGCCGCGCGAGCCCGAGTGGAGCACCGTCCAGACGTGGTCGCGCTCGTCGAGGCAGACCTCGACGAAGTGGTTGCCGGACCCGAGGGTGCCGAACTGCTCGGCCACCTTCCTCGTCTGCTTCGGGTTGAGGTCGGTGTGCGGGAGCCCGAGGTCGCTGAGCGCGCGGTCGATGGACGGGTCGTCGTGGCCCTTGCCGACGCCGGCCGGGATGCGCTGCTCCACCATCGGCATCAGTGCGGCGAGGGTGTCGGGCAGGTCGGCGGCCGTGAGCGTGGTCTCGGTGGCCACCATGCCGCAGCCGATGTCCACGCCGACGGCGGCGGGGATGATCGCGTTCTCGGTGGGGATCACCGAGCCGACCGTCGCACCGATGCCGACGTGCGCGTCGGGCATGAGAGCGACGTGGCCGGAGACGAACGGCAGGCGCGCGGTGCGGGCGGCCTGCATGATCGCGCCTTCGTCGATCTCGCTGGCCCACGACAGCAGGTTCGGTGCGGGCTGGTTCGGCATGGAACGAATCTCCTCACTGGTTGTTGATCAGTGTGTGTGACCAGACAAGGAAATCCCACTTATTTTAGCGAAAGGGGAGTTTCGCGGGCGGGCATCACTCCTGGCTTCTGAGCCTCGCGTACGCGGCGGGCGGCATGCCGACCGCGGCGGTGAAATCCCTGGTCAGATGGGCCTGGTCGGTGTAGCCGAGCTCGGCGGCCAGCGTGGCGAGGTCGAGGCCCTGGTAGACCCGCTCCGCGGCCTCGTGCAGGCGGAAGCGGCGGATCACCCACTTGGGGCCGATGCCTACATAGTCCCTGAACAGCCGCTGCAGCGAACGCACCGACCGCCCGGACCTGGCGGCCAGCTCGTCGACCCTGGTCACGGAGACGTCGTTCTCCGCCATCGCCACCAGCGCATCGGCCTCTTCCGCCAGCGGATCCCGTTCCGGCCGCCGGCTCACCAGGAATCTGTCGATGAGCGCGATGGCGGCCAGAGCGTCGGTCTCTGCCAGGACCTGCTCGACCAGGGTCGCGCCCGCCGCGCCGTACATCTCGCCGATCTCCACGAAGCGGCCGGTCAGCTGGGACACCGGAGCGCCGAGGAACGGCCGGAAGCCGCCGGGGCGGAAGCGGGCGCCGATCGCGCGGCCGCTGTCCCGCATCGTGTAGGAGAACCCGCCCCTGATCACTCCCGCGACCTGGTGGAAGTCCCGGGTGATCGTCATGTTCACGGTGGGGTGCGAGACGATGCGCTGTTCGTACGGCTCGGCGAGGTCGGTCCACGTGACGACCCAGTAGTGACTCACGTACGCCGAAATTTCGGGTGATGGCGCGTGGCGGGAGAAATCGAAGGCTTTGAGCCCCGCGTACGGGTTGACCCAGCCGCGCTGTCGCGTTTCTACAAGCCGCGCCTTGGGCAGAGCGGGCACCATGGCTGCCATGGAAGACATGATGCCGCTGATGGCGCGTGCCACCGAACGGACCGTGGAATTGGTGCGCAAGGTGCGGCCCGAGCAGCTCGGACTCTCGACTCCCTGCGAGAAGTTCGACGTCAAGGACCTGATCAACCACCTGGAGTGGGTGGCGGAGATGTTCGAGTCGCTGGCGGACAAGGGGCCGAGGCTCGAGCAGGGGCCGTACGCGGGCGACTTCCCCGAGCGGGCGGAGCGCACGCTGACCGCCTGGTCGCGGCCCGAGGCGTGGGAAGGGACCAGTGCCGCCATGGGCCTGCCGATGGGCGTGCTGGCCCACATGTACCTCGTCGACATGGTCGTACACGGCTGGGACCTGGCCAGGGCCACGGGCCAGGAGTACGAGCCGGACCCTGAGGCCGTCTCGCGGGCGCTGCACTTCACCGACCAGATGGTGGAGATGGGCAGGCAGCGCGGCGCCTTCGGCCCGCCGGTGGCGGTGCCGGACGACGCCCCCGCGTTCGACCGCCTGCTCGGCGTCATCGGCCGGGACCCGGCCTGGAAAGCATGATCCGTACCAGCAGCACCCTGGCGAGGACCGCCGTGCTCAGCCTCCGTGCGCGGTGAGGAGGTAACCCTCGGGGCCGGAGAAGGTGAAGACGCGGCCGAAGGGGCCGTCCTGCGGCGGGCTGACGATGGGCACCCCGGCGGCGGCGAGCTGGTCGTGCAGCCCCTGCGCGTCCTCGGTGCGGAACCACAGGGCCACCCCGAGACCGGGACGCGCGACGCCGTCGAGATCCACGCCCGGCAGCGGCTCGCGGACGGCGAACGGGATGGGCTCGGTGGCGAACACCACAGCGTGGGGAGGCGAGACCGGCGCCCGCCGCATTCCCAGGCGCGTCTCGCAGAACGCGGCCGCCGCCTCGACATCGCGTACCTGCAGAGCGATGAAGTCGGGGCCGTCGACGGTGACGGTCATGGGTCCTCCTTGAGGTTGGTCTGCATGTCAGGACTTTGACATTCAGGACTGTACGCGCCACCGTTCTGTATGTCAAAATCCTGACATGGAAGAGCCGAAGCCGATGGATCCGCCCCACCTCGCTGAGGACGTCACCGAGCACGTGGGGTACCGACTCAAGCGCGCCGCCGCGGCGCTGCGCAACGCCATGGACAAGGCCCTGCGCGAGCACGGCCTGACGGTGCCGCAGTACGCCTGTCTCGAACTCCTCGACCAGCAGCCCGGCCTGTCCAATGCCGAGCTCGCCCGCGGCACGTTCGTCACCCGGCAATCCATGAACGTCGTCCTCCGCGGCCTCCAGGACGCGGCGCTGATCACCCGGCCCGCCGCCGCAGACCACGGGCGCGCCCTTCCCGCCCACCTCACCCCAGAGGGTCGCAGTCGTCTTGACGCAGCCCGGTCCGCGGTCTATGCCATCGAACGCGACATGGTCGCCGCGATCCCGCAGCGGCGCCTGGCCGCCATCCTCACCGACCTCGACCGCATGGCGGCGGCGCTGGGTGGTTGACCGCTGCTGTCTCGTACCTTGATGGGTGGTTTTGTTAGGGTGCCTGGATGTCTGCTCAACGCGCGCTGCTGCCGCGGTCGGCACCGGCCGCCTCGGGGGTGTCGTCCCGTGCGGTTGCCGCGCTGCTGGACCGGCTCGAAGCGCAATCCGTCGAGTGCCACTCCATCATGGTCGTACGCCACGGTCACGTCGTCGCCGAAGGCTGGTGGGCGCCGTACTCGGCCGAACGCCCGCACCTTCTCTACTCGCTGACCAAGTCGTTCACCTCGGTCGCCGTGGGGCTCGCGATCGCCGACGGGCTGCTCTCGCTGGACGACCGGGTGGTGGACGTGCTGCCCGACCACGTTCCGGCCGACATCTCGGAGCAGGGCCGCCGCATCACCGTTCACCACCTGCTGTCCATGACAGCCGGACACCGTACGGACAGCCTCGCCGAGGCCTGGCGACTGGAACCGGGCGACCTGGTGAAGGGCTTTCTGCGCCTACCGTTTCCCGAGGCCGAGGGAGCACGGCACACGTACGACAATTCGACCACCTTCCTCCTGGCCCGGATGGTGGAACGGGTCACGGGCCGCGGCCTCCCTGAACTGGTCGACGAGCGCCTCCTCAAGCCGATGGGCGTCGACCACGCCGAATGGGATCGGGTGGCGAGCGGTGCCGCCTTCGGGTTCCACGGACTCCACCTGACGACCGAGGCCGTCGCCGCTTTCGGTGAACTGCTGCTGCGCGGCGGCCTGTGGGGCGAGCGGCGGCTCGTCCCGCGCGAATGGGTGGAGCTCGCCACCAGACGGCACATCGACACGCTGCCGTTAGAGGACGGCTCGGGGGACGCCGACTTCCTCTGCGGGTACGGTTACCAGTTCTGGATGTCGCGTCACGGTTACCACGCTGACGGCGCCTTCGGCCAGAAATGCCTGGTCGTCCCGTCGCATGATCTGGTGGTCGCCGTGACCGCCGCCACTACGCGGGTCCAGGCGATGCTCGACGCGATATGGGAGTGCCTGCTGCCCGGCATGGACCACCCGGGAAGCGCCGAGGACGACGAGATCCTCGCCGATCGGCTGCGGCGGCTGTCATTGGCGCCGGTGCCGGGTGCGGCCGCCCAGGAGCGTTCCGTCAAGGCGAGACTTGACGCCTCCGCCGAGGATTCGGCTCTGCCCGACGGAACCACGGTGATCGTCGATCCCGTGGGCGGTGGATGGCTCGTGCGATTCGGGTCGATCCTCGACGTCGAGGTCGGCCACGGCGAATGGCGGGAAAGTTCGCCGCTCGGCCGCCCTGTCGTCGCGGCCGGCGCCTGGCAGGGCAGTACGTTCGTCGCCGAGCTCTACGTCATCACCACCCCGCACCGGGTTCGGCTGGTGGTCGACGCCGACGCGGGGACAGCGGTGGCGACATGGAACATCGTGCCCCTGACCGGCCCCAGTCTGGCGTTGCACGTGCGCTCGCCCCTGATGACCCGGCCCGACGTCGCGTAGGTGATGTCGGCCGAACAGCCCGGCCCTTCGTCTGGATGAAGGGCCGGGCCACCTACTACTTGGCGTTGGCCTTCAGGTAGTCGGCGTTCATGCGGGCGATCGTGTCCAACGGGATGCCCTTCGGGCACACCGCCGTGCACTCCCCCGTGTTCGTGCAGCCGCCGAACCCCTCCGCGTCCATCTGGTCCACCATGGCCTTGGCGCGCGAGAGGCGTTCCGGCTGGCCCTGGGGCAGGAGGCTCAGGTGGGTGATCTTGGCGGCGGTGAAGAGGGAGGCCGAGCCGTTGGGGCAGGCCGCCACGCAGGCGCCGCAGCCGATGCACGTGGCCGCGTCGAAGGCCGCGTCCGCGTCCTCCTTGCGTACCGGGACGCTGTGGGCGTCCGGGGCCGAGCCGGCCGGGACCGAGACGAAGCCGCCCGCCTGGATGATCCGGTCGAAGGCGCTGCGGTCCACGACCAGGTCCTTGACGACGGGGAAGGGGGCCGCGCGCCACGGCTCGATGGTGATCTCGGCGCCGTCCTCGAAGTGGCGCATGTGGAGCTGGCACGTCGTCGTGGCGCGCTGCTCGCCATGGGCGACGCCGTTGATGACCATGCCGCACATGCCGCAGATGCCCTCGCGGCAGTCGTGGTCGAAGGCGATCGGGTCGTCGCCCTCCAGGATGAGGCGCTCGTTCAGGACGTCCAGCATCTCCAGGAAGGACATGTCCGGGGAGATGTCCTCCACCCGGTACGTCACCATCCGGCCGGAATCGGCAGGCCCGCTCTGACGCCAGACCTTCAAGGTCAGATTCACTTGTAGCTCCGCTGGGTCATCTTGACGTACTCGTACTCGAGCGGTTCCTTGTGCAGCACCGGCTCGCCGGAGGGCGAGAACTCCCAGGCCGACACGTGCGCGAAGTGCTCGTCGTCGCGCAGCGCCTCGCCGTCGGCGTCCTGGGACTCGGCGCGGAAGTGGCCGCCGCAGGACTCCGTGCGGACCAGGGCGTCCAGGCACATGAGCTCGGCCAGGTCGAAGAAGTCCGCGACGCGCCCGGCCCGCTCCAGCACCTGGTTGAGCTCCTCGGCGGTCCCGGTCACCTTGACGTTGCGCCAGAACTCCTCGCGCAGCTCGGGGATGCGCTCCAGCGCCTTGCGCAGCGACTCCTCCGTGCGCTCCATGCCGCAGTAGTCCCACATGAGCTTGCCCAGCTCGCGGTGGAAGGAGTCAGGGGTACGGTCGCCGTTCACGGACAGCAGCCGGTCGATCTTCGAGCGGACCTTGATCTCGGCCTCCGCGACGGCCTCCTCGTCCACGTCGCCGAACGGCCCGGCGGCCAGGTAGTCGCCGATGGTGGTCGGAAGCACGAAATATCCGTCGGCCAGGCCCTGCATCAGCGCCGACGCGCCGAGGCGGTTCGCGCCGTGGTCGGAGAAGTTGGCCTCACCGATGACGAAGAGCCCCGGGATGGTCGACTGCAGGTCGTAGTCCACCCAGAGGCCGCCCATCGTGTAGTGGACGGCCGGGTAGATGCGCATCGGCACGTCGTACGGGTTCTCGCCCGTGATGCGCTCGTACATCTCGAACAGGTTGCCGTACTTCTTCTCGACGGCGTCGCGCCCGAGACGGTTGATGGCGTCGCGGAAGTCCAGGTACACGCCCAGGCCGCCGGGGCCGACGCCGCGGCCCTCGTCGCAGACGTTCTTGGCGGCGCGGGAGGCGATGTCGCGCGGGACCAGGTTGCCGAAGGCCGGGTAGATCCGCTCCAGGTAGTAGTCGCGCTCCTCGTCCGGGATGTCGCCGGGGGCCCGCGTGTCGTTCTTGCGCAGCGGCACCCACACGCGGCCGTCGTTGCGCAGCGACTCCGACATCAGCGTCAGCTTCGACTGGTACTCGCCGGAGACCGGGATGCAGGTCGGGTGGATCTGCGTGTAGCAGGGGTTGGCGAAGTACGCACCGCGCTCGTGCGCCCGCCAGATCGCCGTCGTGTTGCAGCCCTTGGCGTTCGTGGACAGGAAGAAGACGTTCCCGTAGCCGCCGGTGGCCAGCACCACGGCGTCGGCGATGTGGCGCTCGATCTCGCCGGTCACCATGTCGCGCACGATGACGCCGCGCGCCCGCCCGTCGGAGACGATCAGGTCGAGCATCTCGTGCCGCGTGTACATGGTCACGGTCCCGGCCGCGACCTGCCGCTCCAGCGCCTGGTACGCGCCGAGCAGCAGCTGCTGGCCCGTCTGGCCGCGGGCGTAGAACGTACGGGATACCTGGGCGCCGCCGAACGAGCGGGTGTCCAGCAGGCCTCCGTACTCGCGGGCGAAGGGCACGCCCTGCGCCACGGCCTGGTCGATGATGTTCACCGAGACCTGGGCGAGGCGGTAGACGTTCGACTCGCGGGCGCGGAAGTCGCCGCCCTTCACCGTGTCGTAGAAGAGGCGGTAGATGCTGTCGCCGTCACCGCGGTAGTTCTTGGCGGCGTTGATCCCGCCCTGCGCGGCGATGGAGTGGGCGCGGCGCGGGGAGTCCTGGTAGCAGAACGACTTGACGTTGTAGCCCAGCTCACCCAGCGTCGCGGCGGCCGAGCCGCCCGCCAGGCCGGTGCCGACCACGATCACGTTGAGCTTGCGCTTGTTGGCGGGGTTGACCAGCTTCGCGCTGAACTTCCGCTTCTCCCACCGCTCCTCGATGGGCCCGGCCGGAGCCTTGGTGTCCCGGATCTCCGAGCCTTCGGAAAACTTCATCACTTCACAACTCCGAACGTGATCGCGAGCGGCGGGGCCAGGAAGCCGACGACCAGCACGATGGAGAGCAGCCCGGCGATGGGCCGGAGAGCCTTGTCACGCGTGCGGTTGGCCCAGCCGAGAGTCTGGAAGGCGCTCCAGATGCCGTGCCGCAGGTGCAGGCCGACCATGACGACGGCCACCAGGTAGATCAGGGTCACCCACCACCGGGACGGGTCGAAGCCGGCGATCATGCGGTCGGCCGGGGAGGAGTCGTACCCCTTGGGGTTCACGACGCCGAAGGTCAGGTCGAGCAGGTGCCAGATGACGAAGAGCAGGATCGTCAGGCCGCCGAACCGCATGATGTGGGTGGCGTAGCCGTTCGCCTGCGACTTCTTGGCGACGTACTTGACCGGCCTGGCGTGGCGGGCCCGGCGCGCCAGCGAGATGGCGGCCCACATGTGCAGGACGACCGACACGACGAGCCCGATCTCGAGCAGCGTCAGCACCGTCCGGTACGGAGCGATCGGCTCGAGCAGCGTGCGCAGCGCGTACGCGTACTCGTTGAACGACTCCTTGCCGAGGAAGATCTTGAGGTTGCCGAGCATGTGGAGGACGAGGAACAGCACCATCGCGGCCCCCGTGACGGCCATGACGACTTTCTTGCCGTTCGACGAGCGCAGGAACCCCTCGGGCCTCCTGCTCGTTGGAGCCTTCTTGGGAGCTGGAACAGGCGCGGTGGCGGCGCCGCGCTCTATCGTGGCAGTCACATCTTCAGAAGCTAGATATCCAGCGATGATCCGTCCAAGTCATGACGGGTCTGGTTTCGATAGCCTGTGGCTATGATGCTTGGTTTGCACGGTTACGCAGGCCGAGAAAACGCACGCGGTGCGAGGAAAATCACATGCAGTTGCAGCAGCTCGCGTACTTCGTCGCCGTCGCGGAGGCCAGGCACTTCACCCAGGCCGCCGAGCGCATGAGGGTCGCGCAGCCGTCGCTCAGCAAGCAGATCAAGGCCCTGGAGGCCGATCTGGGCGCCCCGCTCTTCTCCCGGGCGCGGGGCAACGTCACGCTGACCGCCGCCGGCGAGGCCCTGCTGCCGCTCGCCCGGCGGATCCTCGCCGACGCCGACACCGCCAGGCAGGAGGTGGCCCAGCTTGCCGGGCTCCGCAGGGGCCGCGTACGGCTCGGCGCCACGCCCTCGCTCTGCGCGGGCCTGCTGGCCGACGCGCTGGCCCGCTTCCACCGCGCGTACCCGGGCATCGAGCTGCTGGTGGAGGAGGGCGGCTCGCGTGACCTGGTCAGGGCGCTGGCCCGGGGGCAGCTCGACATGTCGCTGATCATCATGCCGCTGCAGAGCGACGACCCCGCGCTGGTGACCGAGGAGATCCTGCGGGAGAATCTCGTCGTCGTCGCGCCTTCGCACGAGCGGTTGAAAGGCCCGTACATGGAGATCGAAGCCCTGCGCGGGCGTCAGATGGTCATGTTCAGGCGCGGCTACGACCTTCGGGAGGCCACGCTGGCGGCGTGCCGGCAGGCGGGGTTCGAGCCCAAGTTCGCGGTGCAGGGCGGCGAGATGGACGCCGTGCTGAGGTTCGTGGAGGCGGGGCTGGGCGTGGCCGTGGTGCCCTCGATGGTGCTCGACGGCCGCCCCGGACTCTCGGGCACGCCGCTCGCGCCGCCCGGCCTCAGCCGTACGATCGCGCTGGCGCACCGCAAGGACGTCGAGCCGACCAGGGCCGCCCAGGCGTTCAGGGAGACCCTGCTCTCGTTCGTCGTGGAGGCCGGTCACGAGGGCACGCTTCCGCAAGGGGTGGAGCTCATCGCAGAATGAACATCGACAGGCCCGACTCCAGGTGAGGCGTTAGTGACAGCACATCTCTCAGAAACGCTGACGCTGCTTCTCATCGAGGACGACGACGGCGACGCCTTCCTCGTGGAGGAGCTGCTCAACCAGGCCGACGCGCCGCCGAAGATCTTCTGGGCGCGCAGCCTGCAGGAGGCCAAGGCCAAGCTGACGCCCCAGATCCAGTGCGTGCTGGTCGATCTCTCGCTGCCCGACGCGACCCGGCTGGAGGCGCTGGAGGAGGTGCTGGCGCTGGCTCCGCACGCCGCCGTGCTGGTGCTCACCGGGCTCCGGGACGCGCACGTGGGCGTGGCCGCCGTGCAGGCCGGCGCGCAGGACTACCTGGTCAAGGGGGACATCGACGCGCGGCTGCTGGCCAGGGCGATCAGATACTCGATGGAGCGCAAGCGCGCCGACCTGGCCCAGCTCAGGCTCGTGCAGGCGGAGCTCATGGCCAAGGAGAACTCCAGGCTGCAGAGCGCCCTGCTGCCCAGCCCCCTGCTGCACACCCGGGCGATCGACCACGTCACCCGCTACCTGCCCGGCAGCGGCGGGACGCTGGCCGGCGACTTCTTCGACACGGTGCAGACCCCTGACGGCTCGGTGCACGTCGTGATCGGGGACGTGTGCGGGCACGGCCCCGACGAGGCGGCGCTCGGCGTGGCCCTGCGCATCGCCTGGCGCACGCTGGTGCTCGCCGGCCAGACGGACGACACGCTGCTGCGCACGCTCGACGCCCTGCTGCGGGCCGAACGCAAGGGCCCCGAGATCTTCACCACCCTGTGCATGGCCACGATCACCGCTGACCTGCGCCTGGCCAGGATGCGCGTGGTCGGGCACCCGCCGCCCGTGCTCGTGCGCGACGGCGCTGTTCAGGTGGTGGACGGCACGCCCTCCGGCCCGCCGCTCGGGATCTTCGCGGACGCGGAGTGGCCGGTGATCGACGTGCCGCTGGGCGAGGAGTGGTCGATGATGCTCTACACCGACGGCCTGATCGAGGCGACCGTGGGCGAGCGCGACGAGCTGCTCGGCGTCGACGGTCTGATCGACCTCGTACGCGAGCACGGCACCATAGATCTCGACCGGCTCATCACCCGGGTGGGCGAGCTGAGCGACGACCTCGCCGTGGTCCTGATCCGGAGGAGGAGACCATGAGCATCACCCCGCTTCCTCCCGCCAGGGAGCCGACCGGGCTGGGCAGGCTGCCCGTGGCCCGCTGGTTCCTGGTCATCGGGGTGGTCGCCGGCGTCGTGCTCCTGACCGGGATCGTGATCGCGATGATGATGAGCGCGCACGCCCGCGAGCTGGCGAAGGTGCCCGCCGTCGAGGAGCAGCTCGCCCGGCTCAACGTGGCGCTGATCGTGCTCTTCGCGGCCATGCTCGCGTTCGTCGTGGCGCTGGCGTTCATCATCCGGTACGCGGTGCTGAAGCCCGTCGACCAGCTCGCCGAGCAGGTGCGCAAGGTCGCCGCCGGCGACTTCGACCACATCCTGCACGTCGACCGGCCGGCCGAGCTGGCCGAGCTGTCCAGCCACATCGACTCCATGCGCGGCCGCATCGTGTCGGCCTGGCGGACGGCCGCCGACCAGGCCGAGGAGCTGCGCAGGTCCAACGGGGAGCTGGAGCAGTTCGCGTACGTGGCCAGCCACGACCTCCAGGAGCCGCTGCGCAAGGTCGCCAGCTTCACGCAGATGCTGGAGCAGCGCTACGGCTCCCAGCTCGACGACCGGGCCAAGCAGTACATGCACTACAGCGTCGACGGCGCCAAGCGCATGCAGCTGCTGATCAACGACCTGCTCGACTTCTCCAGGGTCGGCCGGATCACCGGCGAGAAGTCCGTGGTCGAGTCGGGCGCGGCACTCGACACGGCGCTGGAGAACCTGTCGGCCACGATCGAGGACACCGAGGCCACCGTCACCAGGGACGAGCTGCCCAAGGTCAGAGGCAACCGGCTGCAGCTCACCCAGCTCTTCCAGAACCTGATCGAGAACGCCGTGAAGTTCCGCTCCGAGGCGGCTCCGCGCGTCCACATCGGGGTGCGCAGGTCCGGCGACATGTGGGAGTTCAGCTGCGCGGACAACGGCATCGGCGTCGAGCCCAAGTACGCCGACCGCATCTTCCTGATATTCCAGCGGCTCCACCCGCGCGACGTCTATCCGGGCACTGGCATCGGACTGGCCCTGTGCCGCAAGATCGTCGAGTATCACGGCGGGCAGCTCTGGCTCGACGGCACTGCCGAGAGCCAGGGCGCGACGTTCCGATGGACCTTGCCGGCGGCTGGAGACGACGATGAATGACGGGCGTCCGATCGAGGTGCTCCTGGTGGAGGACGACCAGGGCGACATCCTGCTGACCAAGGAGGCCTTCGACTTCAACAAGGTGCGCAACCGGCTCAACGTGGTCAACGACGGCGAGCAGGCGATGGCGTACCTGCGCAGGGAGGACGGCTACGCCGACGCGCCGCGCCCCGACCTCATCCTGCTCGACCTCAACCTGCCCAGGATGAGCGGCATGGAGGTGCTGGCGGAGGTCAAGGCGGACATCGAGTTGCGCACGATCCCGGTGGTGATCCTGACGACCTCCGAGGCGGAGGAGGACATCCTGCACAGCTACCGGCTGCACGCCAATGCGTATGTGTCCAAACCGGTGGACTTTGAGCAATTTATCCGGGTTGTCCGGCAAATCGATGATTTTTTCGTGACAGTGGTTAAGTTGCCGGCCAAGGGGCAGCGCTCCTGACGGGCCTACGTGACAGGAATCACAGCAAGTCATCGAAATTGTGAGTGACCCCGCTCACAATTTCCCATGCTGTCGTCGTAACGTATCCCCCACCAACGCGCGCCTGAGCGGCTACCGCACGCGCGCCCAGCGAAACGAAACCACGGACCCCATGCGCGATGGTCCGCGGGAGGTGGAGAGGTCCGCGATGACCCAGACGACGCCCGAAGCCCCTGTCAGAAGGCAGCGAGCGCAAGTCAAGGTGCGCACGCTGCGCACGGACAGATGGTGGCTGGTCCCGCTGCTGACATTCCTCGGGCTCAGCTCGTTCCTTGTCTATGGCGTGTGGGCGATCATCGATAACAGCTATTTCGTCGATCCCTACATAGCGCCGTTCGCCTCGCCGTGCCTGGCGACGTCGTGTCCCGAGGGGGCACGGCTGTTCGGCCTGGCGCCGTTCGGCGACTGGTACGCCCTGCCGCCGGGCCTGCTCATCCTGGGCCTGCCGGGCGGGTTCCGGCTTACCTGCTACTACTACCGCAAGTCCTACTATCGCTCGTTCTGGCTGTCACCGCCGGCGTGCGCCGTGCAGGAGCCGCACGGCAAGTACACCGGTGAGCGGCGCTTCCCGCTGATCCTCCAGAACATCCACAGGTACTTCTTCTACGCGGCCATCGTGATCGGCCTGATCCTGGCCTACGACGCCGTCCTGGCGCTCGTCCACAAGCCGATCGGCCTGGGCACCTGGGTCCTGGTCGTCAACGCGATCCTGATCAACGCCTACACGCTGTCGTGCCACTCCTGCAGGCACATCACGGCGGGCAGGCTCAACCACTTCTCCCGTCACCCGCTGCGCTACCGGGCCTGGACGTTCGTCTCCAAGCTCAACGCCAAGCACCAGCCCCTCGCGTGGGCCTCGATGTTCTCCGTCATGGGCGCCGACCTGTACGTCCGCCTGGTGGCCAAGGGCATCATCGCCTTCCCGTACGCGTAAGGACCAGCTTCAGTGGAAAACTCGCTTAACACAGAGCGTCACGAATACGACGTCGTCGTCATCGGCGCGGGCGGTGCCGGCCTGCGGGCCGCGATCGAGGCCCGCCAGCAGGGCAAGCGGACGGCGATCGTGTGCAAGTCGCTGTTCGGCAAGGCCCACACGGTCATGGCCGAGGGCGGCGCGGCCGCCGCGATGGGCAACGTCAACCCCGACGACAACTGGATGGTGCACTTCCGTGACACCATGCGGGGCGGCAAGTTCCTCAACAACTGGCGGATGGCCGAGCTGCACGCCAAGGAGGCGCCCGACCGCGTCTGGGAGCTGGAGGCCTGGGGCGCGCTGTTCGACCGCACCAAGGACGGCAAGATCAGCCAGCGGAACTTCGGCGGCCACGAGTACCCGCGGCTCGCGCACGTGGGCGACCGTACCGGGCTGGAGCTGATCCGCACGCTGCAGCAGCGCGTCGTCGCGCTGCAGCAGGAGGATTACGAGAAGCACGGCGACTACGAGGCCTACATCAAGGTCTTCGCCGAGTGCACGGTCACGCGGCTGCTCAAGGACGGCGACCGGATCTCGGGCGCGTTCGGCTACTGGCGCGAGACCGGCAACTTCGTGCTCTTCGACGCCCCGGCCGTGGTCCTGGCCACCGGCGGCATCGGCAAGTCGTACGTCGTCACGTCCAACTCCTGGGAGTACACCGGTGACGGCCACGCCCTGGCCCTGCTCGCCGGCGCCAACCTGATCAACATGGAGTTCATCCAGTTCCACCCCACCGGGATGGTCTGGCCGCCGTCCGTGCGCGGCATCCTCGTCACCGAGTCCGTACGCGGTGACGGCGGCGTGCTGCGCAACTCCGAGGGCAGGCGCTTCATGTTCGACTACATCCCGGACGTCTTCAAGGACAAGTACGCCACCACCGAGGAAGAGGGCGACCGCTGGTACACCGACCAGGCCAACAACCGGCGCCCGCCGGAGCTGCTGCCGCGTGACGAGGTGGCCCGCGCGATCAACGCCGAGGTCAAGGCCGGTCGCGGCTCACCGCAGGGCGGCGTGTTCCTCGACGTCTCGACCCGGCTGCCCGCCGAGGAGATCAAGAAGCGGCTGCCGTCGATGCACCACCAGTTCAAGGAGCTGGCCGACGTCGACATCACCGCCGAGCCCATGCAGGTGGGCCCGACCTGCCACTACATCATGGGTGGCGTCGAGGTGGACGCCGACACCGGCGCCGCGGCCGTACCGGGGCTGTTCGCCGCGGGCGAGGTGTCCGGCGGCATGCACGGCTCCAACCGGCTGGGCGGCAACTCGCTCTCCGACCTGCTGGTGTTCGGGCGCCGGGCGGGCGCGGGCGCGGCGGCGTACGTGGACTCGCTGGAGGCCAGGCCCAGGCTCCTGCCCGAGCTCGTGGAGGAGGCGCGCGAGGAGGCGCTGGCGCCGCTGGGACGCGACGGCGAGAACCCGTACGAGGTCCACCACGAGCTCCAGCGGACGATGAACGACCTGGTCGGCATCATCCGCAAGGCCGAGGAGGTCTCCGAGGCGCTCCAGGTCGTGGAGAAGCTCAAGGAGCGCGTGCGCCTGGTCGGCGCGGCCGGCTCCCGCATCTACAACCCCGGCTGGCACCTCGCGATCGACCTGCGCAACATGGTGCTGGTCTCGGAGTGCGTGGCGCGCGCCGCGCTGCTGCGCGAGGAGAGCCGCGGCGGGCACACCCGCGACGACTTCCCGGGGATGAACCCGGAATGGCGCCGCAAGCTGCTCGTCTGCTCCACCGAGGACGGCTCCGCGGTCACGGTCGAGGAGAAGCTCCAGCCGCCCATGCGCGACGACCTGATCACCCTGTTCGACAGGGACGAGCTGAAGAAGTACCTCACCGACGAAGAGATGGCCGAGTTCGACGGGATTTCGAAATGAGCTACAAGGCGAAGTTCAAGGTCTGGCGCGGTGAGGGCGGCGAGGGCAAGCTCGAGGACTTCACCGTCGAGGTGAACGAGGGCGAGGTCGTCCTCGACATCATCCACCGGCTGCAGGCCACCCAGGCGCCCGACCTGGCGGTGCGCTGGAACTGCAAGGCCGGCAAGTGCGGCTCGTGCAGCATGGAGATCAACGGCAAGCCGCGGCTGGGCTGCATGACCCGGATGTCCACCTTCGAGGAGGACGAGACCATCACGGTCACGCCGATGCGGACGTTCCCGGTCATCAAGGACCTCGTCACGGATGTCTCGTTCAACTACCAGAAGGCCAGGGAGGTCCCGTCCTTCACGCCTCCGGACGGCGTCCGGCCCGGCGAATACCGGATGCAGCAGGTCGATGTCGAGCGGTCCCAGGAGTTCCGCAAGTGCATCGAGTGCTTCATGTGCAACAACGTCTGCCACGTGATCCGTGACCACGAGGAGAACAAGGCCAACTTCTCCGGCCCCCGTTTCCTCATGCGGATCGCGGAGCTGGACATGCACCCGTACGACGTGGCGGACCGGCAGGAGGCGGCGCAGGACCAGCACGGGCTCGGCTACTGCAACATCACCAAGTGCTGCACCGAGGTCTGCCCCGAACACATCAAGATCACCGACAACGCGCTCATCCCGATGAAGGAGCGTGTGGTGGACCGGAAGTACGACCCGCTGGTGTGGCTCGGCAACAAGATCTTCAAGCGCGCGAAGTAGGCACGCACGAATCAGGGGGGCTGGATGTCCAGCCCCCCTTTCGTGTCACTTCTTACGGCCCCAGAGCCTGCGCTTGGGGTCAGGCATCTCCTTGGTGGGCTCCGGACGCTCCTCCTGAGCCTGCTGCTCCCCTGGCGCCTGTGGCAGCGGCTGGACGGCGGTCACGTCCGCGTCGGGGGCCAGGTAGGGCGGCGGCTCGTACTCCTGCCGCCGGGACCCGGGCGGCACGAACAGGGACTGGCCCTGCCACGGCTCCGAGTCACCGGGCTCCGCCGCCGAGGCCGGACCGAGCGGGCGCTCCTGGCCTTCGCTCTCGTACGGCCCGGCGCCGCCGGGCGGGATGTCCGCCGGCGGCGCCACCGGCGGGACGAGCGGCTCGAACGGGTCGCGGTATTCCTTGCCCTTGGGCGGCTCGTGGCTGAAGGAGTCGAACTCGTCCGGGTGCAGCACCACCGGCTCCGCCGCGGCCTCCGGGGGCGCGTACTGGGGCTCCTCGTAGACCGGGGGGACAGGCCCCGCCGGGTACGTCTGCACCGGCACGAAGCTGATGATCGGCGCGTACGCCGTGCCGCCCGGGTACCCGGGGGCGGGGAAGCCGGCCGTGGTGTAGTAACCGGGTCCGGCGGGGTAACCGGGGCCGGCTGGGTAACCAGGCCCGGCGGGGTAGCCCCCGGCCGGCGGCAGGTCCGGGCGTACCGGCTGCGGTCCCGCCTTGCGCACCGCCGCCGCGTGGGCCATCCTGCGCAGCCGCCCCTCGAAGATCAGGACGGCGAAGAGCGCGAGCAGGACCAGCACCAGCGCCGGGATGCTGAGCTTCTGCGCCAGCGACTTCTGGTCGAACTCCGGCGCCGCGTTGCGCAGCTCGAGCGGCACCTCCTCGGAGGAGGAGGCCGGCTGCGTCTCGGTGGGCGTCGGGGAGGCGGTGGGCGCCGGGGAAGCGGTGGGCGCCGTCTCGATCGGCGCGACCTCCGGCATGTCGACGGAGGTGTTCGGCGCGGCGGACGTCTCGGGCACCTCGGCGCTCTGCGTGGGCAGAGGCTGTGGGTTCTGCGTGGGCAGGGTCGGCGCGGTGGTGGCCGGGGCCGGGGCCGACGTGGTCTTCCTCGGCGTGGGGGTTTTGGTCGGCTTCTTCGGAGTCGCCGTGACGGTCTTGGTGATCGTCGTCTCGGGCTGCTCGGTATCCGACGGGTCCGCCGTCACGGTGGTCGTCACCGTGGTCTCGGGCGTGGTGTCGCAGAACTCGCCGGCGTCACACGGATCGACGGGGTCGTACGCCGACACCGAGGCGCTCGCGCTCTGCACGATGAACGGGGTCACTCCGGCGCCGGCCAGCCCCAGCGCCAGGACGATAGCGGACACGGCCGTCGCTCGCGTGCGTGCCACCGGTGCCCTCCGCGCAGTCCCAGATCCTTGGTCAAAGGAATACTAGTCTGGTCAAAGTAACAGTAAAGCCGGGATTAACCTACGTTTTTCGTTTTCGCCGTCTTTGTACCGTGCCAATCCACCACAGAGCGCCCAGAAGTGGCCCCGCGGAACCGCTCGACGTCGCCCGTCCTGATCCACTTCCCCGGCCCCTCGACACCGTCGAGCACCAGCGACATCCGGCTCGCCGCCACGGAAACGGATGGCACCGCCAGGATCAGTGCCCCCGTGATGACCCAGCCACGCCGCATCACTCCACAACTCCCCCATTGCGACATGTCACCCGTAGTAGTCATTGTGTCACGCAAGCGCATGCCTTAATCGCGGGAAAGCAGTAGATTTTCCACGGTCTTCATGACAGGCAGATCCGCGCCCAGCCACTCGACGGAGAAGTACTCGCCCGGCCCGAGCCACCGCAGCTCCAGGTGCTCCCGGGCCTCGGGCACGCCGGAGGCCAGCGAGCACAGCCAGACGCGCATCACATACCCCTCGGAGAGCGGCCAGTCCCCGCCCACCCGCTCGCCCACCGCGATCTCCACGCCGAGCTCCTCGCGGCACTCCCGGACCAGCGCCTCCGCCTCGCTCTCGCCGGGATCCACCTTCCCGCCGGGAAACTCCCAGCCGCCCGCGAGCGCGACGGGCTCCGCGCGCTGGGCGGCGAGCACCCGGGCGCCCGGATCGACGATCACCGCGGCCACCACGACCGTGTCGAATTCGTTCACAAGGAAGGATTCTGCAACTTCTTGAGCTGTTCCAGAACGTCGGGGTTCTGGAGCGGACGGGTGAAGCCCATGCGGTTGTCGCGTGCCTGGTAGCTCGTCACCTTGATCGGCCCGCACAGCCGGCACCTGGCCTCCAGCATCTTGCCCTTCGACACGACCAGCCCCACATGGCCGGGGCGGTCGGGGCCCGTACCCGGCCCCGCGTTGAAGAACACCAGGTCCCCCGGCTGCTCCTGCCCCTCTAAGACCTTCACCCCGAACGGCCACTGCGTGAACGTCGTACGGGGAATCGACAGCCCCGCCGCCCGGTACGCGGCATAGATCACACCCGAGCAGTCGAAGGCGTCCGGCCCCGTCCCGCCCCAGAGGTACGGCTTGCCGCGCTGCGCGAGCGCGTACTCGAGGATCTTGGCCACGATGTCGTTGGGGGCGGCCTCCACCAGCGGTTCGTCGCACTCCTTCGAGGCCTGCGGCGGCACCTTCAAGTCGCCCGACTTGGCGTACTTCTTGGCGATCTCCACGACCTGGTCGACGTACCACCAGGCCCGGTTGTAGACGAACAGCGCCTGGCGCACGTTCTCGGGCGCCCCGTTGCGCTTGAGCATCCTGGCCGCGCCCAGGATGGCGTCGGCCGGGTTGTAGATGTCGCCCACGCCGTCGCCGTCACCGTCGGAGGCGTACCCGGTGAACCTCGACGACATCGGGACCCTGGCCTTGCCGCCCCACGTGGAGATCAGGAACTGCATCGGCCCGGCCGCGCCCGCGTAGTTCGTGCCGCTCTTGACGCCGGGCAGGTCGGAGCGGCCGTGGTCGGTCTCCCGCTTGCCGACGGCGGCCAGGATGTTCCACTGGACGCCGATCTTCTTGCCGTACTTCTTGTACAGGCCCAGATAGTCGGGAGGGATGTCGGACGCGCCCGAGTCGGACACCTCCTCCACCTGCTTGCTGTCGTTGCAGTCGGGAGAGGTGCCGCCGTCGCTGAGGAACGACGGCATCGAGATCAGCAGCATCGGCGACACGATGACCGCCGCGAGCAGCAGCAGCCCGGCGGCGCCGATCAGCAGGGCGAGCCGGGCCCGTGAGAGCTTCACCCCGCGGTGTCCCCCTCCTCGTCGCCCTCCTGGCCCTCCTCGGAAGGCCGGATGTCGAAGATCCGCCAGTCGTCCACGGCCTGGCTCACCGTGACCGCGTACTCCTCGGTGAGCTGCTTGTCGCCGCTCTTCGCGGTGACCTGCCGGGTCGCCGTGACCACGAAGACGATGGAGGTCCGCTCGATCTGCCTGATCTCCTTCAGCCTGGCCGTGGCCTTGGAGACGATCTGGTCGTTGCGGTTCTGCTCGACGGTGCCGGCCGAGGTGAGGGTCCTGGTCAGCTCGTTGCCGAGCTCAGGCGTCGTGAACACCTTCACGCGGGCCGCGTACGCCGCCGGGTCCTCGTCGTAGCGGAAGGTGCCGTACGCGGCGGTGAACCGTTCGGCCAGGTCCGCCGCCGCGGCGAGCTGCTCCTTCTTCATCGGCAGGTACGAGTAGACGTCGAACGGCGCCCCGCTCGCGGTCGCCAGCGGCGTGTTCGGCGCGGGAAGCGCGCTCGCCACCCTGGCGGGCTCCCGCTGGGGCCCGGCCTGGTCGTCCTCCGAATCCGGCCACATCGTCAGATAGATGCCGACCGCGGCGATGACCACGACGATGGCGGCAAAAGCCACCCCGCGCTTGTCACCTCGCTCCGCCATGTTCAGTCCTTGTCCTTGCTCGGCTTGAGCCAGAACGGCACGGAGGGGCTGTCACCCCCGGAGCCGCCGCCGTTGCTGCTGCTGCGCAGCCAGAGCGGCGGGGCCTCGGAGGTGCGGGACGACGGCTCGTCGGACCCGAAGATCCGCGGGCCGGACGAACCGCCGGACGCCCTCGGAGCGCCGCTCGGCCGCGACCCGCCGCCGGACCTCGAGCCGCCGCCCGAGCCGCCCGACCCGGAGCCGCCGAACAGCCCGCCGGCGGACCCGCGCGAGCGCGTGCCGCCCGACCGGGAGCCGCCCGTGCCGCCGAACCGGGAGCCACGCGAACCGCCGGACGAGCCGCCACGCGACCCCGACGACGAGCCGCCCCGGGACGCCCAGCCGCCACCGGACCCTCCGCCGAACCAGCCGCCCGCCGAGCCGCCGGACCCGCCGGACCCGCCCGTGCCGCCGGACGCGGCCGCGCCGGCCGCCCGGGGGCCGCCCGCCGCGGCGCCGCGCGTGCGGGTGGGCGTGCCGCCCAGGTTGAGCGGCGGGGCCGTGCCCCTGCGCGGCTCCAGCGGCGCCCTGGCGCCCGCCTTGCCGCCCTGCTGGTCGGTGTCCAGCGGCGCCGCCGTGGCCGGGATCCTGGCGCCCGTGGTGACGCCCTCGCCCTCCTCGGCGCGTACGCGGGCCTGACCCGCGGTGGCCGCGGCCGTAGCCGCCGCTCCCGCCGGATTGGCCACGCCGGCCGCCCTGATGAGCGGCTCGGCCTTGCGCAGCCCCCAGCGGCCGATCCGGGCCGAGGCGACCGGCGGCAGCACGCCCGCGGAGCGCTCGAGCACGGACGAGCTCGCGGCCTCGCCGAGCATGCGGGTGGCGACCGTGTGGCCGCTCATGGAGGCGAACAGGTGCTGGAACGGCCTGCGGTAGAAGAAGACCGCGATCGTCAGCAGGGCCATGAAGAGCACCTGCATGCCCCAGGGCATGGCCGTGGAGATGATCAGCGCGTAGCCGTACACGAGGACGCTGAGCACCAGCGTGAGCACGGCCTGCCTGAGCAGCGTGCCGACGAGCATCTCCACCCAGCGCATCGCGACGATCCGGCCGCTGCCCGGATGCACGCCGATCAGCAGGAACACGGGCCCGAGTATCAGCAGCAGCAGGAAGCCCACCTTCAGCACCAGCAGCGAGACCGCCACCAGGAAGATGAGCAGGCCGGCCACGATGGCCGCGATGAACGCGCCGACGGCCACGCCGAGCCTGTTGGACCAGTCGCGGCCGGAGAAGACGGTGTAGACGGGGTCGTTCTTCAGCTTCTCCGCCAGCGAGGCGTACTCCGACTGGCGGGCCCCCACGTCGGGCGCCGGCTGGCCGGCCACGGCCCGTGGGACCGACTGCATCTCCAGGACCTTGCGGCCCCAGTCGCGCACGATGGGCTGCTGCGGGTCGGCGGTGCCGAACAGGCCCACCAGCCACGGCTTGCAGACCAGCGTGGACCACAGCGCGTCGGCGTTCTGGTCGACGCCCGGCGTGCCGGTCTGGCCGTACCCGCCCGCCTTGACCTGCGGGGCGCTCTCGCCGGGCGGCGGCAGGCAGGAGGCGCCGCCCGCGCCCGGCAGGCCGGAGAAGGCCGAGTTGACGACCTCGCCGGTCTTGTCGGTCACGACCTTGCCGAGGCCGGTGAAGTCGCCGGGACGGCTGAAGAACCACACCGCCACGGTGACCGCGAGCACCATCCAGATCACGCCCTCGGCGGTCGTGGTGGCCCGCTTGCGGATCAGCCCGTACCAGGCCAGCCAGATCGCCCCGATGATCACGATCGGCTGGAGGAACTTCCAGTACATGGCGTCGGCGAGGTTCGTGACGATGTCGTCGACGACGTCCTTGATCGCCTGGAGCGGTCCCTCCGTCGACGCGGCCTGGTACGTGGTGATCGTCAGCCGGTCGACGGCCTTGGCCGCGGTGAAGATGCCGTTGGCCCACATGTTGCCGAGCACGGCGACGTAGTCGGAGCAGCCCAGGTCGTGGGTGTGCCAGAACTGGCCGCTCATGCCGAACTGGGAGTAGTTGGTGACCGGGGCCTGCGCCCCGCCCTGCGGGGCCGGCGCCTGGATCAGGCCGTCCATGCCGCCCCCGATCATCTCGGGGTTGAGCGGGCCCGACAGGTCACAGGGCGCCGCGGCGGCCGGGACCGACAGGCCGCCCACGACGAGCGGCATCACCAGGATGCCGGTGACGAGCGCGAGAGCCAGCGCGAGGCGTCGCGATAGCCGGATCTTCATGACCGTACCTCCTGCGCTCTGCCCACGCCCCCTTGATGATCATCATGCCCGTCGCCGTCGGGTTTGTCGTGTGTCGGGTTCGTGTCGAGCCAACGGAGAAGTTCCTCGGAGATCAGGTCTACTCCGATCCGCCCGGCCCTGCCATCCAGATCGCGGAAAATGCATTCCCCGTTGCCGAGCGAGCGGAGCACGGCCTTGTGCTCCTCCGACGGCTCCACACCGAGCAGCGACATGACGTGTTCCACCTCCACGCGTTCGGTGGACCTGAACGCGAAGACGGATGACAGGCAGTTGGTCACCTGCTCGTTCAGCAGGTCTCCCGCGTTCTGCGAGACCAGCACCAGAGCGGTGTTGCGGGAGCGGCCCATCCGGCTGACCTCGGGCACCAGCTTGGCGCCCTCGGGCGTGGAGGTGATCGCCCACGCCTCGTCCAGGAAGATCGCCTTGGGGGCGCGCCGGTCGAGGCCGTTCATCAGCCTGCGCGCGAACTGGGAGACCAGGTAGAGCAGCGCCACCGACAGGCGCTGCTCGTAGGAGTAGTCGTCCCTGGTCGTGGCCACGTCGGGCAGCGTGAGGCCGCCCAGCGTGAACACGGTCGTCCACCCCTCGCTGTCGATCTGGTCGCCGCCGGAGGGGTCGAAGCAGAGCCTGGCCAGGTGCATCTCCGACATGGAGCGCAGCACGGCGCCCAGGTTCTTCGACGCGGGGTCGTCGGCCTGCTCCAGGAAGTCGACGACCTTGCCGAGCGAGGGGTCCGGGCCGTTGGAGACCGCCGCCACCGCCTGGATCATCGCCGACTCGCGCTCCTCCGACATGCGCGGCAGCAGCAGCCGCAGCGTCTCGGTGGCCATGGTCTTCTTCGCCGCGATGTCGTCGCCGAACGAGAACGGGTCGAGCAGTCCCGGCGCCGCCGACCCCAGCGGGATGACGCGGGCCTTGCGGCCCCGCTTCTCCAGCAGGCGTACCAGCGACTCCGCGTCGCCCTTGGGGTCGATCACCGCGACCGTCACGCCCCTGAGCGCCATCTGGTAGATCATCAGCAGCGCGAGCGTGGTCTTGCCGCCGCCGGGCTCGCCGGTGATCGCGATGGCCGTCGGCCGGTTGCGGGTCGCCGCGACCAGCGGGTCGAAGTGCACGATGCTGCGGGCCCTGCCGACGGTCTCGCCGATGTACGGGCCGAGCCAGCCTTCGTTGCCGCCGTCGTCGAGCCGGTCTCCGAGGTCGACCGTGGCGGTGGCCATGCCCCCCGCGATCGTGCGCAGCGGCTGCCGCTGGGCGTAGGCGTTGACGCGTACCTTCTCGCCCGGCAGCGACTCGCAGAACAGCGAGAACTGGTCGCCCGTCGAGTTGACCACGTCGATGCCCATGTCGCGGTAGTGCTCGACGACCGCCTCGACGCGCTGCACGCAGATGTCCTCGGTGGGGGCCGCCACGATCAGGCGGTGCCAGCCGTACACGAAGGGCAGGCGCTCCTTGGTGATGCCGTGTTCCAGCAGGCGGGCCGCGTCGATCTGCTCGGCCAGCGCGAGCGGCGCCTCCGCGCCGGCCTCGCGGATGTGGTGGTCCATGTCGCGGGCGTGCGCGAGCTTGCGCGCCACGTCCTTGGACGCCTTGACCGGCGGGATGAGCCGCATCCGCGACGAGATCTCCACCGGGAACGGGAGCTGGTCGGCGAAGTGCATCCACGGCTCGCCGTCGGGGAACGGCATGAGGTCGGGGAAGCGCGCGAACGACAGGTAGGACACGTACGAGTCGCCCTGCGGCTGCACGATGCGCAGCAGCGACCTGCCGTTGTGGATCTCCCCCTCCACGAGCGACTCGATCTCGCCTCTGCCCCAGCGCCGCTTCGGGCTGGCGCTCGGCGGCGGGTCGCCCAGCGCGCCCGCGGCCGCGTGCTGGAACAACCACGCCACCTCGACGGAGGTGGCGTGCCTGGCGTAGAGGGCGCTGGATGCGAGTGCTCTGCCGAGGCGTTCGGCGGATTCGGTCCACCGCCCGATCTCGCTGTCGGGTACGTGGTCGTCCTCCATGCCGAGCGCCTTCTCGGTCTTCTGGTAGAGGCCGAAGATCTGGGCGAGCGCGCCCGCGCCGAGCTGCTTGCCGCGCGGGCCGAGCCGTACGCCGAGGTAGACCTCCTTGGAGCAGAAGTCCTTCGCCCAGACGTGCCGGTACATCTCCTCCAGGTAGTCGCGCCAGCCGGGCCCCTCGTCGGAGGTGGCGTTGAGCGCCATCGCCCACTCCGCGGCGGGGTACGTGCGGTGCGCGACCCTCAGGTGGACCTCCGCGTCGGGCATCCTGATCGCGGCCAGCGCGATCGTGATGTTGGTGGCCAGGGCCTCGCGCTCATCCGGGGTGACGAACTCGTAGCTGACCGTCGGGAGGCGGAAGTACGCCCATGCGCTGGTGTCCGTGAGCAGGATGCGATCGTCGAAATAGCGGACCGCGAGGCGCTGATGCGCTCGTGACGCCCTGCTCATGCCGCCCCCTCGGCGCACGAACGGGCCCTACCTGCTCGCTTGTTCACTTATCGCTCACCGATTCTCGTGCCCGGGGGGTCACTCGCCAACTCCTCCTCGCTCGGACGGACGGTCTGTGCCTGTGCCTTTGCCGCGAAGCCTGCGACCACGACGCCGGCGAGGGCGAGGTAGGCCCGCCTACCGGCCGCGCGCAACTGCCCGGGATCGACGACCTCCGCGCCGTCGGGCGCCAGTCCGTCCTCCCAGGGGACCCTGACGATGGCCCGGCACCTGCCTCTGGCCACCGACTCCGCCTGCTCGACGTCCGCCATCGAACGCCTGCTCACGCCGTTGACCACCATGACCGCGCGCCTGCGCAGGTCCGCGCAGCCGTGCCCGTCGAGCCACTCGTACGTCATCGCCACCGCCTCGGACGCCTCCTCGCTCGCGGGGACCACCAGCACGAGCTGGTCCGCGTACGGCAGGACCCGGGCGGCCAGCGCCGGGGCCGGGTCGATGACGGCGAGCTTGTAGTGGCGGTCGAGCAGGCGCATCGACTCGCCCAGCCGGTGGTCGGAGAAGAACGACCGGTCCGCCAGCCGCTGCTCGGCGCCCGCGTCGGTGTCCGCGCTGATCACCTCGAGCCCCGAGGCGGTCCTCGTCGTGTACCCGCGCATGGTGAGGTACCCGCTGACGCGGTCGAGCCCGGACAGCAGCGAGGTGAGGGTTTCGGGCGTCTCCGGCTGGATCTTGCTGGTCAGGGTGCTGCCGCCGGTGTTGGCGTCGACCGCCACCACCCTGTCGTCGCGGTATTTGGCGAAGGTGTGGCCGAGCATGAGCGCCGTCGTGCTCTGGCCCGCGCCGCCGGTGCAGCCCAGGACCACGATCCTGCGGCTGCCGCTGAACACGCCTCTGGCCCTGGCCTCGTCGATCTCCGAACCGTCGGTCCGCACCCCGCCGCCGCCGACGACCACCTGAGCGATCCGCCGCCACCCGCCGGAGTCACGTCCCACCACGGACTCGACCCGCCGCACCCGGCCCTCCCCCGGCCTGGGCACCGGCACAGGCGCCACAAGCCCCCCGGCCCCCTCCCGAGCCGCCGCCCCCTGGTCCCTGCCACCACGAGCCGCCGGCTCCACACGCTCACGGGGAGCACGCTGCTCCACGCGCCCACGGCGGGCACTCTCATCCACGCGCTCACGGCCGGCACTCTCATCCACGCGCCCACGGCCGGCACTCTCATCCACCCGCTCACTGCGGGCGACCTGCTCCACCCGCTCGCCACGGGCGGCCGGCTCCATGCGCTCGTCAGGGGCAGTCGGCTCCACGCGCTCGCGGCGCGTCGCGGGCTCGTCCGGCCGCCCGCCACCCGAAACTCGCTCCGGCACGTCGGCACGGCCCTCGGCGGCTCCCCGCCTGTCGTCACCCGTCGACTCAGCGGTCCTCTGGACATCCGCCCCAGCCGGCTCGGCGGTCTTCCGAACGTCGGCCCCAGCCGGCTCGGCGGTCTTCCGAACGTCGGCCCCAGCCGACTCGGCGGTCCTCTGCGCGCCCGCCCCCGCCGACTGGGCGATCTCCCGGGAACCCGCAACCGCCGACTCGGCGATCCCCTGGGCATCCGCGTCACGTGCCGGCACGGCGCTCTCCTGGGCATCCGCGTCGCGCGCCGGCTCGGCGCTCCCTTGGGTGTCCGCGTCATCGGGCACCGCGGCGATCACCTGTGGGATGCCACTGTTCGACGCCTCCGCGCCGCCGGTTGTGCCCGATGCCCCGACCGGCGCGCCCGATGCAGTGCCCGGCGCGCCCGATGCGGTGCTCGGCTGAGCCGAATCCTGCGTGACGGGCGAATCGGAGGCGGTCTCCGTTCGGGCGTGCTTGGGGGCGGCGGGGCGGGGCAGCGGCTTGGCGTTGGGGTCGAGCGGCGGCCAGACACGCTTCGTGCCCGGCAGCACCAGCGCCGGACCCAGCCGGGGCGGCTGGCCCTTCCTGTGCTGATCCCGCGCGGCCTCGTCCTCGCGCCGCTCGTCCTCGGGCCGCTCGTCCTCGCGGCGCTCTTCCTCCCGACGTCGCACCGTGTCGGCAGGGGGAGCGTCGGCACTCGCCGCGAGCTTCCTCAGCCGTCGCAGCGCCTCGGTGTCGATGGGCTTGCCGGTGGCGGGCTTGCGACTCTCCCGGGTGCTGAGCGGCTCGCCCGCCCGCGCCTCGTCGGGCGATCCGTGCCCGAGTCCCGGTACGGCCTCCACCTCCCGAGCAGCCGCCTCGTCCCTTCTGTCACGCTGCCGAGCCGCGGCCTCTGCTCTTCCGCCACGCTCTCGTACGGCGGCCTCTCCAGCGCCGCCACGCTCCCGGGCGGCACCCTCCGTCGTACCGCCACGCTCCCGGGCGGCACCCTCCGTCGGACCGCCACGCTCGAGGGCGGCACCCTCCCCAACCCGCTCCCGGGCGGCAGCACCCGTCTTGCCGCCACGCTCCTGAGGGGCAACATCAGTCTTGCCGCCATGCGCCAGGGCGACGGCCTCCGTCGGCGCGCCTTCGTGGCCCGTGACCAGGGGTACCTCCTGACGCCGTCCAGGGCCGCCTGGAAGGGCCTCCTCGCGGCGCAACGCACCCGCCTTGGACCCTGGCGCCGGGGCCGGGGCCGCCTGGCGTGTCGGGGCCTTGAGGGCGGGCGCCGTGCCGCGGCGGGTGCCCCAGCGGCCGGTGGTCGGCTCCGCCACGGGAGCCTGGGAGGCGGCGGCAGCCGCAGCGGCGACCGCGGGGCGTACCTGACGGGGACCGAGGATCCGCTGGCCGTCGCGTCGCCGCTGCGGGTGGCGGGCCTTGCGGGGGGCCTTCGACTTGGCCCTGGCGGGCAGGGTGCGCCAGACGCGGGCGGAGAACGTGACCGTCTCGGGCTCGGACGTGGGCGCGAGGCGGTACCACGCCTTCGGCTGGCCCAGGTAGCGGAGCTGGGACTCGAGGAGCTCGGTGAGCCGCTTGCCCTCGATGACCGGACGGGTGGACAACCACGTCACGATGCCCGGCGGCACGAGGTACAGCACGTGCCAGGGCATCTCCACCGGCACGCCCACCAGGACCAGCAGGAGCGACCACGGGACGAACACCCCGACGAACACGCCGATCCAGACGATCGGCAGCGGCATCGGCAGCCGCAGGTCGTACAGCTTGTAGAGCCGCTTCTCGATCCGCCAGATGTTCGTATATGTGGGCAGGTCCACGCCGGTCCTCCTCTCCACCCGCTCGTTCATGACCGCCAAGGAGCGGTCTCAACCCTCACTTGATGCCCAGTGCGCCGGCGATCGCCTTCGCCGTCACCTCAATGATGTTGGGAACGTAGAAGATCACTCCGATGGCCACAGCCAATATCAGGAACTGCACGAATCGCGTGATCTCGCGGGTGAAGAGGAAGAAGAGCGCGACCACGGAGACGACCACGAGGAACAACGGGGCGAAGAACCCGCGCAGGAAGTTGGCGAGCCCTCCGGTGTCCAGGCCGGTCGGCGTCGGCGTCGGCGACATCTCGATCAAGGTGAGCACTACGGTCTTCAAGGTCACTTCTTGTCCTCCCGGGGGGTATCGATCAGCAGCGCGGCCGTGCCTCTACCCAACGACCCGACCGGCGCCGCGGATGTCGGCGACGAACCACTTGTCGCCCTGCTTCTCGACGGTCAGGCGGTAGGCCATCTCCAGCGTGCCCTGCACGGCCGCCGGGTCGGTGGCATCGGGGGTCGAGGGCGTCTCGCTGTTCGGCACGACCCACACCACGACCGCCTGGATCTCTCGTGTGGCACCCCCCACAGGCACCACGACCTTCTTCAGCTCTTTGAACGTGAACGTGCCGCCGAAGCTCGGCAGGGTCTTGCCGGAGGCGACATAGCGCTGCAGACCGGCGGTGTTGCCGAGGGCGTAGTCCGTGAAGAAGCCCTTCAGTTGCTCCTTGAGCTCGCTCGCGGTCGCCTCGTCGGTCTCCGGCGCGGCCAGTTGGGGCACGTCGGCCGGGCCGGGGGCGGGCAGGACCGCGGGACGCCCGACGACGGCGAACCTGCCGCCGGCGTCGTCGCCCGCGTAGTAGACCGGGACGGACAGCATCAGCCTGCGCGGGCCTGACTGGAAGGCCACGCTCACCACCGCGTTGTGGGCGTCGCTCGCGTCGATGTCGTACGGCTGGATGGCGACGGCCGAGAGCTTGCCGTAACCGTCCCATCCCATTTGCGGGTCCATGCCCTCGGCCAGGAACGCGGCGAGCTTACGCGACCTGCTGGCCGCGTCTTCCGGGCTGAAATTGAGATAGACCCCGGCGAACTGGGCGGCGAAAGCCATGCCCCGGTCGGCGGGAAAACCCTGGTGAGCAGGTGCGACGGCATTAGGGGTCGATGTCCCTTGCTGGGTAAATCGCTCAAATGGGGCACGAACCCCATTCACTACGATAACCACAATAAGCGCCCAGAGAACGATGCGGCCGACCCACACCAGCCACCGTCCGCCGCCGCCCGACCAGCCGCCGCGCCGCGGCCTGCGGGACGGCGGCTCGTCGTAGTCAGCTGTGTCAAGGCGCGCCGAAAGCTCGGGGTCGCCAGCGATCCGAGGATCGTGCTGGACGGTAGACCTACGAGCCATCACGCCTCCGCTCGCGCCGATCCCCCCGGCTGGCGCGGTGTCGTCCGTTGCCGATCCCCATCATCCGCGGTGAAGTAGTCACCCTATCCGGTCTCCGCCATTGTTCCAGGAAAGCCACGCCCATGCTGCGGCATGACAGACCTGACGGCAAACCGGACCGGATGACAGGCGTCATTGCCGATTCCGGTCATCTCCTGGGTGAATAGCCTTTTGACCAGGGCAGACGCCTGAAAACGCATAGCGCGACAGTCACGGATTCCTGTCCAACAGGCATGGACTCTCGCGACCTGCGGATTCGGTATGGATCGCGGCGGCCCCGGACCGTCAGGCGGGCTCCGGGTCCTGCGTGGGCCTCGGCTGCCGCCTGCTGTGCAGGTCCACGACCGTCGGCTGCACCGCCCGCTCCAGGGAGCCGCGCAGGTCGGCCAGCATCTCCGCGGCGTCGCGGTCACGCATGCGCGTCGCCATCTCGTTGCGCTCGTCGACCTTCCTGCGGAGGTACGCCTCGCGGTTGACGCGCAGGCCGTACATGAGCTCGACCCTGATCAGGGCCAGCTCCTCCTCGAGACTGATGCCCGCGAGCGTGGGCGCAGGACGTCGTTTCCGGATGATGCGACGGATCATTGAGGGCCTCCCGAGTCAGCGTGAACGCCGTGACGATTCGACGCGCGGGGGCCCAAAGTGGTTGACGCATCAGTTTTCCCGGCATCAGACGCCTATCGACTCCCGACATCAGACGCCTCAGGGGGCTTCACCGCCGTCCACGCGGCAACTTAGCGTAACCAACGACTGCGTTCAGTGATTGCGCCGACGACACGCGACAACTCGCCGGGCAGGACGGCATGTGGGACGACGGCTCACGCGTCCTCGGGCGGGCCGGGCTCCTCCGCGCGTACGGTCAGCCGGTCGTCGCTCAGGCGGATCGTCAGCAGCGAGCCGGGAGAGACGTCCTTGGCGAGGCGCACCACCTCGCCCGACGGGTGCTGGACGATGGCGTAGCCGCGCTCCAGCGTGGCCGCCGGGGAGAGCGCGACCAGGCGGGCACGCAGGTGGGTGAGATCGTCGGAGGCCCGGTCGAGCGAGCCGGACAGCGAGCGCCTGGCCCGGTCGCGCAGCGACTCGACCTGCTCGGCCCGGCGCTCCAGCTCGCGCACCGGGTCGGCCAGCGCGGGCCGCGAGCGCAGCGACGTGAGCCAGGACATCTCCCTGTCGAGCCAGCCGCTCATCACCCTGCGGCCCCGGTCGCGGAGCTGGCGCACCAGCGTGAGCTGCTCGCCGACGTCGGGCACGACCTTCTTGGCCGCGTCCGTGGGGGTGGAGGCCCGCACGTCGGCCACCAGGTCGAGCAGCGGGCTGTCCTGCTCGTGGCCGATCGCGCTGACGACGGGCGTCCGGCAGGCGGCCACCGAGCGTACGAGCGTCTCGTCGGAGAACGGCAGGAGATCCTCCAGGGAGCCGCCGCCGCGGGCGATGACGATCACGTCGACCGCGGAGTCTGCGTCGAGCTTGCGCAGCGCCTCGGTCACCTCGCCCACCGCGTAAGGGCCCTGGACGGCTACCTCCTCGACCTTGAACCGCACGGCGGGCCAGCGCCTGCGGCTGTTCTCCAGCACGTCGCGCTCGGCCGCGGAGTCGCGGCCGCAGATGAGCCCGATCGTGCCGGGCAGGAACGGCAGCCGCCGCTTCCTGTCGGCGTTGAACAGCCCCTCGGTCGCCAGGAGCTGCCTGAGCCGCTCCAGCCTGGCCAGCAGCTCGCCCACGCCGACCGGGCGGATCTCCAGAGCGGTGAAGGCGAACGAGCCTCTGTTGACCCAGAAGTCGGGCTTGACCTGCATCACGACCCTGGCGCCGTCGGCCGGCCTCGGCACGGCGGCCTCGTAGACGCCGCGCGGGGTGGTGACCTTGGCCGACACGTTGGCGACCGGGTCGCGCAGCGTCATGAACACCGTGCCGCCACGCGCGCTGAGGTCGGTGATCTGGCCCTCGACCCAGACCGTGCCGAGTCTGCCGATCCAGCCGCCCACCATCTGCAGGACCGTACGGATCGGCAGGGGAGACTCGGGTGAGGTCTTCTCGGTCATGGCCGAAGACTACGGGGTACGGGTGACTACTCCCCGGCCTGCAGCTTCGCCAGGCGGTTCTCGAACATCTTGATCACCTCGGGCCGCACCTTCGTGGCCTTCTCGAAGGCGAGGAAGTCGCCGATCTGCTCGGCGGTCTTGCCCCGCATCCTGGCGCGCAGGGACGCGACGGTCATCTCGGAGTAGCCGGGCAGCGGCTCGGCCAGGTCCTCAGAGGCGGCTGCGGCTGCGGGTGTGGCTGCGGCCGCGGCTGCGAGGCCCGGAGCGGCAGCGGCACCGAGCTCCGGCGCGGCAGCGGCAGCGGCAGCGGCAGCGGCAGCGGCAGCGGCAGCGGGCTCCGGTGCGGCTTCGGGCTTGGGCGCGGCCTCCGGCGCGGCGGCGGCCTCGTCGGCGGGCTTCTTGGTCGACTTCTTGGCCGCAGCGGGCTTCTTCTCTGCGGCGGGCTTCTTCTCTGCGGCCGGCTTCTTCTCCGCGGCGGGCTTCCTGGCCGGGGCCTTGCGGGCGGGCTTCGGCTTGGCCTCGGGGGTCTCCTCCGCGACGGCGGCCTTCGCCTCGACCTCAGCAGGCTCCTCAGCGACAGCGGGCTTCTCGGCGACGGCGGGCTCGGCGACCGTGGCGGCGGGGGCGGCCGCGGGCTCGGCGGCGACCTCCTCCACGACGGTGGCCGCGGGCTCGGCGGCCTTGGGCTCAGCCGCGGGCTCGGCGGCCTTCGACTCGGCCGCGGGCTCGGCGACCTTCGACTCGGCCGCGGGCTTCTCCGTGACGGCGGGTTCGGTGGCGGCCTTGGGCTCCTCCGCGACCGCCTGCTTGGTGGCGGCCTTGGGCTCGGCGGCGGGCTCCTCCTCGACCGCGGGCTTGGTGGCGGCGGAGGTCTCGGTGTCGGCGGTGGCCGCGGACTTGCCGGCCGGCGTGAAGATGACCGGGTCGGGCTTGGTCTTGGCGGCGCCGTTGGGCTCGGCCGCGCCCGGGCGCGGCGCGAAGATCACCGGCTCCTTGCGAGCGGGCTTCTCCGCTTCCGCCTCCGGAGCCGCGGCCACCTGGTCGGCGGCCGAGGGGCGCGAGTCGTACGCCTCCTCCTGCTCCTCCTTGCTGCCCAGGTTCTTGATGGAGTTCTTCACCCGGTCGACGACCAGCAGCGCCTGGCCGGCCGCGCTGAGCGTGGTCTGGATGACGAGGAGCGGAAGGTCCTTGGCCTTCTCCTTCAGCTCGTCCTTGTTGGTGACGGTCTTGGCGATGTTGCGTATCACGTCGCTGAGGGACATGACGTCTCCCTGGGAGGTCTGTATTGGACGGCTAGTCTGGCAAACGTGCGGGCAAGCACGCACGCGCGGGCCTGATCGCCGCTCCACGTAGCATAGAAAGTATGGAGCCCCAGACCTCTACTTCCCGCCGAGTACTCGTAGCCAAGCCGCGCGGCTACTGTGCCGGAGTCGATCGAGCCGTGGTAGCGGTCGAGAAGGCTCTGGAGCAGTATGGTGCGCCGATCTACGTACGTAAGCAGATCGTCCACAACACCCACGTGGTGAAGACGCTCGAGGCCAGGGGGGCCATCTTCGTCGACGAGACCGAAGAGGTCCCCGAGGGCGAGATCGTGGTGTTCTCGGCCCACGGCGTGTCCCCGGCCGTGCACGAGGAGGCCAGGCAGCGCGGGCTGCGCACCGTCGACGCAACCTGCCCGCTGGTCACCAAGGTGCACAACGAGGCCAAGCGGTTCGCCAGTCAGGACTACGACATCCTCCTGATCGGGCACGAGGGCCACGAGGAGGTCGAAGGCACCTCGGGCGAGGCCCCGGACCACATCCAGCTCGTGGACGGGCTCGACTCGGTCGACAAGGTGCGGGTGAAGGACCCGAGCAAGCTGGTGTGGCTGTCGCAGACCACGCTGTCGGTCGACGAGACCACCGAGACGGTGGCCCGGCTCAAGGAGCGCTTCCCCACGCTGATCGACCCGCCGAGCGACGACATCTGCTACGCCACTCAGAACCGGCAGGTGGCGGTCAAGGAGATCGCCGCCGAGGCGCAGCTCGTCATCGTGGTCGGCTCCGAGAACTCCTCCAACTCCAAGCGCCTGGTCGAGGTGGCCAAGGACTACGGCGCGGAGGCGTCGTACCTGGTCGACAACGCCACGTTCATCCGCGACGAGTGGCTCGAAGGGGTCACCACGGTCGGCGTCACCAGCGGCGCCTCCGTCCCGGAGGAGCTGGTCGAGGAGGTGCTGGCGCGGCTGGCGCAGCACGGGTTCGGCGACGTGACGGAGGTCGAGTCGGTGCAGGAGAGCATGCGCTTCGCCCTCCCCCACGAGCTGCGCAAGGACCTGCGGGCGTCGTAGTCGTCCGCGCGCGGCGTCCCGTACGACCCGCGGGCGTCCTAGTCGTCCGCGCGCGGCGTCCCGTACACCTTGGGCTCGAAGTAGCCCTCCGGTTCGGGCACGAACGTCTGACGCGGGCGCGGCAACTCCGCGCCCGCCTTCAGCTCTTCCCGCAGCTCGCGTACGTTGTCGCGCAGCCCCCGCCGCCAGGTGACGCCCAGCACGATCGCCGAGCCCGCGAACAGCCAGGGCGCGCCGCCGGTCAGCGACGTGTAGAGGCCGAGCGCCAGCGACTGCACGATCGACACCGACCCGAACGCCCGCCCGAGCTCGACGAAGAGCGTGGCGCAGAAGAACACCAGCGGCGGCGTCACCACCAGCGACAGCAGCTCGCGCCGGTTGACCATGAGCGCGCCGAGCAGGCTCGACAGCACGAACGCCGCGCCCACGATCAACTGGATGTCGAAGAGCGCCGCCAGCACGTAGCCCGCCAGGGTGGAGACCAGGGCGAGCGCGATGGCGCCGCGAGCGGTCAGCCTGACCGCGGAACGCCTCTTCTCACCCACTGCCCCACCCCCATTTATTGCGACCCGTTGGCCAACTTACCGTTCGAGTGGGAAAGCAGATGCGAGGTTTCGAGCAGTTCTGGGGATGCCAGGGGTCTGGGCAGGCCATCCAGCATGTCCGGCGAGTCGAGATCGCCGTCCACGACGCCCAGGTCGTGCAGCTTGCGCGCGGTGACCAGGACGCGGCTTTCGAGCGACCCGACCGATTTGTTGTACGCCTCCACGGCCCGCGTCAGCGCCCTGCCGAGCGAGTCGACGTTCCTGCCCAGGGATGACAGCCGCTCGTACAGCTCCTTGCCCAGCTCGAACACCGCCCGCGCGTTCTCGCTCAGCGCGGCCTGCTGCCAGGCGTAGTGCGCGGTGCGCAGCATCGTGATGAGCGTCGTCGGCGTGGCGATGTGGACCCGCCGCGTCATGGCGTACTCGAGCAGGCCGGGATCGCGTTCGAGCGCGGGGGCCAGGAACGCCTCGCCCGGGATGAACAGCACCACGAACTCCGGCGACGGGTTGAACCCCTGCCAGTAGGACTTGGCCGCCAGCCGGTCGATGTGCTCGCGCACGTGCCTGGCGTGGGCGTCGAGCCTGACGGAGGCCAGGGACTCGTCGGACGCCTCCGCGGCCTCCAGATAGGCCGCCAGCGAGACTTTGGAGTCGACCACGATGTTCTTGCCCCCGGCGAGCCTGACGACCATGTCGGGGCGCATGGAGCCCTCGGTGACCTGCTCCTCGAAGTCGCAGTGATGCTGCATGCCGGCGATCTCGGCCACCCGGCGCAGCTGGAGCTCACCCCACCTGCCGCGCGCCTCCGGCCGTTGCAGCGCCCTGACGAGCGCGGTGGTCTGGGAGCGCAGCTGCTCGTTGCTCTGCCGTACGAACTCCATCTGCTTGGCCAGCTCGGCACGGGCCGCACGCTGGCCGGACTCGGTGTCGCGGAGCTGCGACTCGACCCGCGCCAGCGCGTCCTTCAGCGGCTCCACCAGGTGCTCGACGGCCTGCCTGCGCTGCTCCAGGTCGCCCGCGGCCTCGGCGCGGGTGGCCGCCAGCCTGCTCTCGGCCAGCTCGAGGAACCGGATGTTGTTGACGTCGAGCGCGCGCGTGGACAGGGACTGGAAGCGCTCGGCGAGCTGCTCCTCGACGTAGACGAGCTTGTCGGCGGCCGCCTTGGCCCGCGCGTCGGCCTCCGCCACCCGCACCGCCGCTCTCGTCCTGGCCACCAGGAACCCGATGACGAGTCCGGCGGCCAGACCTGCGAGAAGCGAGACGATGTCCACCCGGCCGATGATGGCAGGACTGCGGCGCGCCGTTCCCGCCCGACACGCCCGTTACGCTCAGCACGTAAACTTGATGCCCGTGAGTCTCTCCATCGGGATCGTCGGTCTGCCCAACGTCGGCAAGTCCACGCTCTTCAACGCGCTGACGAAGTCCGGCAACGCGCTCGCCGCGAACTACCCGTTCGCCACCATCGAGCCGAACGTGGGCATCGTGGGCGTGCCCGACGACCGCCTGCCCAAGCTGGCCGAGATCTTCGACTCGGCCCGCGTCCTGCCGGCCAAGGTCGAGTTCGTCGACGTGGCGGGCCTGGTCAAGGGGGCTTCCGAGGGGCAGGGCAGGGGCAACCAGTTCCTCGCCAACATCCGCGAGACCGACGCGATCTGCCAGGTCGTCCGCGTCTTCAGCGACCCCGACGTCACGCACGTGGACGGCGACATCTCGCCCAAGCGCGACATCGAGACCATCAACACCGAGTTGATCATGGCCGACCTGCAGACGGTCGAGAAGGCCGTCCCGCGCCTGCAGAAGGAGGCGCGCAACAACAAGGACAAGAAGGCCGCGCTGGAGGCCGCGGAGGCCGCCCTGCGGGTGCTGGAGACCGGCAAGACCATCTTCGAGAGCGGCCTCGACCGCGAGGAGCTGCGCGAGCTGCACCTGCTGACGGCCAAGCCGTTCCTGTACGTCTTCAACCTCGACGCCGACGAGCTGACCGACACCGCGCTCAGGGAGCAGCTGTCGACGCTGGTCGCCCCGGCCGAGGCGGTCTTCATGGACGCCAAGATCGAGTCGGAGCTGGTCGAGCTCGACGAGGAGGAGGCGCTGGAGCTGCTCCAGTCCGTCGGCCAGGAGGAGTCGGGGCTGCGGCAGCTGGCCAGGATCGGCTTCGACACCCTCGGCCTGCAGACCTACCTCACGGCCGGGCCGAAGGAGAGCAGGGCCTGGACGATCCGCAAGGGCGCCACCGCTCCCGAGGCGGCCGGCGTGATCCACACCGACTTCCAGCGCGGCTTCATCAAGGCCGAGGTCGTCTCCTTCGACGACCTGGTGGAGCTCGGTTCCATCGCCAACGCCCGCGCGGCGGGCAAGGCCCGGGTCGAGGGCAAGGACTACGTCATGCAGGACGGCGACGTGGTGGAGTTCCGCTTCAACGTCTGAGCACGGCGCCGATAGGCGGGTTGGGAAGGCTGTTCAGCGGTCGGGCCGGCACGGCCGCCGGCCGCTGCTCCGTGACCGCATGTCTCAGCCTGCGGTGTCGAGGTTGATCGCCATGTCTCAGCCCGCGGTGTCGAAGTTGATCGCCATGTCTCAGCCCGCGGTGTCGAAGTTGATCGCCATGTCTAGCCCGCGGTGTCGAAGTTGATCGCGCTGTACGCCCGCAGCTTCCAGAGCTGGTGCTCGCTCTGGATCTTGCGGATCGTTCCCGACCGGCCGCGCATCACCAGCGACTCGGTCACCGCCGAGCCCGCGCGGAACCGTACGCCCTGCATGAGCTCGCCGTGCGTGATGCCGGTCGCCGCGAAGAACACGTCGTCGGAGCTGACCAGGTCGTTCGTGGTGAGCACCTGGTCGAGATCGTGCCCCGCGTCCAGGGCCTTGCGGCGCTCGGCGTCGTCGCGCGGCCAGAGCTTGCCCTGGATCACGCCGCCCAGGCACTTGAGCGCGCACGCGGCCACGATGCCCTCCGGCGTGCCGCCGATGCCCAGCATCAGGTCGATGCCGGTGCCCGTACGGGCCGCCATGATCGCGCCGGCCACGTCGCCGTCGGTGATGAACTTGATCCGCGCGCCCGTCTCCCTGATCTCCTTGACCAGCCGCTCGTGCCTGGGCCGGTCGAGCACGACCACGGTCACGTCGGAGGACGAGCAGTGCTTGGCCCTGGCGACCGCGGCGATGTTCGCGGAGACGGGGGCCTCGATGTCGACCACGTCGGCCGCCTCGGGGCCGGTGACCAGCTTCTCCATGTAGAAAACGGCCGACGGGTCGTACATCGAGCCGCGCTCGCTCACCGCGATCACCGACACCGCGTCGGGCATGCCCAGCGCGGTCAGCCTGGTGCCGTCGATGGGGTCCACGGCCACGTCGCAGTCGGGGCCGCTGCCGTCGCCCACCTGCTCGCCGTTGAAGAGCATCGGGGCATGGTCCTTCTCGCCCTCGCCGATGACCACCACGCCGTTCATGGAGACCGTGTTGATCAGCTGGCGCATGGCGTTCACCGCCGCGCCGTCGGCGCCGTTCTTGTCGCCCCTGCCGACCCATCTGGCCGCCGCCATCGCCGCCGCCTCCGTGACGCGGACCAGCTCCAGCGCCAGGTTCCTGTCAGGGGCGTGCTCGCCCGTGGCGAGCGCGGGCGGTACGGATGTCTGATCGGACATGATTGAGCAGCCTCCTCGTGGAAATCTACGTCGATCGTAGTTGCCCCTCTATTCCCGCCCAGAGGCGGATAATCTGCCGGGACACCGGTGGGGTTCGTGACAGAGGACGCCCTCGGTAAGCTGCGAGTGGATTGCCCTGTCATATCGGGGAACGGATTTTGCGCCATACCGTGTGCACGTGAAGGATCTTGCCTCCACCATGGAGCATGGCGCCCTGCCATGGAGGAGATCTGAATGAGCGATGTGGAGAACATGGCCGTCCCGCCACGCACGTCCGAGCGGGGCGCGGCCACGCGTAGCTCGCTGCTCGCCGCCGCCAGGGAGGTCTTCGTCTCCAAGGGGTTCGCCGAGGCGGGCGTGACCGACGTGGTGGCGAGGGCCGAAGCCAGCGTGGGCAGCCTGTATCACCACTTCTCCGGCAAGGCGGATCTCTACCTCACGTTGTTCGAGGAGTTCCAGGCCAACCAGACGCAGCGGACCAAGCAGGCCGCCCGTGCGGCCCGGGCCGCCGGCGAGACCGACCCGATGCGCGTGTTCATCAGCGCCGCCCGCGCCTATCTCGACGGGTGCCTGGAGGATCGCGAGCTGGCCGAGCTGTTCCTGCGCGGCGACGGGCCGCCCGGCTTCGACGTCGTCATGCGCGACAGGCTGCGCAAGTGGGCGCAGCTCAACGCGGCGCTGTTCGAGGACGAGAGCGCGCTGGTCGTGGTGGTCACGGGCGCGCTGGCCGCGGCCGTGTCCGAGGTGGTGCGTACGGGCGACCGCGCCCTGGCCGAGGAGGTGCTCGCCATCATCGGCCAGATCCGCCCGGCCACTTCGGCGACCGCCCCCACCAGCGGGTAACCTCGCCAACTGTGCGACGGTTCACCCAAGGTTTCTACGGCTACGTGGTAGCGCTGTTCGTCTGCCTCGCGGCGGCCGGACTGTTCCTGCTGATCGCTCCGCAGAGCCGGGAGGAGCACATCCCGCGGCTCGACTACTCGATCACCGTCGCCAACTTCGGCCACTCGGTCCCGTACGGCGTGTACGCCCCGCAGAGCGACCCGGCGGGCTGGGTGCCCAACAGCAACAAGATCGCCAAGGGCGAGAACGGCGCGCAGGTCCTCTATCTCGGCTACGCCACGGCCAAGCGCCAGCACGCGATGTTCGCGCAGAGCAACGAGCGGCCGGCGGCCGGGTTCGCCAGCCGGATGGCCAACTCCGACAAGGCCGTCGGCACGCAGCAGGTCGGCGACGTGACGTGGGAGCAGCGCTTCCGCCAGGACAAGAACCAGCGCTCGCTGGTCCGCGTCCTGCCCGAGGTGACTCTCGTGATCACCGGTACGGCCGACTGGCCCGAGCTGGCGGAGCTGGCGTCCGTCCTGCGGCAGCGCCCCCAGGGCTGAGCGTTCCGGCGCTTCACGTACGCCCTGGTCCTCGGATGTCGGCCGGCGCGTCTAGGGTGGTGCCCGTGGCAGCAGACGAGAAGGCACCCTCATACGAGCAGGCGCGCGAGGAGCTGACCGAGGTGGTGCGCCGGCTGGAGACCGGCGGGCTGACCCTGGAGCAATCCATCGAGCTGTGGGAGCGCGGCGAGAAGCTGGCGGCGGTCTGCGAGGAATGGCTCCAGGGGGCCCGGGTCAAGCTCGCCGCCGCCATGGCGCGCCGCTCCGAGCCCACAGCGGGCAACTCCAACGACACGCCGTTCTGACGGTCCCCGCCCTCTCGCCGAACGAGGCTTACGGTCAGGCTGCCGTGCGGTAGAGCGCTACCACGGGGATGCGGCGGCTCGTCTTGGTCTCGTACTCGGCGAAGCCCGGCCACTTCTCCGCCATCCGCGCGTAGAGCTCGTCGCGCTCGGCGCCCTCCAGGATCACGGCATTGACCTCGAACGTCTCCTTCCCCAGCTCCGCCGTCGCCCGAGGCGTGGCGCGCAGGTTGTGATACCAGGCAGGGTGATGGTCCTGGCCGGCGTTGGAGGCGATGACGACGTAGCGGTCGCCGTCGGCCAGGTACATCATCGGCGAGGTCGTCGGCTTGCCGCTCTTGGCTCCTGTGGTCGTGAGCAGGACGAGAGGAGCCCCCTCGAACATGCCGCCGACCCGCCCCTCGTTGGCGCGGAACTCCTCGATGATCTGCTGGTTGAACTCGTTGGCCATTGCGACTCCCGGTTAATCGGAGGACTCTCCGGTTCGGAGCTTAACCGGAGATCCCTCCGGTTGCCAGCGGTATGCTCCATCCGTGCGCGGACGTCGATTGCTGCCCGTGGTCGGGCAGCCCCAGCCGGAGCGGGCCGACGCCGCGCGGAACCGGCAGAAGATCATTGAGGCGGCGACCCGGATGCTCGCCGAGCGCGGCGCCGACGAACTCTCGCTCGACGAGGTGGCCAGGGTCGCGGGCGTCGGCGTCGGCACCGTCTACCGCCGCTTCGGCGACCGGGCCGGACTCCTCTACGCGCTGATCGACGAGCGGGAGCGGCGCTTCCAGGCCGCCTTCCTCTCCGGGCCGCCGCCGCTCGGCCCCGGCGCCCCCGCCGCCGATCGGATCGAGGCGTTCCTGTACGCGCTGGTCGACCGCATCGTGGCGCAGCAGGGGCTCTACGTGTCGCTGGAGAAGGGCGGCGGCATGAACAAGTTCTCCGGGCCGTACCGGGTGCACCACGTCCACCTGGCCACCCTGATCGCCCAGGCCCGCCCGCGCGCCGCCGCCCCCTACCTCGCCGACGCCCTCCTGGCGCCGGTCAGCGCCTGCCTGATCGCGTTCCAGCGGGAGGAGCGCGGCATGAACGTCGACGACATCAAGGCCGGCCTGACCTCGCTGACCGCGGCCGTCATACGCGGCCGCGTGCCGGGGTAGCAAAGTCACCCGTGCACGCCAGCGCGTGAGCATGTCACTGTGAGTACGAGGCCGACTCACGCCAGGCGAGGAGGAACATCGAAATGATCCCAGGCTGCGGCAACTGTGACTGTGGCGACGTGCTTCACGAAGGGACCCCGTCGCACTGGACGGCGCTGCACATCGAGTAGCCCCGGCAGATCAGCCCGCCGTCACCGCGGTCACGGCGGGCTGGCCGGTCAGCGGCGGCGCTTGCGGCGAGGTGGCTCCTTGACCTTGACGTCCCCCACGAGGTTCGTCGTGCGCACCTCGACGACCGGCGCGCCGGGGTCGGTCGGCTGCTTGGTCAGGCGGACGGTTCTGCCCTTGGCGACCCGGATCACCTCGAGTCCCTCCGGCACGTGGATCTCCAGCCCGCCGAAGACGAGGGTGGCGTTGATGATGACCTGCCGGTTCTGCAGGATCGCGTCGCGGAAGTCCAGCTTGGTGGTGCCAAACATGGCCGTCACGTCCAGCTCGGCCGGCACGACCCAGCGCCCCCCGCGCTGCTCCTGCTTGAAGATGGCCGACACGGGGCGGCCGTCCAGGTTGAGCGGCTGCTGGTCGGCGGGGAGCAGGTCGGTGGTGAGCTCGGCCAGTTGGCCGAGCGTGCGCGCGGAGTAGAGGACCCCCAGCCGCTCCTCCAGCTCGTCGAGGGTGAGCCGGCCGTCGGCGTGCGCGTCCTGGAGCACCTGGGCGATGCGCTCCCGGTCGGCGTCGGACGCGCGGAGCTCGTGGGGTGGCGGCACGTCGCCGGCCGCGTGTGGTCGCCGGGCCGACACGAACTCCTCGGCCAGCCGCTCTCCGACTTCCTGCAGCTTCGGCAACCACGATCCCGCGCGTTCGTTCACACATCCGACGATAACCGGCGCCCGCGGGAATCGCTCGCGCCGGACGGACCCGCATCACCGGATTCGCGCCAGAAGTCCGGCAATCTCCTCTGCCAACTCCGCGTTCACCTCGGCGTGGCGGTTGAGCAGCCGGTACCACATCGCGCCGAACACGAGGTCGACGGCCAGCTCCAGATCCACGTCCTCCGGTACGGCGCCGTGCGCCAGCACCGAGCGCAGGGCGGTGCGGCGCGGCTCGATGAGCTTCGCCCGCAGCTCGGCGGCCAGGGCGGGATCGGACTGGGCGTCGGCCATCAGCCCCACCACCACCTGCCCCGCGACCCCCTGCGCCAGCGTGAACGTCTGCTCCAGGAACGTCACGAGATCAGTTCGCGCGTCCCCCGTGTCCGGCGGATCGGGGATGTCCTCGGCCAGCACGTCGGTCAGGCTCTCGAGCAGGACCTGAGCCTTGCTCTGCCACCAGCGGTAGACCGTCTGCCTGCCGCTGCCGGACGCCTCGGCGATGCCCTTCATGGTGACGCCCTGGTATCCGTCGCGGGCGCACAGGTCGAGCGCCGCCTGAAGGATCGCTCTCCTGGCCACTTCGCTGCGTGGTCTGCCTACCATGGCGCCCACTTTACAAGACACGATGCCTCGTTTATATTCGAGGCATGATGTCTCGTATTGAGAGGGATTCAGAAATGCGCGTAGTGATCGTCGGCGGCACGTCCGGCATCGGTCTGGGGACCGCGGCCCGGCTGGCCGCGGGTGGCGCGGAGGTGTTCGTCACTGGCCGCTCGGAAGAGCGCCTGGAGGCGGCGTTGAAGCAGCTCGGCGACCAGGCGAGCGGTGAGGTGGTCGACGCCCGCGACACCGGCGCGATGCGGGCGCTGTTCGAGAGGCTGGGCGCCGTCGATCATGTCGTCATCACCGTGACGCGCCGCGGCGGCGCGGGGCCGCTGAGCTCCCTGACCAGCGACGCGATCACCGGGGCGGTGCAGGACAAGCTGGTCCCGCACCTGCTGACCGCACAGGCCGCGCTCGGCGCGCTGCGCCCCGGCGGCTCGATCACCTTCGTGACGGCGGCGTCCGCGGGCGCGGCTCTCGCCGGAGTCTCCGTGCTGGCGGCGGTGAACGGGGCGATCGAGGCCGCGGTGCCCGGCCTCGCGGTCGAGCTGGCGCCCATCAGGGTGAACGCGGTCTCCCCCGGCGTGATCGACACCGACTGGTGGTCGGGGCTGGGGGACGAGGCGCGGGCCGCGTTCCTGGAGGGCACCGCCGCCGCCCTGCCGGTCGGACGCGTCGGCACGCCCGAGGACGTGGCCGTCACGATCGAGTACGTGGTGCGCAACTCGTTCGTCACCGGGACCGTGCTGACCGTGGACGGAGGCGGGAGGCTCAAGGCCTGAGGACGGGACGGACGGAATCTCCGCGCCCTCCCCTCCGTTGATCTCGGCAAAGGGAGGTGTACGTGCATCAACCGGCGCGATGGGGTCTCGGCGCGGCAGGCGCGGGCATAGCGGTGATCGTGGTCCTGGAGCTGACCAGCTTCGACGAGATGAACCCGCTCAGGCGGACCATCAGCGAGCACGGCCTCGGCCCCGACGGGTGGATCTTCGGGCTGGCCGTGGGGCTGCTCGCGGCCGGGTCGGCGGCCATCGGGGTGTCGCTGGCGCGCAAGCGGCTGGCCGGGATCTTCGGCACCATCGCGCTCATGGGATGGAGCGTGGGGCTCTTCATGACGGCGTGGTTCGAGAAGAACGACTGGGCGGTGGGGCCGAGCCTGCACGGGAGCATCCACCGAGTGGGCAGCTTCATCGCCTTCCTCAGCCTGCCGCTGGCCGCCGTGATCATCGCGAGGCCCTGGCGGCACCGCGAACGGTCGAGGGCCACGCTGGTGGCGTTCGGGCTCGGGATCTGCTCGGTGCTGTGGGTCGTGGGCATCGCCACGGTCATGCTGGTCGGGGCGAGGCAGGGGCTGCCGTGGTGGCGCGCCATGCCGCTCGGGCTGGTGGAGCGCGGCATGGCCGTCACGGAGGTCTCCGCCCTCCTCGCGCTCGGCGTGTGGGCCGCCGCCCGGCAACTCGACACCACGGTGAAGGTCGCCTCGGAAGAGCCGCGCTGACGGGAGATACCGGGCGGACGGCGGGCCGGTCGTGGGTGGCGGAACGGAGTGGCGGGCCGCTAACCTGACCCCGCCTCACGTTTGATGTCCCCCCGATCAGGAGGCCGTAGTGCCGTCCGTGCGTGATTTCCAGGCCCGGCTCGCCACGTACGTCGTCTACGCCGTACAGGGCCTGTCGTTCGCCTCGCTCCTCATCCAGGTCGCCAACCTGCAGGCCAAGCACGGCCTCGATGACGGGACCCTGACGCTCCTGCTGCTGATCGTGCCGGTGTTCGCGGGGGTAGGCAGCGTGGCGGCAGGCACGTTCGCCAGCCGGTACGGCAGCAAGCTGCTCCTGCGCATCGCCCAGCCCGTCGTCGCGGCCGCCGTGGTGCTCATCGGGCTGGCACCGAACGTGCCGCTGCTGCTGCCGGTGCTCCTGCTCTTCGGGCTGGGCGTGGGCGCGGTGGACGCGGGCATGAACATGCAGGGCGTGGCGGTCGAGCGCAGGTACGGCGTGCAGGTGCTGAACGGGTTCCACTGCGTGTGGAGCGCGTTCAGCGTGGTCGGGGCGGCATGGGCGTCGGTGGCCGCCGATCTCCCACTCCCGTTGATCATGTCGATCCCGATGGTGTTCGCGGTGGCGGGCTCACTCGCCTGCGCTCGGTACCTGTGCACGCCCGAGGAGGAGAAGGTCGAGGACGCCCCGGCGGCCCCGGCCACCGGCGGGTTCCCCTGGCGGCCGATCATCCCGCTCTGCCTGGCCATGGCCTTCCTGTACGTCGGCGACGCCGCGGTGTCCAACTTCAACACCGTCTTCATGAAGAACGTGCTCCATGCGAGCGCGCAGGTGATCCCGCTGGCGTACGTCGCGTACCAGGCGACCACGCTGGCCGTCCGGCTCTGCGGCGACCTCGCGGTCAGGCTGTATGGCCCCGCCGCCATTGTCAGGATCGGCGGCGTGATCGCCACCGTGGGCTTCCTCGGCGTCGTCCTCGCCCCGAACCAGCCGCTGGCCATCGTCGCCTTCGGGCTGACCGGGGTGGGGCTGTCGGTGGTGGCGCCGCAGTCGTTCTCGGCGGCGGGCAAGCTCGACCCGGCCGGGACCGGGGTGGCCATCGCCCGGGTGAACCTTTTCAACTACGTCGGCTTCATCGTGGGCGCCGCACTGGTGGGCGGCATCGCGGACGCCACGGACATGCGGGTGGCCTTCGCCGCGCCCCTGGTGCTGGCCTCCGCCATCATCGCCCTCGCCGCGGGCTTCCAGCCCAAGCGCCAGGCCCCCGACCCCTCCACCGCCTGACCGCACGGCGATCAGTGCCGCACCTCCACCACCTCGACGGCACGGCGATCAGTGCCGCACCTCCGCGACCTCGACGGTACGGCGTTCGCGCAGCGACAGGTCGGCGGCCTCGGCCACGTAGAGCGCCTCGAGCGCGTCCTCGATCGTGCACAGGCTCTTGTCCCCGGCCAGGAAGGCGTCGATCTCCTCGCGGTAGGCGGTCTCGAAGCGGGTGACGAAGTCGGGCCAGGGCTCGCCAGGGCCGGGCAGGCCCTCGGTCGAGTGCAGCGGGGCGCGCGGGCCGAGGCCGACGGCCTGGGTGCGCCTGGTGCCGGCCAGCTCCATGCGCACGTCGTACCCGCCGCCGTTGTAACGCGAGCCCTGCAGGGTGGCCAGCGTGCCGTCGTCCAGGGTGAGCAGCGCGGCGCTGGTGTCCACGTCGCCCGCCTCCGCGAAGAACGACGCCCCGCGGTTCGCCCCCGTCGCGTGCACCGAGACCACCTCGCGGCCCGTCACCCAGCGCAGGATGTCGAAGTCGTGGATGTGGCAGTCGCGGAAGATGCCGCCTGAGGTCGCGATGTACTCGGCGGGCGGCGGCGCGGGGTCGGCGGTGATCAGGTGGACGCGGTGCAGCTCCCCCAGCTCCCCGGCGCGCAGGGCGTGCGCCGCCGCCACGTACCCGGGGTCGAACCTGCGCTGGAACCCGATCTGCACCCGGTTGCCCGCGCTCGCCTCCAGCACCTTGACGGTCTCGGCCACCGTGCTCGCGACCGGCTTCTCGCAGAAGGCCGGTATGCCCCGCTCGCAGGCCCTGACGATGAGCTCGGCGTGCGTGCCGGTCGGGGTCGCGATCACCACGGCGTCCGACTCGAAGGGATCCCCCGGCCTGCCGTACGGCGACGTACGCACGGGATCGGCCACGATCAGCTCGTCCACCAGCGGATGCGCGGCCAGGGTCGCGGCGTGAAAGGCTCCGATCCGGCCCAGACCCAGCAGTCCCACACGCATGACGCCTCCAATCGGAATCAGGCTTTCTTTCTAGGCGAGGTCTTCTCCCTCAGTCAACCTTTTGTCCTGACATTCTGACTTTTAAGCCTCGGACGGCCTCAGCGGCCTTGTGCGCCGGCAGCCGGGCGAACCCCACCACCACGGCCGCGGGCCCCGGCGACGCGCGCATCGGCCCCACGGGCTCGGTGGACAGGCCGAGCTCCTGCGCGGCCCGCGTGGTCCTGAGCTCGTCCCAGCCGTCCGGCAGCTCCAGGTAGACGTGCAGGCCCGCGTCGATGCCCTTGACCCGGACCTCGGGCAGCTCCTCGGCCAGCGACGCGACCAGGGCGTCCCGTCGGCGGCGGTACTCCCGGCGCATCCTGCGCAGGTGCTTGTCGTAGCCGCCGGTACGCAGGAAGTGCGCCAGCGCGTACTGCTCGATGACCGGCGAGCCCAGGTCCAGCTCGCCTCGCGCCACGCGCACCGCCTCGGCCAGGTCGGGGGGCGCCGCCACCCAGCCCAGGCGGAGGCCCGGCGCCATCGCCTTGCTCACGCTGCCCGACAGGATCACCCGGTCGGGGGCCAGGCCCTGGAGGCAGCCCACGGGGTCGCGGTCGAAGCGGAACTCGGCGTCGTAGTCGTCCTCCAGGATCGCCCGGTCGCCCGCGTACGCCCACTCCATCAGGGCGGCCCGGCGCGGCGGCGAGAGGACCACGCCGGTCGGGTACTGGTGCGCCGGCGTGACCACGACGGCGTCGCCGCTCAGCCGCCGCACGTCCAGACCCTCCTCGTCCACGGGGACCGGCACGAGCTGCGCGCCCGCCCGCCTGAGCAGCGGCACCTGACGGTGGCTCGTCGGGTCCTCCACGGCCAGCCGGAGCGGGCGCCGCCGGCCCAGCACGTGCAGGACCAGGCTCAGGCCCTGGGCCACGCCGCCCACGATGACGAGGTTCTCCGGGCGCACGTCCGCCGCCCTGACCCGCCTGAGGTAACCGGCCAGCTCTTCGCGCAGCTCGGGCACTCCCCCGGGGTCCCCGTAGTCGAGGGCGTCCGAGGGAACGGTGGTCAGGACGTGCCTGACGGAGGCGAGCCAGCGCTCGCGCGGGAAGTGGCCGAGGTCAGGAGAGGTGGGGCGATGCCCGTAGTACGGCCCGCACACGGTGGCGGCATTCGGGCGCGCCGGCTCGGGCGGGGGCGACGCCTTCGGCCGGGCGGCGGCCTTGGGGGCGGCCTTCGGGGTGACCTGGGTGCCGGCGCCCACCTTGGAGACCAGGAAGCCCTCGGCGACGAGCTGCTCGTACGCCTCCACCACCACGCCCCTGGAGACCTGGAGGTCGGCGGCCAGGTCGCGGGTCGCGGGGAGGCGGGTGCCCGGGGCGAGCCGCCCGCCCCTGATGGACTCGCGCAGTACGGAGGCGATCTGCCCAGCAATCCCGCCCTCATCACGATTTATCTGGATATGGAGGTCAGCCATATTGGTCCTGTCTTTTGGCGGGACATTGGACTGTTTGTGAGTGCCATTGTCTCCCTAGCATCCTCCGCATGAGAAACGGCATCTTTGGGGCCGCCTCCGCCATGTTCCTCGTCGGAACGCTGGCCGGGGTGTCCGGGCTCGTGGACGGCTATCCCCTGTACGGCGGACAGGCGATCCGGTATCTGGCGGCCGCGGTCATCCTGCTTCTCATCACGCGCGCGCTCGGCCTGCGATTCGTCCGGCTCACGCTGCGCGAGACCCTCTACCTCGGCGGGCTCACCCTGCTCGGCCTGGTGATCTTCAACGTCTGCGTGGTCGAGTCGACGCGCGCCGCCGGGCCCGCCCTGGTCGGCACCGTGCTCGGCACCGTGCCGCTGGCCCTCGCGCTGGCCGGCGGCCGCCCGGCGCCCCGGCTGCTGGCGGGGGCCTGCGTGGTGGTGGCCGGGGCGACGCTGGCCACCGGGCTCGGCAGCGGCAACCTGCCCGGGCTGCTGTGGGCGCTGGGCGCGCTCGTGGGCGAGGTGAGCTTCTCCATGCTGGCCATCCCGCTGCTGCCGAAGCTGGGGGCGATCAGGGTCTCGGCCTACTCGACGGCGCTGGCCGTGCCCCTGCTGGCCGTGGCCGGGCTGGCGGACGACGGGGTGGCGGGGATGTTCCGGCCGCCGACGTGGGCGGAGTCGCTGGGGTTCGCGTACCTGGCGGTGGTGGTGACGGTCGGGGCGTTCTTCCTCTGGTACAGCTCGCTGCCCAGGCTGGGCCCCGGCCGCGCGGGACTCTTCGCGGGGCTCATCCCGGTGGGCGCCATCGTGACGGGCGCGGTGCTCGGGGTGGCGGCGCCGTCCACGTACGACCTGCTGGGCGCGGGACTCGTGATCGTGGGCATCCTCGTGGGCCTCACCGCGGAGCACTCGCGAACGGTCTCGGAAGTGGCCGCCCCCGGAGGCGCGTAATCTCTTGGGGGATCGAAAGGATGGACATGGGCGACTTCGACTACACCGACCTGCTGCCGCTGGGAGCCGATGAGACCGAGTATCGGCTGATCACATCGGAGGGGGTGCGGAAGGTCGAGGCGGCCGGGCGTACGTTCCTCGAGGTCGAGCCGGAGGCGCTGCGCCTGCTGACCGAGACGGCCGTCCACGACATCTCCCACTTCCTGCGGGCCTCGCACCTCGCCCAGCTGCGGAAGATCGTCGATGACCCCGAGTCCAGCGGCAACGACCGGTTCGTGGCGCTCGACCTGCTCAAGAACGCCTCCATCTCCGCCGGCGGCGTGCTGCCCATGTGCCAGGACACCGGCACCGCGATCGTCATGGGCAAGCGCGGGCGCCACGTGCTGACCGACGGGCTCGACGCCGAGCACATCTCGCGGGGCGTGTACGACGCGTACACCAAGCTCAACCTGCGTTACTCGCAGATGGCCCCGCTGACCATGTGGGAGGAGAAGAACACCGGCAGCAACCTGCCCGCCCAGGTCGAGCTCTACGCCGAGGACCCGCACGGCCATCCGGACGAGTACAAACTGCTCTTCATGGCCAAGGGCGGCGGCTCGGCCAACAAGTCGTTCCTGTACCAGGAGACCAAGGCCGTGCTCAACGAGAAGCGCATGATGGCCTTCCTGGAGGAGAAGATCCGCTCGCTGGGCACCGCGGCCTGCCCGCCGTACCACCTGGCCGTCGTCGTGGGCGGCACGTCCGCCGAGTTCGCGCTGAAGACCGCCAAGTACGCCAGCGCCCGCTACCTCGACTCGATCCCGACAGAGGGGTCGGCCTCCGGGCACGGCTTCCGCGACCTGGAGATGGAGGCCAAGGTCTTCGAGCTGACGCAGAAGCTGGGGATCGGGGCGCAGTTCGGGGGCAAGTACTTCTGCCACGACGTGCGCGTCATCCGCCTGCCCCGGCACGGCGCCTCCTGCCCGGTGGCCATCGCCGTCTCCTGCTCGGCCGACCGCCAGGCGCTCGCCAAGATCACGCCCGAGGGCGTCTTCCTGGAGAAGCTGGAGACCGACCCGGCGCGCTTCCTCCCGGAGACCACCGACGAGCACCTCTCGGACGACGTCGTACAGATCGACCTCAACCGCCCCATGCCCGAGATTCTCGCTGAGCTGACGAAATATCCGGTCAAGACGCGCCTCTCGCTGACCGGCCCCCTGGTGGTCGCCCGCGACATCGCCCACGCCAAGATCGCCGAGCTGCTGGACAACGGCGGCGAGATGCCGCAATACCTGAAGGACCACGCCGTCTACTACGCCGGACCGGCCAAGACCCCCGAGGGGTACGCCTCCGGCTCGTTTGGGCCGACGACGGCCGGGCGGATGGACTCGTACGTGGAGCGCTTCCAGGCGGCGGGCGGGTCGATGGTCATGCTGGCCAAGGGCAACCGCTCCAAGCAGGTCACCGAGGCCTGCCAGAAGCACGGCGGCTTCTACCTGGGCTCCATCGGCGGGCCCGCGGCGCGCCTGGCGCAGGACTGCATCAAGAAGGTCGAGGTGCTGGAATATCCGGAGCTGGGGATGGAGGCGGTGTGGAAGATCGAGGTGGTGGACTTCCCCGCGTTCATCGTGGTGGACGACAAGGGTGACGACTTCTTCGCCGACCGCACCGGCCCGGTGCTGACCATCGGCCGCCGCGCCTGAGAAGCGCCCTCTTTCCGACGAACGGCCATCGCCGGGCGGACGCCCCGTCCCCCGGCCAAGGCCCGTAGTCGGGGGGCGGCGCCCATCGCGATGGGGGGTGATGGGGTCTCAGGCGGCCACCGGAGCCCGGTGCGGCGCCACCACGGTGCCGTCGGGCAGCAGCAGGCCGGTGTCCTCGAACAGCACGACGCCGTTGCAGAGCAGGCTCCAGCCCTGGTCAGGGTGGGCCGCGATCACGTGTGACGCCTCACGGTCGGGCGAGTCGGCACTGGGGCAAACGGGGTAGTGACAGCACATCGCGCACCTCTCAGATTGCGCTCCGGATTCGTGGCATTCAAAAGGGCAACGGGCGCCCCGATGGCGTGCGAAGGTCCAGCGTGGCTCCTGTCGGCTTCTTGGGCCGGGGGCGAACCTGGGTCTGGCGCATCTTCATCACGTCCCTCAATAGCCGGTCGTCAGTAGTGGAACCTCGGCGTACACCCTCAGTCTGACCATCGTGTCCGACAGTTTGCGGACCTTTGGAAGAACGCCCTCTCTCTTGGCTGTACCATGCCCCGCCCCCCTTTCGGCACCCTTACAAGTGGCTGACAGCATCCCTGAACTTCCTGACAAGCCTGGCCTGCCGTACCCCTTGAAAGGCCCCTACCAGGCATCATGCACATTTATCCGCGACGCGGGTGTGCCGCACGACACACATCCGGGGCGGTCGCCGCCGCCGGCTTCGGGCTGCGGCGGACCCTCTGGGGAGTACGCGTACTATCTCCAAGAGCCGAGAAACTTTGTGCCTTCGTGAACGGGACGGATGCGGCCGAGAGGTTTGCTGACGTGACGAGTCAGGCGGGTTGACTTAAGTTCGCAACAATTTATCGGCCGCGCCTCTACTGGTCGGTTTACACAAATAGGTAAGCTGCCAGGCATGCGTGCGCCCTCTGGTTACCTACTCGCCGCGCGCTACCGGCTTCTGGAACCGGTCGGACGCGGCGGCATGGGCACCGTTTGGCGGGCGCGTGACGAGCTGCTCGACCGCGACGTGGCGGTCAAGGAGGTGCGGCTGCCGACCGTGCTCGACGAGGAGCTGCGCGCCGAGCTCTGCGCGCGCACCGAGCGCGAGGGCAGGGCGACCGCGATGGTCGCGCACCCGTCGGTCATCACCGTCTTCGACGTGGTCACCGAGGACGACCGGCCGTGGATCGTGATGGAGCTGCTCCATGCCAAGTCCCTGGAGCAGCTCATCCAGGAGGAGGGACCGCTCCATCCGCGCCGGGCCGCCGAGATCGGCCGGCAGATCCTCGGGGCGCTGCGTGCCGTCCACGCCAAGGGCATCCTGCACCGCGACGTCAAGCCGAGCAATGTGCTGGTGACCGAGGACCGCGCGGTGCTCACCGACTTCGGGCTGGCCGCACTCGAAGGTGACGTTTCCATCACCCAGGTGGGCATCGTCCTGGGGTCCGCGGGCTACATCGCTCCAGAGCGGCTGCTCGGCTCGAAGGCCAGCCCCGCGGGGGACCTGTGGTCGCTCGGCGCGACCCTCTACACCGCCGTCGAGGGCAGGGGCCTGCACGGCCGCCGTACGGCCGCCGCCGCGCTGGCGGCGCTGACCAGTGGCGAGCCGATCCCGATGACCAAGGCGGGGCCGCTGGCTCCCGTGCTCGACGCGCTGCTCAGGATCGACCCCCAGACCAGGCTCGACTCCGTGCGGGCCTCGCTCATGCTGGCCAGGGTGGCCGCGGGAGGCTCGGCCGAGGAGCCCCTGCCGCCGCGCAAGTCCGTACGCATGGGCACCACGACCATCACGCCGCCGTCTTTCGCGCGCAGGCCCACGCACCGCGGGCTGCACAGGGCGGACGTCACCACGACAGCGCTGTCTTCTGTCCCGCCGCCGCGCCAAGAACGTAAATCCGGTGAAGGCGTGCACAGGAAACGCGTTGAAGCGCGGCCGACACCGTCCGCTTATGCCCGTTTCAAAGCGGCGGTGATAAAGTTGTGTCTCCCTCGACGGTTCTGGCCAAGAGAACTTCGCAAGCGAGGTTAAAGCACTTCCCAAGCGAGAATCGATATCTTCTTCTCATGCCGGAACAGCAGACACGCCTGCTCGCGGAGCGCTACGAGCTCATAGCCCCGCTCGGCCGGGGCACCATGGGCACGGTGTGGCGCGCCCGAGACCGCGCGCTCGGGCGCGAGGTGGCGGTCAAGGAGATCCGCCAGGACCCCGGTCTCACCGAGGAACAGCGGGCCGAGCTGCGCGAACGCATGGTCCGTGAGGGGCGCGTCGCCTCACGCATCAACCACCCCTCCGTCGCCGCCATCCACGACGTGCTGATCCAGGACGACAGCCCGTGGATCATCATGGAGCTCATCCATGCCCGCTCGCTGGAGCAGGTGATCGAGGAGGAGGGGCCGCTGCCGCCGCGCCTGGTGGCGGAGATCGGCGTGGACCTGCTCGGGGCGCTGCGCGCCGCGCACGCCCAGGGCATCACCCACCGCGACGTCAAGCCGGGCAACGTGCTCATCACCGAGCACGGGCGCGTGGTGCTGACCGACTTCGGCATCGCCAAGGCCGAGGGCGACTCGCGGCTCACCAAGACCGGCATGGTGATCGGCTCACCCGGCTACACGGCACCGGAACGTGCCAGAGGCGAGTACACCGGCCCCGAGTCCGACGTCTGGTCGCTCGGGGCCACGCTGTACTTCGCCGTCGAGGGGCGGCCTGCGTACGAGCGGGCCACGATCGCGGAGACGCTGGCGGCGCTGCTCACCGAGAGCGCCGACCCGCCGACGCAGGCGGGGCAGCTGCGTCCCATTCTGAACGGCCTGCTGAACAAGGACTACCGGCAGCGGCTCGGCGCTGCCAAGGCGGAGATGCTGCTGCGCATGCTCGCCGAGACCCCCACGAGCGAGATGCCGGTGCTCACGGCCGAGACTCTTATGGCGCAGGAGGGACCTATGCCCGATTCGTTCGCCGCCCCCAAGAGCTCCGCCGCTCCCCAGCCTCCCGCAGGCCAACCCTGGAGCCACGGCCCGGGGGCACAGGGCCCCGGTGGACCACAGGTGAGCGCTCCGGGCCACGGCCCGGGGGCGCAGGGCCCCGGTGGACCGCCTGTGGGCGCTCCCGGCCGCCCCGCGCCGGGAGGGCGCGGCAACCCGATGCCCGTGGGACCCGCATCGGGTGGGCCTGGCGCTCAAGGGCCCGGTGGGCCGGGACAGCGACCGGTTCCGGCGGCCGCGTCAGGGCCGCAGGGGCCGAGCGGCCCCGATGCGCCCACCGCCCCGCGGCTCACCCCGCCCGGCCGCCCGCTGCCGGGGTCCGGCGGCGCGCCGCAGGCCGGCGTCCAGGGCGCCGCGTCCCCTGAGGCGCCGTACGACCCCGAGCGGACGATCAGCATCGCCCGGCCCAAAGGACCGCTCCCTCCGGCTGTCGAGCGGCCCCAGCCCCCGCAGCAGCCCACCGACGAGGGCGCCGTCGCCACCCAGCGCATCCAGCTCCCGCCGCCGCCCGGCCAGCAGGTGTATCCGCTGCCCACGCAGCCGGCAGGCCAGCCCCAGCCCGCCCCCCAGCAGCCCGTCATGCCACAGCAGCAGGGCCGGCCGCAGGTCCCCCCGCAGGTCCCGCATCAGAGCAAGGGCCTGGGCACGGACCTGTTCGCCATCTCGGGAGCCCCGGAGCAGCAGACCACCGGCCGCCGCAACGGCATGCTGGTGCTCATGACCGTGGCCGCCGTCGCGGCCGTGGTGATCGCCGTCCTCATCGTGGCCCTGTTCTCCGCCTGAGTTCGCGAGCCGGCCACCCGCTCCTCGGGGAGCGCGCGGCCGTGGGCCAGACTGGAAGTCATGAGCGAGTTCAGAATCGAACATGACTCGATGGGCGAGGTACGCGTGCCCGCAGGCGCTAAGTGGCGCGCGCAGACCCAGCGGGCAGTGGAGAACTTCCCGATCTCGGGGCGCCCTCTTGAGCCGTCCCACATCGCCGCGCTCGGCCTGATCAAAGCGGTGGCCGCCGAGGTCAACGGCGAGCTGGGCGTGATCGACAAGGACATGGCCGAGGCCGTCGCCCAGGCCGCCGCCGACGTCGCCGAGAACGAGCACGACGCCCACTTCCCGATCGACGTCTTCCAGACCGGCTCCGGCACCTCGTCCAACATGAACGCCAACGAGGTGATCGCGACGCTGGCGGAGGAGCGCCTCGGCCGTCCCGTGCACCCGAACGACCACGTGAACGCCTCCCAGTCGTCCAACGATGTCTTCCCTACGTCGATCCACGTGGCGGCGGCGACCGAGGTGACGTTCCATCTGCTGCCCTCGCTCCAGCACCTGGCGGCGGCGCTGCGGGAGAAGGCGATCGAGTTCGACGGGGTGGTGAAGTCGGGGCGCACCCATCTGATGGACGCGACCCCGGTGACGCTCGGCCAGGAGTTCGGCGGCTACGCCACCCAGATCGAGCGGGGCGTCGTACGGGTCTCCGCGGCCCTCGAGCACGTCCTCGAGCTGCCGCTGGGCGGCACCGCCGTGGGCACCGGCATCAACACCCCGTCCGGCTTCGCCCAGGAGGCCATCGCGAAGCTCCGCGAGGCGACCGGCATCCCGTTCGTCGAGGCCGGCGACCACTTCGAGGCGCAGGGCGCGCGCGACTCGATCGTCGAGCTGTCGGGCCAGCTCAAGGTGGTGGCCGTCTCGCTCACCAAGATCGCCAACGACCTCCGCTGGATGGGCTCGGGCCCGAGGGCCGGGCTGGCCGAGATCAACCTGCCGGATCTGCAGCCCGGCTCGTCCATCATGCCCGGCAAGGTCAACCCGGTGATTCCGGAGGCCACGGCCATGGTCGCGGCCCAGGTCATCGGGAACGACGCGGCGATCACGTTCGCCGGCGCGTCCGGCAACTTCGAGCTGAACGTGCAGCTCCCGGTCATCGCGCGCAACATCCTGGAGTCGATCAGGCTGCTGGCGAACGTGTCGCGGCTGCTCGCCGACCGCTGCGTCTCCGGCATCACGGCGAACGTCGAGCGCCTGCGCGAGTACGCCGAGTCGTCCCCGTCGATCGTCACCCCGCTGAACAAGTACGTCGGCTACGAGGAGGCGGCGAAGATCGCCAAGCAGGCCCTGGCCGAGCGCAGGACCATCCGCGAGGTCGTCATCGAGCGCGGCCACGTGGCCAACGGCACCCTGACCGAGGAGCAGCTGGACGCCGCGCTCGACGTGCTGTCAATGACGAGACCCTGACGCCGGTGCCCGGGTGGCCTCGGCCCAGCGGGTGAGCAGGGCCATTGCGGCGCCGGAGTCGACCGCGTCCGCGGCCCGCTTGTAGGCGGCGTCCAGGGCGGCCGTGAGCTCGGGCGCGGGCGGCGTGCCCTCGCCGGCCACCACGGCGGCGGCCGCGTTGAGCAGCACGACGTCGCGCACCGGCCCCCGCTCCCCGGCGAGCACCGCCCGCGCCACGGCGGCGTTGTGCCGGGCGTCGCCGCCGCGCAGGTCCTCGGGGCGCGCCCGCGGGATCGACAGGTCGGCCGGGTCGAAGGCGGTACGCGTCACGGTGCCGCGGCGTACCACCCAGACCGTGGAGGGGCCCGAGGTGGTGAGCTCGTCGAGCCCGTCGTCGCCCCTGAAGACGAGCGAGGAGCAGCCGCGCTCGGCCAGCACGCCCGCGATGACCGGCGCCATCCCGGGATGGAAGACGCCGACCGCCTGGGCCGGCGGCAGCGCGGGGTTGGTGAGCGGGCCCAGGAAGTTGAAGACCGTGGGGACGCCCAGCTCGCGGCGCGGCCCCGAGGTGCGTCTCAGCCCGGGGTTGAACGCGGGCGCGAAGCAGAACGTGATGCCGACCTCGTCCGCGACCCGCACCACGGCGGCCGGCGGCAGGTCGACGACCACGCCCAGCTCCTCCAGCACGTCCGCCGCGCCCGCCATGGAGGAGGCGGCCCTGCCGCCGTGCTTGACCACCTTGACGCCCGCGGCGGCGGCGACGACGGCGGCCATCGTGGAGATGTTCACCGTGTTGGCGCGGTCGCCGCCGGTGCCGACGAGGTCGACGGGGTCGCCGGAGACCCTGATGGCGGCCGACCTGGACAGCATGCCGTCGGCCAGCCCGGACACCTCGGCCACGCTCTCGCCCTTGGCCCGCAGCGCGACCGCGAAGGCGGCGATCTGGGCGTCCGTCGCCGCCCCCGAGATGATCTGCTCCATGGCCCAGCGGGCCTGGCGTGAGGTGAGGGAGACGCCCTCGAGCAGCATGGTGAGCAGTGCGGGCCAGGTCGTCATGGGGTGCGCCCCTTTCGTCAGTGCTCGACGGGGGCGCCTGGCAGAAATGCCGACGGCCGCCTCGTCGAGGCGGCCGTTGTGCGTATACGCCGGGAGGTCCGCCTAGGAGGCGGGCCACCACTGGGACGAATACGCGATCACGCGCTCAACATAGCAGATTCCGTAGATCCACATAGATCGGCGCTCAGCTATGTCGTCCGCACCCATGCGTCGAAGCGCGGCGACCGCCTAGGGTTCGGGGTATGGCGAAGGAGCTGACGGGGCGGACCGCGCTTGTGACGGGGGCGGGAGGCGGCATCGGGGCGGCCTGCGCCCGGCGCCTGGCCGCCGAGGGGGCCAGAGTTCTGGTCGTCGACATGCGGGCCGAGCCCGCCGAGAAGGTGGCCGCCGAGATCGGCGGCGCGGCCGTGGTCGCCGATCTGAGCGATCCCGGCTTCGTGGCGTCGCTGCCGGACGAGCCGGTGGACATCGTGGTGAACAACGCGGGGTTCCAGCACGTCGCGCCGGTCGAGGAGTTCCCGCCCGAGGTCTTCTCGACGATGCTCAAGGTGATGGTCGAGGCGCCGTTCCTGATCGCGCGGAAGGTGCTGCCCGGCATGTACGCCAAGGGCTGGGGCCGGTTCGTGAACATCTCGTCGGTGCACGGGCTGCGGGCCTCGCCGTACAAGTCGGCCTACACGACGGCCAAGCACGCCCTGGAGGGGTTCTCCAAGGTCGTGGCGCTCGAAGGGGCGCCACACGGGGTGACCTCGACCTGCGTCTGCCCCGCATACGTGCGGACGGGGCTGGTCGAGGCGCAGATCGCCGACCAGGCTAAAGTGCACGGCATCGAGCCGGACGAGGTCGTGGGGGGCATCATGCTGCAGCCCGCCGCCATCAAGCGGCTGATCGAGCCGGAGGAGGTGGCCGAGTTGGTCAACTATCTGTGCGGCCCGGCGGGGTCGTTCATCACCGGCGTGTCGCTGCCAGTGGACGGCGGTTGGACGGCGCGCTAGTGAGCAGGCGCTATCTGGAACTGCTGGCCAGGGAGGCCTCCGCCGTCGAGTTCGAGGGGCCGATCATCGCGGCCCGGGCGGCCGGGGCGGACCCGGCGATGATCGAGGAGCTGGAGCAGGCCAAGGTCGAGGCGCTCAAGGTGCGCGAGCTGCTCAAAAGGCGTGCCAGGCGCGAGGCCGAGCTGTCGGCGCTGTACGACACGGCCGGCGACCTGGCCGCGCTGCGCGACCTCGACGCCGTGCTGGAGGCCATCGTGCACCGGGCCAGGCAGCTCCTGGCCACCGACGTCGCCTACATGACGCTGCACGACCCCGAGCAGGGCGACACGTACATGCGGGTCACCGACGGCTCGATCTCGGCCAAGTTCCGCGCGCTGCGGCTGGCCATGGGGGCGGGGCTGGGCGGGCTGGTGGCGCAGACGGCCACGCCGTACTCGACGGCCGACTACTTCGCCGACTCCCGCTTCCGGCACAAGGAGCACATCGACGAGGCCGTCACGGAGGAGGGCCTGGTCGCCATCCTGGGCGTGCCGCTGCGGCTGGGCCAGCGGGTGATCGGCGTGCTGATGGCGGCCAACCGCAGCGCGCGGCCGTTCCACCAGGAGGAGGTGTCGCTGCTGGCCAGCCTGGCCGCGCACGCCGCCGTCGCGATCGACAATGCCAGGCTGCTGCAGGAGACCAGGAACGCGCTGGAGGAGCTCTCCCAGGCCCACAGGGTCGCCAGGGAGCACGGGGAGGCCGTGGAGCGGGGCGCGCTGGCCCACGACCGGATGACCTCGCTGGTGCTGCGCGGCGGCGGGATCGAGGACGTGGCGGCCGTGGTGACCGACGTGCTCGGCGGCTCGCTGGCCGTGCTGGACGACCTGGGCCGCCCGCTCACCGGTGACGTGGGCGAGCTCGACGCGGGCGTGTTCGAGGCGGCGCAGGCGTCCAGGGCGCTGGGGCGTACCGTGCGAAGGGGCGACCTGCTGATCGCGTCCGTGGACGTCGGCGGCGAGCCGCTGTGCACGCTGATCCTGCGCAGCGACGACGCCGACGAGCGCATCCTGGAGCGGGCGGCGCTGGTGTGCGCGCTGCTCCTGCTGTTCCGCAGGAGCGTGGCGGAGGCCGAGGGCCGGGTCAGGGGCGAGCTGCTCGACGACCTGATCTCCCGGCCCGACTCCCCCGGGCTGGCCGACCGGGCGCGGAGGCTCGGCGTGGACCTGCACGCGCCGCATGTCGTGGTGGTCGCCAAGCACGGCGGTCAGCGGGAGCGGGCCGCGTTCTGGGCCTCGTCGCAGGCCGCGCTGAGGCACGGGCTGGCGGCGGGTCGGGGTGACGAGGTCGTGCTGCTGCTGCCCGGCGAGAACGCGGGCCGCGTCGCCCAGAACGTGGCCACCGAGCTGAGCGCGTCCCTGCACAGCCCGGCCACGGCGGGCGCGTCCAAGGCCACCCTCGACGGTGACGCCGCCGGTGACGCCGCTGGTGACGCCGCTGGTGACGTCGCTGGTGACGTCGCCGGGGCGTACCAGGAGGCCCGCAGGTGCGCGGAGGCGCTGATCGCGCTCGGGCGGGCCGGTGACGGCGCGAGCGCGGCCGAGCTGGGGTTCGTGGGGCTGCTCGTCGGCGACGGCCGCGACGTGCTCGGCTTCGTCAGCAGGGTGATCGGCGCCGTGATCGACTACGACGCCCGCAGGGGCACCGCGCTCACCGACACGATGGCCGCCTACTTCGGCTCCGGCGGCTCGCCCTCCCGTACGGCCGAGGCCATGCACATCCACGTCAACACCGTCACGCAGCGGCTCGACCGGATCGGCAAGCTGCTCGGCGACGGCTGGCTGGAGCCGGAGCGCGCGCTCGAGATCCAGCTCGCCCTCCGCCTGCACCGGCTCGGCCACACATCCACCCCATAGACTGTGGGCTCCGGCCCCATATGAGTGATGCCGGTCACTCCCTACCGTGACCGGCATGGCCACTTCCATCAAGAAGATCGTCGCCGCGAGCCTGATCGGCACCACCATCGAGTGGTACGACTTCTTCCTGTACGGCTCGGCAGCCGCCCTCGTCTTCAACAAGCTCTTCTTCCCCGAGTCCGACCCCCTGACCGGCACGCTGCTGGCGTTCCTCACCTACGCCGTCGGGTTCGTCGCCCGCCCGCTCGGCGGCCTGGTCTTCGGCCACTTCGGCGACCGGCTCGGCCGCAAGACGCTGCTGGTCGTCAGCCTGCTGACGATGGGCGCCGCGACGTTCCTGATCGGCTGCCTGCCGACGTACGAGACGCTGGGCCCGTCCGCGGCGCTGCTGCTGACCGCGCTCCGGCTCGTGCAGGGCTTCGCGCTCGGCGGCGAGTGGGGCGGCGCGGTGCTGATCGTCTCCGAGCACGGGGAGACGGACCGCCGCGGCTTCTGGGCCTCGTGGCCGCAGGCCGGCGCTCCCGGCGGCAACCTGCTGGCCACCGGCGTCCTGGCGGCCCTGGCCGCCTGGCAGTCGGACGAGGCGTTCCTGGCCTGGGGCTGGCGGGTGCCGTTCCTGCTGTCGGGCGTGCTGGTGCTGATCGGGCTCTGGATCCGGCTGACGATCAGCGAGTCGCCGGTGTTCCAGCAGGCGCCGCCGGAGAAGGCGCCGCCCATCAAGGGGGTGTGGCGGTATCACCGCAAGGACGTGCTCACCGCGATCGGCGCGCGTCTCGCGGAGAACATCTCGTTCTACCTCCTCACGGTCTTCGTCATCACGTACGCGAAGTCAGCCAAGATCGACAACTCCACCGTGCTGAGCGCGGTGCTGGTCGCCTCGGCCATCCACTTCGTCACGATCCCGATGTGGGGCGCGCTCTCCGACCGGGTCGGCCGCCGCCCGATCTACCTGGCGGGCGCCGCCGGCATCGGCGTGTGGATCTTCGCGTTCTTCCCGCTCGTGGACACGGGCAACTTCTTCGTGATCACCCTCGCCGTCACCGTCGGCCTGCTCTTCCACGGCATGATGTACGGCCCGCAGGCGGCCTTCTTCTCCGAGCTCTTCGGCACGAGGATGCGTTACACCGGCGTCTCCATCGGCGCCCAGCTCTCGGCGATCGTGGCCGGCGCGCTCGCCCCGATCATCGCGGTCGCGCTGCTGAAGAGCTACTCCACCAGCGTGCCCATCTCCGCCTACCTCGGTGTGGCGGCCGTGCTCACCCTGGTCGCCGTCTACGCCGCGCGCGAGACCCAGGGCCGCGACCTGGCCGAAAGGGTCCACGCGAAATGAAGGTCCGTACGCCGAGGCTCACCCAGAACGTCCTGACCGTCGAGGGCAGGGACACCGGCGAGCCCGTGCTGTTCGTGCACGGCAACGTCTCCTCCTCCGCCTTCTGGCGCGACAGCATGGCGGCGCTGCCCGACGGCTACCGCCCGCTCGCGGTGGACCTGCGCGGGTTCGGCGAGAGCGACCCCGCGCCCGTGGACGCCACGAGGGGCCTGCGCGACTACTCCGACGACGTGCTCGAGCTGGTCGAGGCGCTCGACCTGGACGGGGTGCACCTGGTCGGCTGGAGCCTGGGCGGCGGCATCGTCCTGCAGGTCCTGCGCGACCGGCCGGCCGCCGTCAGGAGCGTGACCCTGGTCAACCCGATCAGCCCGTACGGCTTCGGCGGCACGGAGGGCCCGGACGGCCGCCTCACGCACCCCGACGGCACGGGGGCGGGAGCCGGGGCCGCCAACCCCGACTTCGTGGCCCGGCTCAAGGCGGGCGACATGTCGGACGAATCTCCCACGTCACCCCGCAGCGTCTTCCGCTCCGCGTACGTCAAGCACCCCGAGGTCGCCGACGAGGACTTCTACGTACGCTCGATGCTCACCACCCACGTGGGCGAGGCCAACTACCCCGGCGACGCCGTGACCTCCTCCGAGTGGCCGGGCGTGGCCCCCGGCAAGACCGGCCTGCTCAACGCCATCGCCCCCACCAACTTCCGGCTGGACGACCTCCACGAGATCGATCCCAAGCCGCCCGTCCTGTGGGTCAGGGGCGCCGACGACGTGATCGTCTCGGACACGTCGCTGTTCGACCTGGCCCACCTGGGCGCGCTCGGCGTGGTGCCCGGCTCCCCCGGCACGCCCGCCCAGCCCATGGTGGCCCAGACGAGGGCCGTGCTCGAGCGTTACGGGCCGTACCGCGAGGTCGTGCTCGACGACTGCGGCCACAGCCCGCACCTGGAGCATCCGGACGAATTCGGTCGCCTGCTGGCCGCTCACCTCGGGGAGGCATGATGTTCGTCGCGCTGAGCCTGGTGGCCGGCCTGCTCACGGCGGTCCCGCAGCTCACGGTCCCGGGCGCGGAGCAGGCCGTGGTGGCCACGCTGGACGACCTGACCACCGCGGGCACGGTGAAGAGCGGCCACACCGACCCGGCCGACTGGGCGGGCCTGCACTCGGCCGCCACCGTCAACCCGACGGGCGTGCCCGGCATCCAGATCGACGGCTACTTCCCCGACACCTCCACCACCAACGCCACACACGGCTGGAACCACGACGCGCAGTTCGTGATCAGGCTCCCCGACAAGTGGAACGGCGGCCTCGTCGTCAGCGGCACCCCGGGCAACAGGGAGCAGTACGCCAACGACTACACGATCTCCGACTGGGTCCTGGCCAAGGGGTACGCGTTCGCCTCCACCGACAAGGGCAACGTCGGCGTCAACTTCTACGAGGACGGCCGCCGCCCTGGCGACGCCATCGCCGAGTGGAACGACCGCGTCACGCAGCTCACCGTGGCCGCCAAGGCGGTCGTCAGGCAGCGGTACGGCAAGCGGCCGCAGCGCACGTTCGCGGCGGGCATCTCCAACGGCGGCTACCTGGTCAGATGGCAGCTGGAGAACCGCGGCTGGCTCTACGACGGCGGCGTCGACTGGGAGGGCACGCTCTGGCGGGTCAAGGGCGACAACCTGCTGACCTTCCTGCCGCCCGCGCTGAAGGCGTACCCGGACGAGGCCGGGGTGCGGGCGGCCGGGTTCGCGGCGGGCTCGGAGTTCCTGTGGCCGTTCCACCGGCAGTACTACTGGGAGCTCACCCAGCAGCTCTACCAGAAGGAGCTGGACCCGTCCTACCAGGGCGCGGCGGCCGACTACGACTATGACGAGCGCAGGCCGTATCAGGCGGTGTCGAAGATCGCGCTGACCGGCCGGATCACCAAGCCGCTGATCACCATCCACGGGACCCTCGACACGCTGCTGCCGATCTCCCGCGACTCCGACGTGTACGCGAAGATGGTCGGCCCGCACCGGCCGTTCCGCTACCACCGCGTCGAGGGCGGCAACCACCTCGACAGCCTGGTCGACGTCTATCCGGACCGGCTGAAGCCCATGCTGCCGGTCTTCAGGAACGCCTTCGAGGAGCTGGAGGGCTGGATCAGTCCTTGAGATAGCGGTGCTTGCCCGCGCGCGCCAGGCGTACCAGGTGCCGCGCGCCGGGCAGCCGCCTGCCGATCCTGTGCAGCATGGTGTCGCGGCCCATGGGCGAGCGCCGGCGCTGGTCGGCGGCGGCGGGCCGGACCTGGATCCGCCCCCTGCGGATCTCCAGCGCGAACCTCAGCCCGATCTCCTCCTCCGACGCGCGCAGCGACGACAGCCACCGCCCGGGGCCGAGCTGGTCAGGGGTCGGCATCATCCACTTGACCGGCACCTTGGCGACGAGCTGCCCCGCGAACTTGCCCGGCACCCCCGCCTCGACCAGCGCCGGGGCGCACACCTCGCGGCCGCTCCGCCCGGTGCTGCGCAGCACCAGCTCCATGGGCGGGCCGCCGCTCGGCGGCACGTACGGGACCGGCAGCACGACGTACACGTGCCCGTCGAGCTTCTTGATCTCCACTCCCGGCGACACCAGGGCGATCGACTCGGAGAACGAGCGCGGCTCGACGGCCAGGCCGAGCTCGCCGTGGTCGGTCCAGCACGGCACCACCAGCCGCACCCTGGGGCGCTGGGCCAGCACGCCCAGGCAGTTGAGCGGGCCGTCGGAGCGCCCGACCCGGCTCCTGGCCTGGTTCGCGCCCCCGAACATGCGTACGTGCACCTCCCACTGGCCGGGCTTGAGCGGCTGCCCGTGGGCGGCTTTGGTCACGTCGAGCCTGGCCTCGCCCCTGATCTGCACCCTGATCTTGTTGCGGCCGTCGGGGACGCTCTCCACGTGCTGGGTCATCGGCAGGAAGTGGATCGCGCCCGTCTCTGAGTGGCGCACGTAGAGGTCGACGCGTGCCCGCTCGACCGCCTCGGTGACGTCGGTGACGCTGTCGTCGAGCGAGCCGGTCTCCAGGGCGCGCGGCGGGATCCAGTGCACGCGCTCGCCCTGCGTACGGTACCGGTCGGGCGTGCCGTCGCCCGCCAGGACCTCCACAGTCAGCCCGAGCACCAGCACGTGGGCGTCCCAGCGCACTTCGGTCAGGTCGGCGCGGAGACCGGCGCGCCTGGAGGAGTTCGACAGGAGCACGACCTGGTCCAGGCGGCCCATGCGGACGTACGCGGCCACCACGCGGAGCTGAACCGGGAGGTAGCGGTCGAGCCGGGCGGGGAACCGTTCCATCACGAGCTCCTGCGCCACCCGGAAGTGCAGGCCGCGATCGACGGAGGAGTCGGCGAACCTGGCGGTCAGCAGCGGGCGCAGGACGGCGTAGCGGAACCAGTGGGCGTACATGCGGTCGCGCTGGCGGCCCTCGCCGACGTAGGTGTCGATGTCGTCGAGAAGCCCGATCAGCTCCTTGACCATCGTCCGCGGCTCCTCCTCGTCCCCGCGCCGGTCGCCGAGGTGGCAGCAGACGTGCTCGGACAGCACGGCGATGACCTTGGCGCGCAGGTAGGCCCGCATCACGAACGCCTGCTCGGCCATCCGGCCGCCGGGCACGCCGAAGCCCAGGTCGTGCTCCTCCAGGAAGGCGCGGCGGTAGAGCTGCTGCGGCACGAGCAGGCTGAGCAGCCGGTCGCGCAGGATGTCGGCGCTGGCCGTGCCGCGCTCGAAGGCGGTCATCGGCGGCCCGAAGTCCCGGATCAGGCGGCCGATCAGGATGTCGGCGTCGGTCTCCACGGCGCGCTCGTACATGCGGGCGATCGCGTCCTTCTCCAGCCGGTCACCCTGGTCGAGGAAGTACACGTACTCGCCGGCGGCGGCCGCCAGGGCCACGTTGCGGCCGCGCGTGGGCGAGCCGGTGTGCGGCAGGTGCAGCACGCGGACGTTCTGGCGGGCGGCGGCGATGGTGTCGAGGCGCTCCCCAATCCCGTCGGTGGAGCCGTCGTCCACGAAGATCACTTGGTATTCGGCCGCCGGCATGGTCTGCTCCACGGCCGAACGGATGCACGCGTTGGCGGTGACACCCGGATTGTGGACATTGACGATCACGCTGACCTTCACACCCATGCGGCCAGCGTGCGCGGATATACCCCTTCCGGCGCGGTGGCTTGCCGATTAGAGAAGGAAAGTTGACCCTCTAATACCAACCCACCGACTGTGAATGGCCCCAGGCGGCGCAGGGCGTGCCGTAACGGCCCTTGATATAGCCGAGGCCCCACTTGATCTGGGTCGCGGCATTGGTCTGCCAGTCGGCGCCCGCGCTGGCCATCTTGCTGCCCGGCAGGGACTGCGGGATGCCGTACGCGCCGGAGTAGCGGTTCATCGCCCGCTCGTTCCAGCCGCTCTCCTTGGTCCAGAGCCGCTCCAGGCAGCCCCACTGGTCGCTCCAGCCCATGGAGGCGAGCATGGCCTTGGCGGTGGCCTTGTTGCTGCCCGGCGAGGGATCGCTGCCCGGCGGGAAGTTCATGGAGGGGAACCCGTCGCCGCCCGGCGCCTTCTTGGGCACGACCCAGTCGATGTCGTTCTTGCCCGTGCCGGACCGGCCCTGCTTCAGCTTGTCCGCCTTGGCTGCCTGCTCGGCGGCGTTCTTGAGCGCGTCGCTCTTGGGGTCGGGCACGTAGAGGTTGCCGCTGGCGATCGCGCCCAGCTGCTCCGCCGTGAAGGGATCCACGGGCGGCCTCTTGGCGTTCTCCATCGCACGGTAGGCGACGAAGCCGCCTCCGCCCACGACGACCACCAGGGAGGCGGCGATGATGACGACCCGCTTCGGGGTGAAACGCGCAGGCCGGCGCGCCGAAGGCAGGTCTTCCTTCGGAGGGCGCTCACTCAACTGCGGACCGGGACTCACGAACCATGAGCTTGCCGTGTCCCGGGGGGTGGTCCGCAACCGAAACGCGGTAATCGCTTGGCTCTACATTGATTAACCGGCTGGTAAGCACGGCGTTTCCGATCGGTGTGATTTTGGTCACATGAGCCACAGGCTCCCCTTCGGGCACCCGTGACCGAAGGGAAGCCAGTTCCAGGGTGTCGCCCTTACTTCGGGATCCCATCCACGACATGTCACAGTTTGGTGACTTAGTTCGGGCATTCGGGACATGGAATAATAATGTGCGCGTGGCCGGCATCCTCCTTGTTGAAGACGACCCCTCCGTCCGCACCGCTCTCGAGCTCGCGCTGACCCGGCAGGGGCACTCCGTCACGTCCTATGCCACCGGCGAGGAGGCGCTCGACCACATCAGGGCCCGGCGCCCGGAGATCGCGATCCTCGACGTGATGCTCCCGGGCATCGACGGGATCGAGGTGTGCCGCCGCGTACGCAAGCTCGACCAGCTGCCCGTCATCCTGCTCACGGCCCGCGGTGACGACCTGGACGTGGTGGTCGGGCTGGAGGCCGGCGCGGACGACTACGTGGTCAAGCCGGTCGAGCCCAGGGTTCTGGACGCGCGCATCCGCGCCATCCTGCGCAGGGCCGAGTCCGCCGCCTCCGATCGCATCACCTTCGGCGACCTCGTGATCGACCGGGGCGCGCTCAAGGTCACGCTGGCCAACAAGGAGATCCATCTGACGCCGACCGAGCTGCGGCTGCTGCTCGAGCTCGTACGCCACCCCGGCCAGGTGCTCAACCGCCGCTACCTGCTGCGCGAGGTGTGGGACCACACGCACATCGCCGACTCGCGGCTGGTGGACGCCTGCGTGCAGCGGATCCGTGCGAAGATCGAGCCGAAGCCGGCCGAGCCCGTGTTCATCCACACGGTGCGCGGGTTCGGCTACCGTTTCAGCCCTCCGTGATCCCGCTGCCCACCGGGCTGCGCGCCCGCCTCGTCATCACGTTCACGCTCGTCGCCGTCACAGCGTCGACGCTGGTCGCCACCATCGGCTTCGAGCTCGCCAAGACCGCGCTCGTGACCCGGGCCGAGAGCACCTCGCTCGACCTGGTCACCAGGGAGCTGAGCAGCATCACCTTCCCCGTCGGCAAGCTCAGGCCGGGCGAGGCCGCGCCGACGACCAAGGATCTGGACCGCGTGACCGCCGCGCTGAGCGGGCCGGGCAGAAGCGTGCTGATCGAGTACGGCAACATGGTCTCCGCCGAGGGGCCCATGACCATGAGCGACGTGCCCAACGAGCTGTACGGCCGGGCCAAGCAGAGCGTCGTCACCCAGCGCAAGATCATCGATGACCAGCTCTGGCTCATCGTCGGCGCCGAGGTCTACCGTGACACCGACAGCGTGCCCGAGGCCACGGGGCTGCGCGCGTTCGTCTTCTTCCCGATGCACGACGACGAGAGCCAGCTCGACACGCTCAGGACCACGCTCGTCCAGGGCGGCGCGGCCATCGTGCTGATCGCCCTGGTGGTGGCGCTGCTGTCGGCCAGGCAGGTGCTGCTGCCGGTCAGGCGGCTCAGCGCGGCCGCGCAGGCGCTCGGCCAGGGCAGGCTGGACACCCGCCTGCCCGTCCACGGTCAGGACGAGCTGGCCGAGCTGACCGCCAGGTTCAACGACGCGGCCGCGGCGCTGGAGCTGAGCGTGTCGGAGCTGCGCGCCCTGGAGGCCATGTCGCGCCGGTTCGTGGCGGACGTCTCGCACGAGCTGCGCACGCCCCTGACCGCGATGACGGCCGTGGCCGACATGCTCTCCGAGGAGGCCAACCGGCTGCCGGAGGCGCCGGCGGAGGCCGTACGGCTGGTGCTCAGGGAGATCGAGCGCCTGCGCGAGCTGGTGGAGCACCTCATCGAGATCAGCCGCTTCGACGCGGGCACGGCCACGCTCAACCTCGAGCCGGTGAACGTGGCCGACGCCATCATGGACTGCCTGGAGGTACGCGGCTGGAGCGAGCAGGTGGAGGTCAAGGCCTCCCAGGGCTTGACCGTGAACCTCGATCCGAGGAGGTTCGACGTCATCGTGGCCAACCTGGTGGGCAACGCGCTCAAGCACGGTGAGCGGCCGGTCGTGGTGAGCGCCAGGGGCACGGAGAACGGCCTGGAGGTGAAGGTGCGCGACCACGGCAAGGGCATCCCGCCCGAGGCGCTGCCGCACGTCTTCGACCGCTTCTTCAAGGCGGGCGCGGGCCGGGCCCGCAGCCAGGGCAGCGGCCTCGGCCTCGCGATCGCCAGGGCGAACGTCCACCTCCACGGCGGCACGATCTCCGTACGCCCCCAGAACCCCGGCACCCTGTTCACCGTCTGGCTTCCGCACTCATGAAAGCCGTCCTTACGCTGCTCTGCCTGATCGCCGTGGCGGCCTGTGGCATCTCGCCCACGGACGTCCAGGATCGCGGCAACGTGCCCACCGTCAACATCCCGCCGCCGTCCAAGACGATCTACCTGATCAGGGACGGCAAGCTCGCCCTTGAGCCGGCCGACGTCGAGAACGACACCGTCGCGAGCCTGCTCGGCGCGCTCTTCGCGGCCTCCGAACAGCCGCTCGGCGACCGGGACACCGCGCTGCGCGGCTTCACGTACCTGGGGATCAAGGACTCGCTCAACCCCGTGCAGCGGGACGAGATCCAGCTTCCGCGCACCTCGACGCTGACCGTCTACATCAGGGGCGACGGCACGCTGACCAGGCTCGGCAAGGCGCAGATCGTCTGCACGGCACAGCAGGACGCGGCGTTCGAGCTGGTCAAGATCGTCCGCGAGAACGCGCACCGCCCCTCTAAGTCGGAGGGGCGGTACACCTGCGGCGAGCTGAAATGAACGTGTAGGGGCTGTTAGAGGCTGAGGTCCTCCAGCATCTCCGTCACCAGCGCGGCGATCGGAGAGCGCTCCGAGCGGGTCAGCGTGACGTGCGCGAAGAGCGGGTGGCCCTTGAGCTTCTCCACCACCGCCACCACGCCGTCGTGCCGGCCGACCCGGAGGTTGTCACGCTGGGCGATGTCGTGGGTGAGCACCACCCGCGAGTTGGCGCCGATCCGGCTCAGCACCGTCAGCAGCACCCCGCGCTCCAGCGACTGGGCCTCGTCCACGATCACGAACGCGTCGTGCAGCGACCGGCCGCGGATATGCGTCAGCGGGAGCACCTCCAGCATGCCCCTGTCGAGCACCTCCTCGATCACCTCGGGCGAGGTGATCGCGCCGAGCGTGTCGTAGACCGCCTGCGCCCACGGGCCCATCTTCTCGCCCTCGGTGCCCGGCAGGTAGCCGAGCTCCTGGCCGCCCACCGCGTAGAGCGGGCGGAAGACGACCACCTTGCGGTGCTGGCGGCGCTCCAGGACCGCCTCCAGGCCCGCGCAGAGCGCCAGCGCCGACTTGCCGGTGCCGGCCCGGCCGCCCAGCGAGACGATGCCGATCTCCGGGTCCATCAGCAGGTCGAGCGCGATGCGCTGCTCGGCGGAGCGGCCGTGCAGGCCGAACACCTCGCGGTCGCCGCGCACCAGCCGTACGGACTTGTCCGGCTGCACCCGGCCGAGCGCCGAGCCCTTGGCCGACAACAGCCGCAGCCCGGTGTGCGTCGGCAGCTCCCTGGCCTCCTCGAGGTCGGCGGTGCCCTGTTCGAAGAGCGTCTCGACGTCCTCGGTGGTCACCTGGACCTCGGCCATCCCGGTCCAGCCCGACTCGTGGACGAGCTCGGCCCGGTACTCCTCGGCCGCCAGGCCGATCGAGGCCGCCTTGACCCGCAGCGGCAGGTCCTTGGAGACCAGCACGACGTCGCAGCCCTCGGCGGCCAGCGAACGGGCCACGGTCAGGATGCGGGTGTCATTGTCGCCCAGGCGGAACCCGACGGGCAGGATCGAAGGATCGCTGTGATTGAGCTCAACCCTGATCGTGCCGTCCCCCGTAGGCATCGCCTCGTCGAGCCTGCCGTACTGGATCCGCAGGTCGTCAAGGTAACGCAGGGCCTTACGCGCGAAGTAGCCGAGCTCTGGATGGTGCCGCTTGCCCTCCAGTTCGGTGATGACCACGATCGGCAGGACAACGTCGTGCTCGGCGAAGCGTGTCATAGCCGCCGGGTCGGCCAGCAGGACCGACGTGTCGAGCACGTACGTGCGCTTCGCCGACTGGTGAGTAGGGTTGCTCGAGGACACTGCCACACGTTCTCCCCCGGGCGCCCATTGGGGCGGGCACCCTGCAGACGAGGCGGGAATCGGACCGGGCCCGCTTCCCCGACCGCGAGCTGCCGTCGGCGCCGGGTCCCGGCCCCCCTCGGCAGTTCTTGGTGCAAAGGCGGGCCCTCTCCGGATATCCGACCTGCGGCCGGATATTTCCTACGTTACGTCGTGAATGCCCAGATGTCGCGTCATGAACCGTAACGTCGGTGTCTCGCAGCGTAGTCGCGCAGCGCCCGCAGGAAGTCGACCCTGCGGAAGTCAGGCCAGTAAGCCTCGTGGAAGTAGAACTCAGAGTGAGCGCTCTGCCAGAGCATGAAGCCGGACAGACGCTGCTCGCCCGAGGTCCGGATGAGGAGGTCCGGGTCGGGTTGGCCGCGAGTGTAGAGATGCTCCGCGATGTGCTCCACATCGAGCACCTCAACGAGGTCCTCGATGCTCGCCCCCTTGCTCGCGTGCTCCTGGAGCAGTGAGCGCACCGCATCGGCAATCTCACGTCTTCCTCCATACCCAACTGCAACGTTCACAATCAGGCCCGGACGGTGTGATGACGCTTCCTTTGCATTTTTTAGGACATTGGCCGTTCGATCGGGCAGCAGATCGAGCGCGCCGACCGGGATGATCCGCCAGCCCTCGTCCACCAGCTCCTGCGTCACGTCCTCGATGATGCGCAGCAGCGGCTCCAGCTCCTCCTTCGGCCGGTTGAGGTTGTCGTTGGAGAGCATCCACACCGTGACGACCTCGACGCCGGTCTCGCGGCACCAGCCGAGCAGCTCGGAGATCTTGTCGGCGCCCTTGCGGTGACCCGTGGAGACGTCACGTATGCCCATAGCGCGCGCCCAGCGGCGATTGCCGTCGATGATGACCCCGACGTGCCGGGGGATGCTGTCCTTCGAGAGCTTGGACTCCAGCCGATGTTCATACAGCCGGTAGACCAGATCGCGCAGGCCCACGGAGTTCCTCCCCAGCGGTCGCCTTTGGTCGCTTGACCCAACAGGCAATTATCACCGCGATTCGCCCGTGCCTGCTCCGCCTATCGGATTCCTCGCCAGATCTCTACCTTCCAGACATCCTTCCGCCTCATTCACGAGGCCCCGTACGAACCTCGCCAGCTCCGCCGACGTCAGCACCGCACGCATGCCCACCCCCGTCGAGCCCCACGCCTCCACGTACGCCCGCCTGGTCAGCCGCCACTGCCCCTTGGTCGCCTGCCACACGGGGATGGTCCTGAGCTGGCAGCGCAGCTCGCCGCCGCCCACCAGGCCCGCTCTCGTGCGGTAGCGGAAGGAGAACAGCTCGCTGTCCGGCTCGTCGTCGGGGAACCTGTCGTCCGGGTCGGCCCACCGCCTGGCCGCTCCCCGGCCCTCACGGGCCTCGTCCACACCGCGCGCCAGGCGCGCGAGCAGCCAGCCGCAGCGCTCCCCGACACTCCCGTACGGCGTGCCGTCCCTATGGAGCTCGAGGGTGACCTCGTACGGCGTGCCGACGCTGTCCTTGCATGCCACCGGCGTGACGGTCAGATAAGAGCCGTCAACGCAACGCAGTCCCCCCATTCCCTCACCATTTTCCGGCCCAATGTCGGCTAAACCGCCTATGCCGGATCCGCGGCCGCCTGGGGTGAGCGGCGAAGAAGTCCAGGTCAGGGCAGGAAGCGGGACCACCAGCGGGGCTTGCGGGGCGGGTCGGGCATGCGGCCGCGTTCGCGTAGCCAGGCGGCGAAGTCGTCGGCGTCGGTGCGGTAGTCGGGCGGCGGCGCGCTGCGCGACCGGGCGTAGGCGGCGAACTCCGCGACCAGGTCGGGGCCCGCCGCGGCGGCCGCGTCGGGCCGGAGCCTGGCCACGACGCTGCGCCGCTTGGCGACCAGGCTCGACGCCTGCACCCGCATCCGCTCGGGATCGAACCCCTCCGGCACGGCGGCCCCCGCGACGAGGGCCGCCACCACCCGCTCCTGCGCCTCCGCCAGCCGGCGCTGAGCCTCCGAAAGGTCCTGTGCCTCCGCCAGACGCCGCTGCGCCTCCGAGAGGTCCTGCGCCTCCGCCGGCCGGAGCTGAGCCTCCGAGAGGTCGTGACCGTCCGTCATCCGGCCTCCCGAGCCAGGGACATCGCGCCCCTGATCCTGGAGAGCTCGCCCTCCAGGGCCGCGTCGCTCGGATACTCGTCGTCCCACTCCAGCAGCACTCCCGGCGGGGCGGCACGGGAGCACAGCTCGGTGAGAAGGTCGAGGACGGCCTGCGGCGCGGAGGTGGTGTGCGTGTCGTGCCAGATGCCGTGGTGCTCGTACCCTCCGGCCACGTGGACGTACGCGAGGTGCTCGAGCGGCAGCGCGTCGAGGGCGGCCACGGCCGACAGGCCCAGGTTGACCTGGTTGGTGTAGAGGTTGGCCACGTCGATCAGCAGCCCCACCCCGGTGCGCTCGACCAGCTCGGCGAGGAACTGGGCCTCGGTCAGCTCGTCGTCGGGCCAGCCGAAGATCGCGGCCACGTTCTCCAGGGCCAGCGGCACCGGCAGCGCGTCCTGTGCCCGGCGCACGTTCTCGGTGATGACCCGCAGCGACTCGCGGGTGCGCGGCACCGGCAGCAGGTGCCCGGCCTCCAGCCCGCCGCCCCGTACGAACGCCAGGTGCTCGCTGACCAGCGGCGAGTCCAGCGCCTGCGCGCACGCGGCCAGGTGGGCCAGCCGGGCCGGGGAGGGCGGCTCCGCGCCGCCGATCCCCAGCGAGACCCCGTGCGGGATCACCGGCAGGCCCCTGGCACGCAGGAGGCGTAACGACTCGGGCAGGTCGGCGGGCCTGATGTTCTCGGCGACCACTTCGAGGAAGTCGACGCCGGGCATCCGCTCGATCGACAGGTCCAGCTCGGCCCGCCAGCCGATGCCCACCCCCAGCTCGGCCCCCGGGCCGTCCCCGGGCGCGGACCGCCGTCCCGCCTCCGGCTCGGACATGTCAGCTCCCTCCGCCGCAACCACCGCCGCCACAGCCGGACCCGCCGCCGCAGCCCGAGGAGCCGCCGCCGCAGCCCGACCCGGAGTGCGAAGCGCCGCCGCAGCTGCCTCCGCCGCAGCCCGCGACAGCACCGCCGCTGCCACCGTACGCCGCCTGCCGCCGCCCGCGCCGAGGCGTGGGCCGCGCGGCCGGGACGTGGGTGTCCAGCGCCCTGCTCAGGTCCGAGTCGCGCAGCGCCCAATGACCGTGCAGGGCGATGTGCACCGGCGTGTTACCCGAGCCCGCGGGGTGCGCCTCCCTGGCCCGGGCCAGCTCCTCGACCCCGGCCGCCGTGCGCGCGAACCCCTTCCTGAATCTCCTGACGCCGGAGAGCATCACGGCGGCGACGATCCCCGTTGCCAGCAGGAGCAGCACGGCCACGGCAGGAAGCGGCGCCAAACCTCCGGAGAGCACGACCACCCCCGCCACGAGCCCCGCGACCTCCAGGACCGCCACCACCCTCAGCCCGGTGGCCAGCCACTTGAGCCGGGTGAGGCGCGCATCCGACATGATCAGGCCCAGCTCGGCGAGCCGGCGCTGGAGTTCGCCCATGGCCGGGCCCCGGCCCACCGCCTGCTTCACCAGGAACCTGGCCGGGCCGGCGTTCTCCGCGACGGCGGTCAGGGTCTCCTGCTCGACGGGGTCGTCAACGGATCCCTTGGCGAGGATGTGGAAGCGCGGCCCCCGTGACACGCGCAGTTTCCCCTCTTCGGCCAGGAGCGTGAGGGCCGTGTCGACCACCCGCTCCGAGCCGCCCGCCAGATAGGCGAGCTCGTAATGACCGAGGTCGCGAGCGCGGGATCCGTCCGCGGCCGCCCGGGCGGCGGCGGCGTGCTCGCGTTTGATCGCGGAGGCGATGGTGACGGCGATCGCCGCCAGGGCCACCGAGAGAATCAGCAGGACAAGGTCCATTACGGCCTCCCTCCGTGCAGCCGTTCAAGGCTGGTTACTCGAGAGACGAGTAAGGAGAGGGTAAAGGTTTCGTTCTGCGCATTTAGCTCTCAAGAACTTTTTCAGCTGCTGCTGCCGCAACTCGACCCGCCACCGCAGCTCGACGAGCTCCCGCCGCAGCTCGACGACCCGCAGCTGGACGACCCGCAGCTGGAGGAGCCTCCGCCGAAGTCGTGGCCGCCGAAGGTGGCGCCGTCACCGCCACCGCTGTGGGTCCCGCAGGCGCCGGCGCAGTCGCCTCCGGGGTCGCCGGCCGACAGCTCGTCGCAGAGGCTCCGGTCCCCGGCGTCCTGCAGCCCGTACAGCGCGACGGGCACTCCGACCGCCATGGCCAGCGAGCTCTGGTCGCGCACGCCCCTCGGGTGGTGACTCCGAGCCGACCGCAGGACCTCGCGCCCCGCTCGCGTGACCACGTTCCGCAGCCTGCGCCGCTGCCACGCCGTCCCGAACGCGCCCTCCGGCACGATCAGGCCGCGCGCCTGGAGCCCGGCGGCCAGGCCGGCGAGCGCCGGATGCGCCTCCAGCTCCCGGCGCAGCTCGCCCGCCCGGTAGCCGCCCGGCCGGGCGGCCAGCGCGTCAAGCACGGCCTGCTCGATCGGCACGGGCGAGGGCCGCGCGCCGTGGACGGGGGTGACCTGCGAGCCGCGTGACACGCGAACGGCGCCGGCCGTCGCGAGGACGGCCAGCGCCGTGTTGATGGCCCGCCGCGGCCCGCCGGAGAGGTAGGCCAGCTCATATGAGGAAAGATGGTGGCCGTCGCCGCTCGGCGCGTCGCTGACGCGTCTTCGCTCGTGCTCGACGCTCTTCTCGGCCAGGCTGACCAGCACGACCACACCGATGGCGGCGAACAGCAGGACGTGGTCCATGAGGCCCCCTCCGAGCGGTACGGCAGTCCGTCAAGTCAGACCGCGCCGCCGTACCGCACAAGGGGGTCAGCCCAGCCGGTCCAGCAGGGCGTTGTACTCGTCCCACAGCTCCTTCGGCAGGTGCGAGCCGAACTTGTCGAAGTGGGCCGGGATCCGCGAAGCCTCCTCGCGCCACGCGTCCTTGTCGACCGACAGCAGGGTGCGCAGGTCCTCTTCCGACAGGTCCAGACCCTCGGTGTCGAGGTCGTCCGGGAGCAGGCCGATCGGGGTCGGCACGGCCTTGGCCTCGCCGTTGAGCCGGTCGACGATCCACTTGAGCACGCGGCTGTTCTCGCCGAAGCCGGGCCAGATGAACTTGCCGTCGGCGTTCTTGCGGAACCAGTTGACGTAGTAGATCCGGGGCAGCTTGGCGCCCTTGCGGCGGCCGATGTCCAGCCAGTGGTCGAAGTAGTCGCCCATGTTGTAGCCGCAGAACGGCAGCATGGCGAACGGGTCGTAGCGCAGCTCGCCGACCTTGCCCTCGGCGGCGGCGGTCTTCTCGGAGGCGACGTTGGCTCCGAGGAAGACGCCGTGCTCCCAGCTCAGCGACTCCGTCACCAGCGGCACCGCGGTGGCGCGGCGACCGCCGAACAGGATCGCTGAGATGGGCACGCCCTTGGGATCCTGCCATTCGGGTGCGATGGTCGGGCACTGGGAGGCCGGGGTGGTGAAACGGGCGTTCGGGTGGGCGGCCGGCTCGCCGCTGTCAGGCGTCCAGGAGCGGCCCTTCCAGTCGGTCAGGTGCGCCGGCGGCTCCTCGGTCAGCCCCTCCCACCACACGTCGCCGTCGTCGGTGAGCGCCACGTTGGTGAAGATGCTGTTGCCCCAGAGCGTCCTGATCGCGTTGGCGTTGGTGACCTGGCCGGTGCCGGGCGCGACACCGAAGAAGCCGGCCTCCGGGTTGATCGCGTAGAGGCGGCCGTCGTCGCCGAAGCGCATCCAGGCGATGTCGTCGCCGATCGTCTCCACCTTCCAGCCGGGAATCGTGGGCTGGAGCATGGCGAGGTTGGTCTTACCGCAGGCGCTCGGGAACGCGGCGGCGACGTAGCGGGTCTCGCCGGAGGGCGGGGTGAGCTTGAGAATGAGCATGTGCTCGGCCATCCAGCCCTCGTCGCGGGCCATGGTGCTGGCGATGCGCAGGGCGTAGCACTTCTTGCCGAGCAGGGCGTTGCCGCCGTACCCGGAGCCGTACGACCAGATTTCGCGGGTCTCCGGGAAGTGGCTGATGTACTTGGTGGAGCTGCACGGCCACGGCACGTCCGCCTGGCCGGGCTCCAGAGGCGCACCTACGGAGTGCACGCACTTGACGAAGTCGCCCCTCTTTTCGATGAGCCGGAGTGCCCTCTCCCCCATCCTCGTCATGATCCGCATGGAGACGGCGACGTACGGGGAGTCGGTGATCTCGACGCCGAGCTGCGAGATCTCGCCGCCGAGCGGCCCCATGCAGAACGGCACGACGTACATGGTGCGGCCGCGCATGCAGCCCTTGAACAGTCGGCCGAACGTCCGCCGCATCTCGTCCGGAGCGATCCAGTTGTTGGTGGGCCCCGCGTCCTCCTCACGCTCGGAGCAGATGAAGGTACGGTCCTCCACCCTGGCCACGTCGCTGGGGTCGGACTTGGCGTAGAAGCTGTTGGGCCGGGCGGCCAGCCGCGTGAACGTGCCCTGGTCCACGAGGAGGTTGGTCAGGCGCGTCCACTCCTCCTCGGATCCGTCGCACCATTCGATCCGGTCCGGCTGGGTCAGGGCGGCGATCTCGTTCACCCACGCGGCCAATTCGCTATTGCTGGTCGCTGCGGGCACTTCCACGGAAACGGACACGACTGTGACTCCTCCACTCTCTCAGGGCCCAGTCATCATTAACGACGGAGCGGCATTGTGGCCAATTGGCATAGACCTGTTGGCACTGGCCGTCGTCGCAGGCAGCGGCCCTGACGATTGGGGGAGCCTACCCACGGGGAGCGGATTTAAAAGAGAATTAACACACAGTGGTCCAGTCCAATAGAACTGGTCTAAACCAATTTCCCAAGTGGTTTAGTCCATTTGCGCGACCGTTTCCGCTGGACCGTCTCAGGAATTGACGTCCGGCCCTGCGGAGCGAACCCTGTCGACGTGCTGGAGAGCGTCCCGCAGATCCGCGAGCCACGTGTCGGTGTGCTTCCCGACCAGCCGGACGCACCAGGCAAGCGCGTCACTCCTGCTCCTTGCCACCCCTGCGGCCACGAGCGTGTCGAGAACCTGCCGCTCGGACTGGCGCAGCCTGGTCATGACCGGCACGGAGAGCGTGGTGAACATCACAGTCTCGCCGCCGCAGACCACGCCCCAGGAGACCTTCTGCCGGAACTTGCGCTCTGCCTCCCTGGCGATCTCGATCCGCTGCTCGCGCGTCTCTTCCCTGAACCTTCTGGCCAGCCCCTCGATCAGGGCGAGGCGCTCCGCCTCGGGCACATCGCCGGGGGGATCGGGCAGCGTGCCGAGCACCGCGATCTCCTCGCGGTCCCTGACGATCTCTGGCGCGTCGGTGAACCATCCTTCGGGCAAGCGCCCGGTGAACCAGCCGTGGATCTGCGCTGTCTCGTTGTCCGTTGCCATGTAATCACCATTACACAGTTGCACGAGAAATGCACGCACCGATTCCCGGCCCTGTCGGAGCAGGAGGGTGAGAGTGCGGTCAGCGGACCTTGGCCGCCACGATGGGGCTGACGCGGACGACGCCCGCCAGATTGCGGGTGTGCACCGGGGAGATCTTCACGACGTCTCCGGTACGGGGCGCCTGGATCATCTTCCCGCCACCCCAGTAGATCGCCACATGGGAGATGTAACCGGGATTGGTCGGATCGGAGCGCCAGAAGAGAAGATCGCCCGGTTGGGCCTGCGACAACGAGACCTGGGGCCCGGTCACCCACTGCTGGTGCGTCACCCGGGGCATCCGCACCCCCGCCTGGGCGAAGGCCCATTGGACCAGGCCGGAGCAGTCGAACGTGTCCGGCCCCTCGGCGCCCCACACGTACGGCCGGCCCAGCTTGGAGGCGGCGGCCTTCAGCGCCACGGTGATCTGCTCGCCGGTCATGAACGACCCTGCGGGCCAGCTGCGCGTCCGGGTCTGCGGCTGGGGCAGCACGGGGTTGACCATGGCCACCTGCGTGCCCTTGGGCAGCACCTTGAGTATGGACTTGCGCAGCGTGTCGGAGTTGGCGTCCGGGGCGCTCACGATGAGCGCGTTGTCGCGGGGGAGCCCCAGGGCGCGGCCGACGTCCTTGGACACGACGGCGTCCACCGCGCCGAACCCGGTGGTGGCGTACGCGCCGATCCGCAGCGTCCCCGCCGGGCCCGCCACCCGCCTGTGCAGCGTGAGCCCGCCGTCGTTGCCCAGTACGAACGACACGGCCACATCACCGGCGGCGACGTTCTGCCAGAGCGGGTCGGACGAAGCGGTCACCTTGGGCGTGTACGAGCGAAACGTGGATGGATTTACCGCGAGCGTCTGCACCCGCTTGCCGTCGAGCGTGATCGACGCCGCGTCGGCCAGCTCGAGCGCCCGCACCCCGCGCAGCTTCGCGACCTTCTGTAACAGCTCGTTGGTGAACGGCTTGCGGGTCAGCACGAACAGGTTGGGCTTGTGCAGCTTCTTCAGCGGCGCCACCGGCTGGAGCGTCATAGCGGGCTGCTGCTGCGCCGGCGGTTGCTGCGCCGGCTGCTGCTGCGCCGGCGGTTGCTGCCGGCGCTGCTGAGCCATCAGCGTCGACTTGGGCGTGGCCTGGGCGCGTACGGGCTGCCCAGCCTCCTGCTCGGGCCGCACCAGCAGCAGCACATCGGCGGTCAGCACCGCGACCAGCGCCACCACGATGAACGGCACCAGCTTGTACGTGTCGCGCCGCTTACGAGACTTGACCAGGAAGCTGAGGTCCTGCCGGATCCCCGTGGCACGCGAAAAATCCGCCGGGCCGACGTGGGCCCGGCGGTCGTCATGCGGGGGGGTCAGTTGCCGATGTACGGCACTGCCTCGAGGATCTCGACGGTGTTCTGGCGCCCGTTGGGCAGCGAGTAGGTCGCCTTCTCCCCGATCTTCTTCCCGTTGATCGCCGCACCCAGCGGCGACTTCGGCGAGTAGACGTCGATCGGTGCTCCGCTCTCCTCGCGGGAGGCGAGCAGGAAGGTGACCTCGTCGTCGTCGCCGACGAACCGGATGGTCACGGTCATGCCGGGGCCCACCACGCCCTCGGCCTTGGGCGCCTCTCCCACCTGGGCGTTGTCGAGGATCTGCCGGAGGTGGAAGATGCGGGCCTCCATCTTGCCCTGCTCGTCCTTGGCGGCGTGGTAGCCGCCGTTCTCACGCAGGTCGCCCTCTTCGCGGGCGGCTTCGATCTTCTTGGCGATGTCGACGCGCCCGGGGCCAGAGAGATATTCGTACTCCGCCTTCAGGCGGTCGTACGCCTCCTGCGTCAGCCATGTGACGTTCTCATCGCGAGAGTCGGCCACGGGTTCTCCTTGCTTGCCTAGGGGGCCCTGAGGTCACTTGAGGTTACGTGTGGTTGAATTGCGAAAGGCTAACAAGTCAACCGCTCCCACGCTTCCCCAAATGTCTCACTATACGAGATTGCAGTACTGGATGTGGACGGAAGTGGCCTGACCACTCGTGTCGAGGCTTTCCTTGATCTGCTTACTACCCTCCCCAGCCGGGATTCTTACTTCCTTGCTGCCCACTTCCGTGTGATAGACGTCCAGCGCCCTGATCCGGCAGACCGCCACCCTATCGTCTGGCTTGTACACCTCAAAGGTGATCTCAGCGCGATTCGCGCTTTCGATGTTGAACGTCACCACCTGCGACGGAGCCTCCGAGCCGCCGGCCGTCATGGACCACATGACGTACCCCCAGCCGCCGGCGATGATGGCCACCAGCACGCCGATCACGACGTGGACGACGAGCCGGCCGCCGCGCTTGGGACGGTCCGGGAAGTCGTCGGGTGTGCCGAGAACTGGTCCGTTCTCGACATCTCTGGTCGCCATGGCGGAATCTCCCTGCACTCCCTGAGCGTTATCCGAGACAATTGTCGCCCGCGGGGGGTGTGCCCTCGCGACCGCCCAGCAGAAACTAGCCTCTCTGGGCGAGTGACCGGTCCCGACTGAGGAGACATCGAGCCCGTGAGTGCACCGCTGAGGCTGATGGCCGTCCACGCCCACCCCGATGACGAGTCGAGCAAGGGCGCCGCCACGATGGCGCGTTACGTGCGCGAAGGCGTGGAAGTGCTGGTCTGTACCCTCACGGGCGGTGAGCGCGGATCCGTGCTCAACCCCAAGATGGACCGGCCGGAGATCGTGGCCAACATCGCCGCGGTGCGCAAGGCCGAGATGGACCGGGCCCGCGAGATCCTCGGCGTGCAGCAGCGTTTCATGGGCTTCGTCGACTCCGGCCTGCCGGAGAACGAGGACGAGGCCCTGCCTGAGGGCTGCTTCGCCTTGCAGAAGCTGGAGGACGCCGCTGCGCCCCTGGTGGCGGCCGTCCGCGAGTTCAGGCCGCATGTGATCATCACGTACGACGACGACGGCGGCTATCCGCACCCCGACCACATCATGACCAACAGGGTCTCCGTGGAGGCCTTCGAGGCGGCCGGAGACCCCGACCGCTACCCCGGCACCGGCGACCCCTGGCAGCCGCTGAAGCTCTACTACCAGATGGGCTTCACCAAGGAGCGCTTCGAGGCGCTGCACGAGGCGATGACCTCGCGCGGCCTGGGCTCCCCGTACGCCGACTGGATCGCCCGCTGGGAGGACCGCCCGGCCAAGTGGCCGGTGACCACGCGGGTGCCGTGCGCCGACTACTTCGACATCCGCGACCAGGCCCTGCTGGCGCACGCCACCCAGATCGACCCCGACAGCTGGTGGTTCGTCTGCCCGCGCGAGCTGCAGCAGGAGATCTGGCCGACCGAGGACTACCACCTGGCGCGCTCGCTGGTGGACACCGAGCTGCCCGAGGACGACCTGTTCGCCGGCATCCACGCCGAGGACGTCTCCCCCGCCTGCCACTGACGGGACCACCCGCCCTGAGTGGCAGACTGGAAGTGTGAACGTTCTAGCAGCAGGTGATGTGAGTCCGGGCCTGCTCGGCTTCCTCGTCGTCGCCTTTCTCGGGTTCGCCCTCTACTTCCTGATCAAGTCGATGAACAAGCAGATGTCGAAGATCCAGGTGCCGCACGAGGGCGACACGGACGACAAGAAGGCCGAGTAGATGTCGATCGAGATAGTCGACAACTCGACGGAGAGCCGGTTCGAGGTCCTCTTGGACGGCAAGGTCGCCGGCTTCGCCGACTACCGGCTGCTGCCCACGAAGATCGTGTTCACGCACACCGAGGTGCTGCCCGCGTACGAGGGGCAGGGGCTGGCGAGCAAGCTGGTCGGATACGCGCTCCAGGCGAGCGCCGACACCGGCCTGCGCGTCGTGCCCCTGTGCCCGTACGTCGCGAAGTACATCGAGCGCCACCCCGAGTTCCAGGAGCTGGTCGACGCCTCATTCGGCGGCAGGTGACCAGGCGCGTTCCAGGGCCTTGGGCAGCCCCCACCAGCCCAGCGGGGTGAGCACCTCGCTCCGGTCGACGATGCCGAGCTGGGCCCACAGGCCCACCACCGACGCGAACAGCGCCTCCGTCGTGTCGAGGTCGTCGTCGTCCTGGTCGTCGACGTCGATGTCCTCCGACTCGGCGATGAGCCGCGCGATCCGCTCGGGCGAGGCGAGCACGCCGGGGCCGAGCCTGGTCAGCGCCGCCACCCCGGCCAGCCAGTCGGCGTGCTGGATCGCGCAGAGGTTGGCCAGCGTGACGTCCTCCCTGCTGAGCTCCCTGTCGAGATCGGCGAACTCCTCCAGCGCGTCCCCGCCCTCCGACAGGTCCGAGATGGGTCCGGCGATGCCCGCCGCCACCGCCAGCCAGAGCTCCTCGTCGTCGTCCGGCATCGGGGCGTCGTCGAACCCGGCGCAGGCCCGCAGCACGTTGCCGGGATAGCCGGGCTCGGCGAGCAGCTCACGCAGGCGCGCGGCGGCCGCCTCCAGGTCACCGACCGGCCGCTCGGGCTGCTCGGGCAGGCCCGCGACGATGCGCCGCAGCTCCGACAGCGCGAACGCCTCCTCCTCGTCCCAGGCCGCGAACAGCTCCTCGTCCTGCTCGTCGCTCACCGCGTACCCGGGCACCCTGCCGTCGGGCAGCGGCGTGCTGAGCCAGCGCTCCTGCAGCTCCTCGTACGCGCCGCGGGCCTCCTGGTCGCCCGTGACCAGCGCGTCGGGGTCGATCTCGCCGGCCTCCATCCTCTCCTCCAGGTACGCGACGAGCCGCGCGAACATCTCCGCCGCCACGGGCCCGCGCTCGTCCTCCTCCGGCCAGACGAAGTAGCCGGGCGTCATAAGTATCGGCTCGGTGCCGGTGGACTCGACCCACCGCTGCACGTCACCGACCGTGGCGACGCCGGACTCGATGGAGCTGAGCGTGGCCTTGGCGGACTCCCAGAAGGGGACGGAGAGCGGGTTGCCCGCCGACATCATCGCCCGCCGCAGGTCGGGCAGCGCCACCAGCGCCACTCCCGACGGTACGGCGAGCAGCGCGCGTGCCACGTCCCTGCGCGTGACGGCGTTCGCGGGGCGTCCTGCGTGGGCGCAGAGGAAGTCCATATCCACGCCCTGTAACCTACGCCGTCCCACCCTCCCGGGTCAGCCGCCTGCCGGGTCACGGCCCGACTAGGCTGATCAGGGGAGGTCCTGATGAACCGCTTGAAAGACGCCACAAGCCCTTATCTGCTCCAGCACGCGGACAACCCGGTGGACTGGCACCCGTGGGGCGAGGAGGCGTTCGCGGAGGCCAGGCGGCGCGATGTGCCGCTGCTCATCAGCGTCGGCTACTCGGCGTGCCACTGGTGCCATGTCATGGCACACGAGAGCTTCGAGGACGCCGAAACCGCGCGCCTCATGAACGAGCACTTCGTCAACATCAAGGTCGACCGCGAGGAGCGGCCGGACGTGGACGCCGTCTACATGGGCGCCACGCAGGCCATGACCCGCCAGGGCGGCTGGCCGATGACGGTGTTCGCGACGCCCGAGGGTCACCCGTTCTACTGCGGCACCTACTTCCCGCGCCCCCACTTCCAGCGCCTGCTCACCGAGGTGCACAACGTGTGGGTGGGCGACCGGGAGACGGTGCTGGAGCAGGGCGCCAAGGTGGTCGAGGCGCTCAACGCGGGCACCACGCTGCCCAGCGGGGCCGTACCCGACGAGGAGACGCTGGCGCGGGCCGTGCGCAATCTGCGCGAGGAGTTCGACGCCGCGAACGGCGGGTTCGGCGGGGCGCCGAAGTTCCCGCCGTCGATGGCGCTGGAGTTCCTGCTGCGCTCCGGCGAGCGCGAGATGAGCGGCAGGACGCTCGAGGCGATGGCCCGCGGCGGCATGTACGACCAGCTCGGCGGCGGGTTCGCGCGCTACAGCGTGGACGCGGAGTGGGTGGTGCCGCACTTCGAGAAGATGCTCTACGACAACGCGCTCCTGCTGCGCGTCTACACGCACTGGTGGAAGGCGGGCGGCGGCGAGCTGGCGCGGCGCGTGGCGCTGGAGACGGCCGACTGGATGCTGCGCGAGCTGCGCACGAAGGAGGGCGGGTTCGCCTCGGCGCTCGACGCCGACAGCGAGGGCGTGGAGGGCAAGTTCTACGTCTGGACGCCCGAGGAGTTCCGCGACGTGCTCGGCGAGGACGACCGCCGCTGGGCCCAGGAGCTCTTCGTGGTGACGGTGACCGGCACGTTCGAGCACGGCGCGTCCGTGCTGCAGCTCCCGCGCGACCCCGACGACCCCGTGCGCTACGCGGGCGTCCGCGGCCGGCTGCTCGCCGCCAGGGACCAGCGGGTACGTCCGGGGCGCGACGACAAGGTCGTGGCCTCGTGGAACGGCCTGGCCATCGCGGCGCTGGCGGAGACCGGCCTGGCGTTCGAGCGGCCCGACCTCGTGGCCGCGGCCACGGACGCGGCCGAACTGCTCGCGAGCACGCACGTGGTGGACGGCAGGCTGCTGCGTACGTCCAAGGACGGCAGGGCCGGCACGAACGCCGGCGTGCTCGACGACTACGCCAACCTGGCAGAGGGCCTGATCTCCCTGTACGGCGTGACCGGCGACGCCAGGTGGCTGCGGCTGGCGGGGTCGCTGCTCGACACCGTGCTCGACAGGTTCGCCGACGGCAAGGGCGGCTTCTACGACACGGCGGACGACGCCGAGCGGCTCTTCCAGCGGCCGCAGGACCCCACGGACAACGCCACCCCGTCAGGCCAGTACGCGGCCGCGGGCGCGCTGCTCTCCTACGGCGCGCTGACCGGCTCCACGCGGCACAGGGAGGCCGCCCACGCCGCGCTCGGCACCGTGTCCGTGCTGGCCACGGGGCACGCCAGGTTCGCCGGGTGGGGGCTGTCCGTGGCACGGGCGGCGCTGGACGGCCCCGTGGAGGTCGCCGTGATCGGGCCGGCCGACGACCCGCGTACGGTGGCGCTGCACCGGCAGGCGCTGCTGGCCGACGTGCCCGGGCTGGTGGTCGCTCGCGGCCCCGGCGACTTCCCCGAGCTGCTGGAGGGCCGCGGGCTCGTCGGCGGGGCGCCGGCCGCCTACGTGTGCAGGGGATTCACCTGCCGCATGCCCGTGACCACGATCGAGGAGCTCCGGGCCGAGCTGGCCGGATGACCCCGCACGGCGTCGGCCGCCTGTCGGTCGCGGGTCAGCCGCGTGCCGGCCGGTCCGTGCGCTGGCCGGTCTGGGGGCGGCCCGTGTTCGGGTCGGTGCCCGTGTCGCCCCCGGTCGTCGGGACGGGGGCCTGCGTGGCCGGCGGCTCCGTCTGCTGGGGCGGCGGGTCCTGCTGCCCGTCCTGTCCGTCGCCGTTGTCGCTCGGCGGGCCGGTCGACGGCGGAGCCGTGGTCGTGGGATCGCTGGTGTGGGGGTCGGGCGTGCTGTTCCAGTCGTTCGGGTACGTCGGAGACGTGTAGTCCTGCCGGGGAACGTCCTGGTTGGTGTCGGGCGTCGAGTAGTCAGGTCCCCAGCCGTAGTCGGACGGCTCCGGGAACTCCTCCACCGGCTTGCCCGCCATCGCCTCGGTCATGAACGCCCGCCAGATCTGCGCCGGCAGCTGCCCGCCGAACTGCGTGCCGTACCCGGGGATCGTGACGGTGGCGTTGTCCTCCCTGAACATGTCGACCGCGACGGCGAGCTGCGGCGTGAAGCCGTTGAACCAGACCGACTTCGACTTGTCCGTGGTGCCCGTCTTGCCGGCCACCGGGCGGTCGTAGAGCCGGGCGGCGGTGCCGGTGCCGTACTTGACGACCTGCTGCATCGCGTACGTGGTGTCCGCGGCGGCCTGCTCGCTGACCACCCGCGTCGCGACCGGCTCGATGACCTTCTTCTTGCCCTTCGCGTCGGTGACCGACATCACCACGTGGGCCTCCATGTGCGTGCCCTTGTTGGCGAAGGTGGAGAAGCCCGAGGCGTTCTGGACGGCGCTGACCGAGGAGACGCCGAGCGGGAAGGACGCGTAGGCCTGCTGCTGCTCGATCTGCGCCTTGGGGATGCCCGCCTTCTCGGCGACGGCGGCGACCTTGTCCAGGCCGACCTTCTGGCCGAGGTCCACGAACGCGGTGTTGACCGAGTTCTGGGTGGCCCGCACCAGGTTGATCTGGCCGTACGAACGGTCGCTGTCGTTGGGGATCGGCTTCGGGTCCGACGCCACGCGCATCGGAGAGTTGCCGTTGACCCTGGTGGACAGGTCGAAGCCGTTGTCGAGCGCCGCCGCCAGCGTGTACGGCTTGAAGGTCGAACCGGCCTGGACCTTGGACGAGAACGCGCTGTCCCAGTGCTCCGACTGCGAAGGCTTGCCCCCGTAGAAGGCGACGATCTCACCGGTGGCCGGATCGACGGCCGCGAGCCCCGTACGGACCTTCTTGGGCGTCGAGTCGGGCAGCACGTCCTTGACGGCCCGCTGGGCCGCCTGCATGAGCTTCTTGTCGAACGTGGTGACGATCTTCAGGCCGCCGCCGTTGATGTCCTCGTCGGTGTAGCCGCGCCGGTTGAGCTCGGCCGTCACCTGCTCCAGCATGTACTGGGCCTGGCCCTTGAGCTCGAACGGCTTCTTAGGGGCGGCGAGCTGGGGGAAGCGCTGGGCGGCGACCTGCTCGGGCGTCAGCGCCCCCGTCTGGCCCATCGCGTCGATCACCGACTGCCAGCGCGCCTTGGCCGCATCGAGATCGGCGCCCTTGGGGTCGGCGAACCGGCTGGGCTGCTGGATCACCGCCGCGAGGTAGGCGCCCTCGGCCACGCTGAGCTGGTCGACGTGCTTGCCGAAGTAGGCGCGGGCGGCCGACTCGACGCCGTTGGCGCCGCGGCCGAAGTAGATCGTGTTGAGGTACTGCTCCAGCACCCAGTCCTTCGACTTGGACTGGTCGACCTTCATCGCGATCAGGATCTCTTTGAACTTCCGGGTGACGGAGCGCTCCTGGCTGAGGCCGCTGTAGTAGTTGCGTACGAGCTGCTGGGTGATCGTCGAGCCGCCCTGGAGCTGCTGCCCGCTGACGGTGGACCAGACGGCCCGCGCGGTGCCCTTGACCGACACGCCGCCGTCCTCGTAGAAGGAGCGGTTCTCCGCCGCGATGACCGCGTCGCGCACGTGCTTGGGCACCTTGGCCAGCTCGACGTTCTTGCGGTCGATGCCCTGGCGGGCGATCACGCTCTTGCCGTCGCGGTAATAGATCACCGACCCCTGAGCGGTGGCCTCCTTCTGCGTGGAGTCGGGAATGGGGGTCATGGCCCACGCGACCGCGAAAAGCCCGACGAGCACGAGGATCCCTGCACCACAAGAAATCAGTAGAAGCCGGAGAATCCGCCGTTTTCGCATCCCGTTACCACCGCCGCTCCGCACCCCGACCCCCTCGTCAACCCTTGGACAACCCCCGCAAGCTGGGCGAATGCCAAGGGTAAACGATCGATATCGGTGCCCCGTCCCACAGCGATAGTACGGCGGGAGCTAGCTTCTGCGCGGGACATCGGCGACCAACGGCAGCACTCTGTATGGAACCGGTGTGTCCAGGGCGATGATCGAATTAGTCCTGAGCACACCCTGAACGTCCACTATCCGGTCGATAACCCGTTGAAGATCGGCATTCGTCCGCGCGACCACGCGGCAGAGCAGATCGCTGTCACCGGTGATCGTGTGCACCTCCAGCACCTCGGGGATCGCGGCCAGCCGGTCGGCCACCGGATCGTGCCCGGCGACCTGCCGGATCTCCATGCTGACGAACGCGGTGACGCCGTAGCCGAGGGCCTCGGGCGACACGTCGGGCCCGAAGCCCGTGATCACGCCCCTGGCGATCAGCCGGTCGAGCCGGGCCTGCACGGTGCCGCGGGCCACGGCGAGCCGGCGCGAGCATTCGAGCACGCCCAGGCGGGGCTCCTCCGTCAGGAGCGCGATCAGCCGGGCGTCAAGGTCATCGATCGTCATACTGTACAGATTTACCGGACATTTCGCGGAGAAGCTAGGCAGCTTGTCCACCGGATCAGGTAACTGTTGCGCAGCTCGCCCAGGAAAATCGACAGTTGGTCTTATGAATGACGCTTTTCCGGTCAACGGCATGGACGCCGTCGTGTTCGCCGTGGGCAACGCCAAGCAGGCGGCCCACTATTACTCGGCCGCGTTCGGCATGAGGTTGGTGGCCTACCGCGGCCCCGAGAACGGCAGCCGCGACGAGGTCGCGTACGTGCTGGTCTCGGGCGGCGCCACGTTCGAGTTCCGTGCTTCCCTCCGCCCGGGCACGGACCTGGCCAGGCACGTGGCCGAGCACGGTGACGGGGTGATCGACCTGGCCATCGCGGTGCCCGACGTCGAGGCGGGGTACGCGCACGCGGTCGCCCACGGGGCCAGGGGGCTGGCGGAGCCGTACACGATGGAGGACGAGCACGGCAAGGTGCAGATCGCGGCCATCGCCACCTACGGCGAGACCCGGCACACGCTGGTCGACAGGTCCAACTACGGCGGCCCTTACCTGCCCGGATACGTGGCGGCCGAGCCGCTGGTCGCGCCCCCCGGCACCAAGAACGGGCGGCTCTTCCAGGCGATCGACCACTGCGTCGGCAACGTCGAGCTGGGCAAGATGGACGAGTGGGTGGAGTTCTACCGCAAGGTGATGGGCTTCACGAACATGGCCGAGTTCGTCGGCGACGACATCGCCACCGAGTACTCCGCGCTCATGTCCAAGGTCGTGGCGGACGGCTCGCGCAAGGTCAAGTTCCCGCTGAACGAGCCGGCCGTCAGCCGCAGGAAGTCGCAGATCGACGAGTTCCTGGAGTTCTACGGCGGGCCGGGCGTCCAGCACATCGCGCTGGCCACCAACGACATCCTGACCACGGTCGACCACATGCGGGAGGCCGGCGTCCAGTTCCTGGACACGCCCGACTCGTACTACGACGACCCCGAGCTGCGGGCGCGCATCGGGCAGGTGCGGGCGCCGATCGAGGAGCTCAAGCGGCGGAAGATCCTCGTGGACCGCGACGAGGACGGCTACCTGCTGCAGATCTTCACCAAGCCGGTGCAGGACCGGCCCACCGTGTTCTTCGAGCTGATCGAGCGGCACGGGTCGCTCGGGTTCGGCAAGGGCAACTTCAAGGCCCTGTTCGAGGCGATCGAGCGGGAGCAGGAACGGAGGGGCAACCTTTAGTTTGCCCCGACTTAGTGGTGGTGATCAGGACATCATGGGATCACCACCGGGGCTGGCGGGACGCTGGCGACGCCTGTTCGCCGGCGTCCTCGACTGGCTCATCGTCAACGTCGTCTCCGCCCTCTTCACGTTTCCGAGCTGGGAGTACGTCTGGGACCGGGGCAGAGGCGCGTGGGAACGCTATCCGGTGGAGCACACCTTCCTGGCCGGGCTCGTGGCCTTTCTGTACTTCTGGCTGCTGCACGCCTTCTGGAACGGCCAGACCCTGGGCAAGAGGCTGTTCGGCATGCGGGTCGTCCAGGAGCGCGGCGCCCGGATCACCGTGGCCCAGGCGGCGGTGAGGCAGGCCGTGGCGTCCGGGCTCGAGTGGCTATGCTGCGTCGGCATGCTGGTGGACCTCGCCTGGATCCTCTTCGACCCGCGCAAACAAGCCCTGCATGACAAGGTGGCCAGGACGGTCGTCGTCAACGCGTAACTCAGCGTAAGATTCTGGTCACGATTTGAAGGGGGCTCGTAAGCCGATGCGTTCCTACAAGCGCTGGGTGGCACTGACGGCGGCGCTGATCAGCGTGCTGGGCTGCGCGCCCGCGGACAAACCGCCGTCGCTCGCCGACCATCGGCTCGACGACCCGCCGCCGCTCACCGAATACCGGCCGGGCGCGGCCGGCATCGGCGACCCCGACTTCCCTACCGACGGCAACGGCGGCTACGACGTCTCCCACTACGACCTGGACATCGACTACGTGCCGGCGACCAAGCAGCTCCACGGGGTGGCCACCATCAAGGCCGCGGCCACCCAGGACCTGTCGAGCTTCAACCTCGACTTCTCCGGGCTGACCGTGAGCAAGGTCACTGTCGACAACGCCAACGCGACGTTCCGCCGCCAGGGCAGCGAGCTGACCGTGACGCCTTCCGAGCCGATCGACGTCAAGTCCCGCTTCACCGTCAAGGTCACCTACGCGGGGCAGCCTCAGCCGATCCGGGACAGCGCCAACCTGGGCACGTTCGGATTCGTCGCGACCCCTGACGGCGCTTTCGTGGCCTCCGAGCCTGACGGCTCCAAGACCTGGTTCCCCAACAACGATCACCCGGCCGACAAGGCCACATATGACTTCACGATCACCGTCCCCGCCGGGGTGACCGCCCTGGCCAACGGCGAGCTCGTCGGGCGGCCCACGACCGCCCAGGGTAAGACCACCTTCCGGTGGCGCGAGCGGCAGCCGATGGCGAGCTATCTGGCGACGGCCACGATGGGCAAGTTCGACCTGCGCGAGGGCCGCACGGCCGCCGGCATCCCGGAGACCGCCGCCGTCGATCCCAAGTTCAAGACCTCGCTCGACAAGCTCTTCAAGCTCTCCGGTGAGATCACCGACTACTGGTCCACGGTCTTCGGCCCCTACCCCTTCTCCTCGACCGGGGGCATCGTCGACGACTTCGCCGCCGGTTACGCGCTGGAAAATCAGACCAAGCCGCTCTACGGGGGCTTCGAGCCCGACCCGAGCATCATCGCCCACGAGCTGGCCCACCAGTGGTTCGGCGACAGCCTGTCCATCAAGCGCTGGAGCGAGCTCTGGCTCAACGAGGGCTTCGCCACGTACGCCGAGTGGCTCTGGTCGGAGCACAAGGGCGGCAAGACCGCCGAGGCGATCTTCAACCAGGAGCACGCCCGCCCGGCGGAAGACCCGATCTGGGCCTACCCGGCAGGGCGGGCCAAGCCCGAGGACCTGTTCAACGCGTCGGTCTACGCCCGCGGCGCCATGACGCTGCACGCCCTGCGCAAGGCCATCGGCGACGCCACGTTCTTCAAGCTGCTCAAGACGTGGACCGCCGACCACCGCTACGGTCACGTCACGACGGAGGAGTTCATCCGCCTCGCCGAGCAGCTGTCCGGCAAGAACCTCCGCCCGCTCTTCGACGCCTGGCTCTTCCAGCCCCAACGCCCCGCCTGAGCCGTACGGAAACGCTTCTCGTCGCTCGGTCCAAGTACGGATGTAAGGCGAACGACGAAGGGAGCGAGGCCAGTGCGCCTCAACGAGGACCCTGCGGCCTTTGAGGCCTTCTATCGCCGCCATGTCGATGCCGTCATGCGATTCGTGGTCCGGCGGGTGAGCGACCCTCACCTCGCGGCCGACCTGACCGCGGACATCTTCCTGGCGGTCCTGGACTCGGCGCACACCTACGTGCCGGGCCGGGGCAGCGAGATCGCCTGGCTGTACGGCATCGCGCGCAACGTCGTGTCGGCCCAGCATCGCAAGGCGGCGCGGGAGGCGCGGGCGACCGACCGCGTCGCCGGCCGCCGGCTGATGGACGATGACGATCTCGTCAGGATGGAGGAGCGGGTCGACGCCGAGCGCCGCATGCGCGGCGCCCTGGAGACCATGCGCCGACTGCCTGACGGCGAGCGGGCGGTGCTGGAACTGGTGGCGATCGACCAACTCACCGTCGCCGAGGCCGCCGCGGCCCTGAGCATCAGGCAGGTGACCGCACGGGTGCGGTTGCACCGGGCGAGACGTGCCCTTGGACGTGTCGCTGAGCTGGAAAACACGTCTTCACCCGCGTACGTGGAGGGACAGGTATGAGCAACTTCGAAGAGCGCCTTCTCAGCGCACTCAAGGAAGAGATCACCACGCGGAAGTCCGAGAACGCGACGGCGACGACGACCGTGACACCGGTCGAGCGCCCTTCCAGGCGGCGTCTCGTGGGGCTGTCGACCGCGGCGGCCGGGGTCGCGGTCGCCACCACCGCGATGGTGGTGCTGACCGGGCTCGACAGCACCCCGGCGTACGCGGTCACCAAGGGCGCCGACGGGGCGGTCGACGTACGGATCAACGAGTTCAGCGATCCGGAGGGGCTGGCCGGGGAGCTGGCCACGGCCGGGGTCAAGGCGGTCGTGGACTACCTGCCCGAGGGGCGGACCTGCAAGGAGCCGCGCGGCGAGCGCGGGTCCGGCACCGGGAGGTTCGCGGCGAGCGTCGGGCGGTCGAGCGGCGGGATCTCCTTCAAGATCGAGGAGGGGCAGGTGCCGGCGGGTGAGACGTTGGTGCTGGCCGTCTCCAAGAGCAAGGACGGCGACGACAGGCCGCCGTTCGCGATGTCGCTCACGGTCGTGAAGGGCCCGGTCGCGCCCTGCGAGCCCATCACGATGCCCGCACCCGGCACCGGCGCGGAGGAGGACGGCGGGCCCGGTCTGGTCACCAAGACGGAAGGCCCGAACCAGGGCTCCAGCTTCAACACCGAATCCGAGTAACCCTCTCCTCCCGGGCCGGCGCCTCTTCACCGAACCGCGCGAAAGTGCCCTGACCACCCCAGGCCCGGCCCCTCTGGGTGCCGCAGCCGTCCCAGGCCCGGCCCCTCTCGGGTGCCACGGCCATCCCAGGCCCGGCCCCTCTGGGTGCCGCAGCCGTCCCAGGCCTGGCCCCTCTGGGTGCCGCGGCCATCCCAGGCCCGGCGGCCTTCCCGAGCAGACGGGTCGCCGGGCCTTCAGCTCCAGTAGCGCTCGCCGGCCAGGATGAGCGCGGCGGCGCCGACCAGCCCTGCCTCCTGGCCCAGGGCGGCCGGCACGACCTTCACCCGCCGGGCGAAGCGCATCCTGGCGTGCTCCCGCAGCGCCTCCTCCAGCGGGCCGAACAGCGGCTCCCCTGCCTGCGACAGCCCGCCGCCGATCGTGACCAGCTCGAGGTCGCACAGGTGGGTGGCCGAGGCGATGGCGATGCCGAGCGCGCGCCCGGCGCGGCGCATCGCCAGCAGCGCCACCGGGTCCCCGGCCAGCGCGTCCGCCGCCAAGGCCCGCGCCGTGACCGCCCGACCCTCCCGGTACGCCTCTCCAGCTCCCTCACTCCACCCCGCCCCACCTACGGACCCACCGGACGCGACGGCGAGGCCGCCGGAGACGTCACCGGGCCCACGCGTCACCTCCGAGCCGCCTTTCCTCGCTCGCACGGGCTCTGGTGCCGCCTTCGGAGCCCGGGCGACCGTCGGAGCAGCGCTCGGAGCCCCAGCGGCCGTCGGAGCAGCGCTCGGAGCCCCAGCGGCCGTCGGAGCAGCGCTCGGAGCCCCAGCGGCCGTCGGAGCACCGTTTGCAGCCCGGGCGATCGTCGGAGCAGCGGTCTCGGGGCGGGGGGAGCCGGGGGTCCAGCCGTGGGACAGGGCCCACGCGGTCAGGGCGGGGCCCTGGGCCACGGCCTCGAGGCAGCCGTGGCCGCCGCAGCCGCACCGGGGGCCGCCGACCGGCTCCACGACCACGTGACCGATGTGCCCGGCGTTGCCCGTCCGGCCGTTGACCAGCCGGCCGTTCAGGATCAGGCCGCCGCCCACCCCCGTGGACACCACCATGCCCAGCATGTCGGAGGTCCCCCGCCCGGCGCCCTTCCAGTGCTCGGCCACGGCCAGGCAGACGGCGTCGTTGTGGAGCCGTACCGGAACGCCGGGAAAGCGGGCGGCCAGCCGGGCGCGCAGGGGGAAGTCGCGCCAGCCGGGGATGTTCAGGGGTGAGACGGTCCCGTCAGGCCAGGTCATGGGGCCGCCGCAGCCCACGGCCACCCCGTCGACGCCCGTGGCGAGCGGCTCCGCGAGATCCGCGAGGTCAACGAGGTCAACGAGGTCCACGAGGTCCACGAGCGTCTTCCATAGGGTCGAGGCGTCCGCGCCCTGTGGCGTGGCGACCCGGGCGGATCTGGTCACCGTGCCGTCGTCGGCGACCAGGCCGGCGGCCAGCTTGGTCCCGCCGACGTCGATCGCGAGGATCACCGGTGGCCTGCCGTACCGGACCGGCTCAAGGGCCGCCTCATGGACCGCCTCATGGACCGGCTCAAGGGCCGTCTCAAGGACCGGCTCATGGACCGGTGCTGGAGAACACCAGGACAGATGCCGTGAACCCGTGTACGTGGTTCTGGCCCGAGACCGGGCCGACCTCGCCGGCGGCGAAGAAGCCGGCCATGCCGATGGGCCCCAGCGTGTCGCGGAGGGCGACCGGGTCGTGGTCCGCCGTGCCGAACATGGCCGAGCCCCGGCCGTTGCACGAGAACAGCAGCGCCCCGTCCACCCTGCCGAGTTGCTCCCGGTGGGCGTCGAGCAGGTCGTACAGGTCCTCGTCGGCGGTGGCCGCGTCGCGCACCTGGAAGCGCACGGTCCTGCCGATCTCCACGATGTCGCCGATGGCCACGGCCTCGCGTTCGGGGTCGATGCCGATGACCCCCCTGATGAGGAAGTCGCCGCGCTCGTGGCGCTCGGCGTACTCGTTCATGGCCACGCCGATCTGCAGGCCGGAGGCGACCAGCTCGCGGTCGTCCTCGTCCAGCTCGCTGACGATGTCCTCCAGCCGGGCCAGCGCCGGCTGGCCGGCCAGCTCCAGCAGCAGGTTGTCCTCCGACGCGGTGACGACCATGCTGGGCCCGATCGGGCGGCAGCCTTGACTCACCACGGTGCTGATCTTGACCGGGCCGCTGATCAGCACGCCGATCGCGCCCTCGGTGTAGACCTCGCCGTCGGCGAAGAGCCGTACGGAGCCCCGGCCCTGCAGCCCGTTGGCCAGCCCGCCGATCAGCGGCAGGTCGCCGAGCACATCGACCGAGCGCTCGACGAAGGCGTCGGTCGGGAAGCTGTACGGATCGGCGAGCAGGATCGCCACATGGTCGTCCCCGCCCCGCTCGGGCAGCCCGACCACCACGAACCTGTCCTCGGCCGCCAGCGTCTCCAGCGCGAACGTCGTCAGCCTGGCGCCGTCCAACGTCGCCGCCCACGCGCTCACGGCAGGCGTCAGCTCGACTCCTTGCCCGTCGCCGATCACTCCCGTGGCGCTGCATCCGATCACGTGCGCGTCGGGCGCGAGCTTCATCGCGGCCTCACCGGCCCGCGCGACGGCGTCCGGATCGTCGCCGCAGATGAAGAAGCAGACCAGGTCCGCTCGGCCGCTGAGCCTCGACAGGGCCCGGCCGACGGCGGTCTCCGCGGCCTCCACCAGGTCGGAACCCACGGCGAGGCCGTCGGCGAAGCGACTAGTCATCAAGGCCACGCGTCTCGCCTCCCTCGACATGTCAAAGTTCCCTAGGCCGCATTCTCCCCACTAAAAGGACAAGCACGCGCACGAAGCATCACTCAATGGTTGAGATCCGAAATCTCCGCCAGATGCGAAAGTCTCTGCCGGTTTGCTCGCGGGGGACGTAGTCTCGATCCCGTGCATCAGCCACGTATTCTCCGCGAGTTGCGAGAGAGCGGCCACGTTCATCGCACCGTCAAGGCCGAAGTCCGGGAAAACCTGCTGGCCAAGCTGCGGGCGGGCGAGCCCCGCTTCCCCGGCATCGTGGGCTTCGACGACTCCGTACTGCCGCATCTGGAACGGGCGCTGCTCGCCGGGCACGACCTGGTGCTCCTCGGCGAGCGCGGCCAGGGAAAGACGCGGCTCATCCGCACCATCACGGGCCTGCTGGACGAATGGACCCCGGTCGTCGAGGGTTGCGAGATCAACGACCATCCGTACGCGCCGGCCTGCACGCGCTGCCAGGCCCTGGCGCGGGAGCTGGGTGACGAGCTGCCGGTCGCGTGGAAGCACCGCGACGAGCGCTACGGCGAGAAGCTCGCCACGCCCGACACCTCCGTGGGCGATCTGATCGGCGACGTCGACCCGATCAAGATCGCGGAGGGGCGCCGGCTCGGCGACCCGGAGACCGTCCACTACGGCCTGGTCCCCCGCACCAACCGCGGTGTCTTCTCCGTCAACGAGCTGCCCGACCTGGCCGAGCGCATCCAGGTGTCGCTGCTCAACGTGCTGGAGGAGCGCGACATCCAGGTACGCGGCTACAACCTGCGCCTGCCGCTCGACATCCTGCTCATCGCCAGCGCCAACCCCGAGGACTACACCAACAGGGGCCGGATCATCACCCCGCTGAAGGACCGCTTCGGCGCGGAGATCCGCACCCACTACCCCCTCACGGTGGAGGACGAGCTCACGCTCATCCGCCAGGAGTCCATGCCGGACATCGGCGCCGACGTCCCCGAGCACCTGATCGAGGTCATCGCCCGCTTCACCCGGCTGGTACGCGAGTCCACGGCCGTGGACGCCCGTTCCGGCGTGTCGGCGCGCTTCTCGATCGCGGCCGCCGAGACCGCCGCGGCCTCGGCCGTGCGCAGGGCGGCGATCGCGGGCGAGGAGCAGGCCGTCACGCGCGTGGTCGACCTGGCCTCCGTGGTCCACAGCCTGCGGGGCAAGGTGGAGTTCGAGGTCAGCGAGGAGGGCAGGGAGACCGAGATCCTCGCTCACCTGCTGCGCAGGGCCACGGCGGAGACGTTCAGGACCCGACTGGGCGGCATGGACCTGTCCGCGGTCATCGACAAGTTCTCCGAAGGCACCCAGGTGGAGTCGGGCGAGCTGGTCCCCGCGGGCGAGCTCCTGCACCGGATGGGTCCCGTCCCTGGACTGGCGAAGGTCATGTCCCGTCTCGGCATGGGAGCGGGCGAGGAGTCGCCCGGGCATGCGGCGGCGGCCCTGGAGTTCGCCCTTGAGGGGCTTTACCTCATGCGGCGCCTGTCCAAGGAGGACCTTGACGGAGTCTCCGTCTATCGCACCTGAACATCTTGGCGCTCTCCCGCGTCATAGTGGGTAGCTGATCTGCCCCGAGGAGGAGACCGCCCATGCGTCTGCTTGCCTGTGCCGCCGCTCTGGTCATGGGCTGCTCCGCCGCGCCTGCGCACGCGGAGGCCGCCAAGGTCGTGTACGGGTACGCGTGGGCCGACGGCACGGGGCACCTGCGCGTCGTGCCCAGGTCGGCCACCCTCGTGCGGAAAGACGGCTTCGTCGGTTACCGGCTCAAGGCGGTGGCGGGGGCCAAGGAGGTGCGGCTCGGCTACACCCGCGCCTCCTACGGCCGCGTCACGGTGGCCTGCGATCTGAAGGAGACCGAGGGCCAGGTGGCCCTCGACGCCAAGGGGCTGGGCCGGACGGCCTGCAAGCCCGGCGACCTGGACGACTCCCTGGCCCGCGGCCCCGTTCCGCTCCGCGTCGAGTACCTGGGCTCCCGTGCCGTCAGGATCAACGAGTTCCTGGTCTCGGGGTGGCCCGCGTCGCGTACCGCCCGTGGCACCCTGAAGCGCGTCGACGGCAGCACCGTCCTGTTCGCGACCGGCGGAAAGCAGGTCAAGCTCGGCTACACGTACGCCACGTCCTTCCACCGGACGACGGCGCGGTGCCGGGACGGGTGGCTGGCCGGGGAGCCGGTCAACGCCGACAGGAACGGGCTCGGCAAGAAGTCCTGCACCGCGGCCGACCTGACCAGAGCGCTCAAGACGGTCAAGCACCCCGTACTCGTGAAGATCGACTACACGCCCGGCGTCGACGGCGTGAACGAGGTCTGGGAGATCTTCGGGGACGCGTAGCCGGAGCCGCGGAGAAGCCCTTCGAGGGCGCATAACCGGGCGGATCGGGTTAGCGTGGATGCGTGATGGCCTTTCGCTATGGCGAGTACCACGACGGCCCCGACCCCCTCGCCCCGCCCTACGACGTGCGGGCGGCCCTCGACGAGATGGGCGACGCGATCCTCTCCGGCTCGACGCCGGTCCACGCCCTGCGCGACCTGCTCAAGCGCGGGCTCCCCGGCTCACAGGACCGCCGGGGGCTCGACGACATGCTCAGGGAGGTACGCAGGCGCCGGCGCGACCTGCGCGAGCGCGGGCGGCTCGACGGCACCCTGGAGAAGGCGCGGGCGCTGCTCGACAAGGCCATCGGGCAGGAGCGGGCCGAGTTGTTCCCCGACCCGTCCGACGACGCGCGGCTGCTCGAGGCCGAGCTCGACGCGCTGCCCGACGACACGGCCAGCGCGATCCAGGAGCTGAGCACGTACGAATGGCGCTCGTCAGCGGCACGCCAGACGTTCGAGGAGCTGCGGGACCTGCTGCGGCGGGAGGTCCTGGACAGCCAGTTCAGGGGCCTGCGGGACGCCCTCGCCAACCCCGACCCCGAGGCGATGGAGCGCGTCCGGCAGATGATGTCGGACCTGAACGACATGCTGGACAAGGACGCCCGCGGCCAGCACACCCAGGAGGATTTTGACGCCTTCATGGGGAAATATGGTGATCTGTTCCCCGAGAAGCCGCGCAACCTCGAGGAGCTCGTCGACATCCTCGCCCGCCGCGCCGCCGCCACGCAGCGCATGCTGGCCTCGATGACCCCGCGCCAGCGCGAGGAGCTCGCCGGCCTGATCAACCAGACCCTCGACCAGGCCGGGCTCTCCGACGAGATGCGCCGGCTCGGCGAGGCCCTCTACGCCCGCCGCCCCGACCTGGCCTGGAACGCGCCTGAGCGGCTCACCGGCGATGAGCCCCTGGCCATGGGCGACGCCGTCACGGCCCTGGAGGAGCTGGCCGACCTCACCCAGCTGGAGACCGCCCTGCGCCAGGACTACCCGGGCGCGCGGCTGGACGACATCGACGAGGCCGCCGTACGCCGTGCGCTCGGCCGCTCCGCCGTGGACGACCTGGAGGCGCTCAAGCGCATCGAGCGAGAGCTGGAGGAGCAGGGCTACCTCCTGCGCCGCCGCGGCAAGCTCGAGCTCACCCCCAAGGCCGTGCGCCGCCTGGGCGAGACGGCGCTGCGCCGCGTGTTCGCCTCGCTCGACGCGGGCCGCCGCGGCGACCACGACCAGCACGACGCGGGCTCGGCCGGGGAGCTCACGGGCTCCTCCCGGCCGTGGCGCTTCGGCGACGAGCAGCCCATCGACGTGGTCCGCACGCTGGTGAACGGCGTGCGCAGCGGCGGCGTCGCCCCTCTGAGCGGCGGGGGGACGGCCCTGCGGCTGTCCGTGGACGACTTCGAGGTCGCCGAGACCGAGCGCCGCACCGCCGCGGCCGTCTGCCTCCTGGTGGACCTGTCGTACTCGATGGCCCTGCGCGGCACCTGGGCCGCCGCCAAGCAGACGGCACTGGCGCTCCAGGCCCTGGTGGCGTCGAAGTTCCCGCAGGACGCCGTCCAGATCATCGGCTTCTCCAACTACGCCAGGGTGCTGCAGCCGGACGAGCTGGCGGGCCTCGACTGGGACATGGTCCAGGGCACCAACCTGCACCACGCCCTCCTGATCGCCGGCCGCCACCTCGACCGCCACCCCGACTTCGAGCCGGTGGTGCTGGTGGTCACGGACGGCGAGCCCACGGCCCATCTCATGCGCAACGGCAGGTCGGCGTTCGAGTGGCCGCCCTCGCACGAGACCCTGGAGCTCACGCTGGCCGAGGTCGACAAGATGACCCGGCGCAGGGCCACGCTCAACATCTTCATGCTGGCGGCGGACGACCGGCTGAAGGAGTTCGTGGACGAGGTGGCCCGCAGGAACGGCGGGCGCGTCTTCTCGCCGAGCGCCGAGCGCCTGGGCGAGTACGTGGTCAGCGACTTCCTCCGCCTGCGCCGCGCCCGCTGAACTGTCGGTGGGGCCTGGCAGTCTGCTCGGCATGAGCGATGACGTGTGGCTGCGCGACGTGGTGGAGGCGGACCTGGAGGTCTTCCTGGAGCAGGAGCACGACCCGGAGGCGGTCCGGAGGTCGAAGTTCCCTCCCCGGCCCCGGGAGGCGTTCCTGCGCCACTGGACCACCCGGATCCTCGGCGACCCCACCGTGTTCGTGCAGGCGGTCATGGCGGATGGCGAGCTGGCCGGAAACCTGGTGACCTGGTGGGTGGAGGACAGACGCTTCATCGGCTACTGGTTCGGCCGCCGATTCTGGGGCCGCGGCATCGGCTCCCGCGCCATGGAGCTCTTCCTGGAGCAGGAGAAGACCCGCCCGCTCTACGCCGACCCGTTCGAGGGAAACACCGGATCCGTCCGGTTGCTGGAGAAACACGGCTTCCAGCGGTCGGGCACGGTCCGGCACGGCGAGGACGAGCACATCATGCTGGTGCTCGACCACTGAGCCCGCGACCCCGTGGCGCCGGCCCTCAGCCGAGGGCCGGCACGTCGAGCCGGTGGAGGCGTTCTGGGTCGGACAGCACGTCGATGGCGACAATCTTCCCGCCGGTGACGGTGAAGGCCATGACGGACACCAGCCGTCCGTTGTTCGCGACCACGACTCCGGCGGCCCCGTTGACCAGCACCGGGCGTGCGAACGGCGAGAGCCGGCCGAAGGTGACCGCCTGCCCGGCCACGGTCCGCGCACCGGTGAGCACGACGTTCTGGCGGGGACGGGCGAGGCCGCCGTCGGAGCGCAGCACGACCTCGGGGTCGAGCACGGCGACGAGCGCCTCGAAGTCGCCGTCGCGTGCGGCGGCGAAGAACGCGTTGACGGCGTCACGCTGACGGGCGGGATCGGAGTCGGGAGGCGGAGCCTGCCCGCGGACCCGGCGGCGTGCGCGGCTGGCCAGCTGCCTGGCCGCGGCCGGTGACCGTTCGATCATGGGGGCGATCTCCTCGAACGGCACGGCGAACATGTCGTGCAGCACGAACGCGAGCCGCTCGGCGGGCGACAGCGTATCGAGCACCACCATCAGCGCCAGCCCGACCGAGTCGGCCAGCACCGCCTCGTGCTCGGGGTGCCCCTCGTCCTCGCGGCTGATGATCGGGTCCGGCACGTGCACCTGGAGAGGCTCCTCGCCCCGCTGCCGGCGCGCGCGGAGCACGTTCAGGCAGACGCGCGCCATCACGGTGGTGAGCCAGCCGCCGAGGTTCTCCACGCGCCCGGTCTCCGCGACGCTGAAGCGCAGCCAGGTCTCCTGTACGGCGTCCTCGGCCTCGCTGACCGAGCCGAGCATCCGGTAGGCCATCGATCGCAGACGGGCGCGATGTTCGTCGAATCGCTCCACCAGCAAATCGGGCTCGTCCACCTGTCACATTCCTTCGTCGCGCGGGTTCACAACGGTAGACGCACTGAACCGAGCCGATGAAAGCGGGGCTGACCCCCGGCCCGGACGACTTTGGAGGAGCCATGACATCACCCATTCTGGTCACCGGCGGCACCGGCACCCTCGGGCGCATCGTCGTACCGCTCCTGCGCGATGCCGGCCGCGACGTGCGCGTGCTCAGCCGCCGCGCCCACGAGCCGGGCGACGGCATCGAGTACGTGGCCGGCGACCTGCTCAAGGGCGAGGGGATCGAGCTCGCGGTGTCCGGGGCCGAGACCGTCCTGCACCTGGCGGGCGGCGCCAAGGGCGACGACGTGGCCACCGGCAACCTGGTGCGGGCCGCGTCGCGAGCAGGGGTACGGCACCTGGTGTACATCTCGGTCATCGGAGCGGACCGGGTCCCCCTGGGCTACTTCCGGTCGAAGCTGGGCGCGGAGCAGGCCGTGACCGGCTCCGGCCTGCCCTGGACGACGCTGCGTGCCGCCCAGTTCCACGACCTGGTGCTCAACGTGCTGCGGACGATGGCGAAGCTGCCGGTGGTGCCGATCCCGGGCGGGCTCCGGTTCCAGCCCGTCGACGCGCGCGACGTGGCGGAGCGGCTCGTGGAGCTCACGCTCGGCCGGCCCGCCGGCCTCGTGTCCGACCTGGCGGGGCCGCAGGTGTACGGATTGGGCGACCTGGTCCGCGGATACCTGCGCGCGCAGGGCCGGCGCCGGTTGCTGCTGCCGGTCCGGATGCCGGGAAAGCCCGGCCGCGCGTACCGGAACGGCGACAACCTCTCCCTGCGGGCCGATGTGGGCAAGCGGACCTGGGAGGAGTTCCTGGCCGAAAACCTGCGCTGAGCCACAGTGCGGGGGCATCCGTCCAGTCGCCGGAGCGGCCGCCTCCGATGTTACGGGTGTAACATCGGCACGTGACGGACCTGCTGCCCGAGCGCGAGCAGACCGTACGGCAGGTGCGCCGGCTGCTTGACCGGGTGCGCCGGCAGGGCGGCACCGGCCGCCTTCTCCACCTGGCCCTCACCGAGCAGGCCGAGCGCCGGCAGATCATCGCCGAGTTCAACGCCGCCCGCGACGCCGAGTACGCCGAGGTGCTGGAGCGCCTGCCCGCCCTGCGCGAGGAGCTGGCCCGCGAACGTGAGCGCGGCCGGGCCACGTATGCCGAGGTCGAGGAGTCGGAGGCCGATCTGGAGCGCTTCCGTTCCTGGATGGCCAAGATCGCCGCCCGCGACTACTTCGCCGCCCCGGCCGGAGCGCCGGCGCGGGCCGCCGTCGAGGACGCCGCCGCGGACCTGGCCGCGTTCGAGCGGGCCGCCCTCGCCGCCGATACCGCCACCGCCCCGGCAGGGGAGGAAACAGCATGACCGGCTCGTGGGGATGGGATCTGCTGATCGGCCTGGCGGTCGCGCTGCTCGTCACTTGGGCGGCACTGATCGCCGCACTGGCGCTCGCACGACCGCGCGGCGGCCTGCTCCGCGAGGCGCTGCGGCTGCTCCCCGACGTGCTCCGGCTGGTCCGCCGCCTCGCCGCCGACCCCGGCCTGCCCCGTGGCGTGCGCGTACGCCTGATGCTGCTGCTGGCCTACCTGGCCATGCCCATCGACCTGGTGCCCGACTTCATCCCGGTCCTCGGTTACGCCGACGACGCCATCGTCGTCACCATGGTGCTGCGCTCGGTCGTACGACGTGCCGGGATCGACCCCGTACGCCGCCACTGGCCCGGCACCGACGACGGCTTCGCCGCACTGTGCCGCCTGACCGGCCTGACGTGAACGTCGATCAGCCCTTGCGAAACTCCACGATCTTGTTCCCGGCCAGACCCCACAGCCCCCTTCCGTCCGAGGCCTGAGCCAGCGCGGTCAGCGGAAGCTCCGTCTTGGCCTGGGACCACCGCCCATCCGCATACGTCAACAGGTAATGGCTGTCATCCGGAGGGTCCGGGGTCCCCGCATCGCCGGCTATCCAGAGTGTGCCGCCGCTGTCACGCGCAAGCCCGGTCAGTCGGCCCTCCTTGAGAGCGGGAGCGCGCCAGACCGTGCCGTTCCATCGGTACAGCAACGGCCCGAATCGCGAGTCCGGGGTCTGGTAGCTGCCCACGGCCCACACCTCATCGACGGCCACGGCCAGGACCGCGGTGAGTTGCGCGTCGAACGTGCCGGCAGGCGCCACAGGCGGCAGCGGCGTCCGCTGCCACGAGCGGCCGTCGAAGTGCGCGGCGGCAGGCCCGTCAGCCGTCGTCCCGACCGCCCAGATGTCCTGTGGTGACAGGGCGGAGGCCGCGTCGGTGGTGAGGGGTGTCTCGTATCTGACCCAGTTCCGGCCGTCGAAGTGCTTCGCCCACCGCTCGCCGAACGTCCATGCCTGGTCATCGCCCAACGCGATCACTTCCAGCGCCGGCTCAGGCTCGTCGTTCACATCGGTCTCAGCCGGGATGAAGGACCAGCGTCGGCCGTCGAAGCGCAGCAGCCCGGAATCACCCGCCTCGCTGTCCTCGGCGACGACCCACACGTTGCCGGGGGCCGAGGCGTCGACCTTGGAGAGGGTCCGGGAACGGCCCCTTTCCGGCAGCTCCCGCACCAGCCGGCGCCACCGCCGGCCGTCCCAGTGGACCAGCACGGAGTCGTGGTGATCCACTTCGACCCGCTCGCCGACCGCCCACGCATCGCTGCCCTCGGCCACGACGTCCAGGAACCTCGCACCGTTCGCGAGGCCTCTCTGCAGGTAGGCCATTCGCCAGTGCCCCTCGGGCACGACGTCCACAGGGTTCGCTGCGGCAGAGCCGTGACTCGGAGGAGGCTCATGCTCTGCGGGCGAGGTGGCGGAACACCCGGCGAGCGTCAGGACCAAAGCCACAACTGCCGATCGTGCGCTCACGAGGGCCCTCCACAATCCGGAGTACGCGCCAGCATAGCGATCACGCGATCCCGGAAACCACTTGTGAAGATCGGCACCGACACGCGATCATGAACGCCTGTGACGAAAAAGATCCTTTCCAGCGTTGCCGGCATCGCTCTCGGGGCCGCCGCCCTCATCGGCAGCACCGCCTCCCCCGCGGCCGCGATCAGCGGCTGCTCCAAGACCGGGAGCACCGACCACTCCGTGAGCGTCAGGTGCACCAGCGGGCTTGAGACCTACTTCCGGGTCTACGGCTACTTCTGCTCCACCTCGTCCTGTTCTTACGTGCCGGGCGGCCTGGCCGTCAAGGGTGGTACGAGCAAGGCCACGAGCGGCGCCTACTACAGCGGCAAGTGGTACGTGAAGGGCTGCTACGTGACCGACGGCTGCTGAGTCGCCCGGGCCTGGGCTCCTCCTCGAAGTCCAGGCCCCTGACCCGCCTCGCGAAGTGGTGCTAGGCGTCGATGAGGCGGGCGTAGAAGGCGAGGGCCACGTCGAAGCCGTCGCGGCAGTTACGGTGGGAGCGGTAGCAGGGGCGCCAGGCCGAGCTGGCGCCGACTCCGGCCCGCGCGTCGCTGAGGGCCGTGGGCACGCGCTCCGGCTTGGGCAGCAGGCCGTGGCCCAGGTAGCGGATGCCGTTCAGCTCGGTGTGGGCGCCGGGGCCGCCCGAGACGAACACGCCCAGGCGCCAGCCGCTCTCCTCGTCCCACACCAGCGCGGTCCCGTCGCTGAGCCGGACAGTGGCGTCGCGCGGATCGCAGGGGCCCTCCCACCAGTCCGCCACCTCAGGTCCGAGGACGTCGATGACCTGCCGGACATAACCGGCCGGCTGCTGCAGCCACTCATCGGTGTACGGCTCGACGTGACTGATGGCCACGGACGGCACCCCCTTGTGCCTTTACGGCGGGAAGAAAAGACAGTGAACAACCCTACCCGGGGCGAACTTATTCCGTTGCACGGACGTCTAGTCATTACGGACGATATTTAAGTCCGACACGGGGAAGGAGGGGTGCCCATGATAGCCACGGTTCTCCTCATCGTCCTGATGGTCATCGCCGTCGCGGCGACAGAAGTGATCATGCGCTGCTCCGCGCAGGGCAAAGAGAGTGTCGAGTCCACCACCGAGATCGTCGGCGACTAGTCTCAGCGGCATGTCGTCCCTGCTTCTCTGGCTGCACATCGGCTTCGCGATCTTCACCATCGGCCCGGTCACCGCCGCGACGATGGCCGCGCCGCGCGTCATCCGCAACAAGAACGTGCCCGCGCTGCAGTTCGTCCAGCGCCTGACGAGGATCTACAGCCTCGGCACCCTGGGCGTGTTCGTGTTCGGGCTGGCGCTCGGCGCGGTCATCGGCCAAGGGCTCCTCGGCAAGTGGTACATGACGGCCTCGATGACCCTGTTCATCGTCGCGGCTGTGCTGCTTGTCATCATCGACCGCGATCTGCGTACCGCCGTCCGGGCGCTCTCGAGCGAGAGCGCCGAGGACGACGCGAAGGTGCAGAACGGGAGGATCGCCGCGATCAGCGGGCTCCTGTCCGTGATCTGGCTGGTGATCCTGTTCCTGATGGTGGTCCCGACCGGCTGAGGGCCTCCGGACGCCTACCCGAGCGCCTGCGTGAGGTCCGCGAGCAGGTCGTCGACGGTCTCGATGCCGACCGACAGCCGCACCAGATCGCTGGGCACCTCCAGCGGCGACCCCGCCGCAGAAGCGTGCGTCATCCTCCCCGGGTGCTCGATCAGCGACTCCACCCCGCCCAGCGACTCGCCCAGCGTGAAGAGCTTGGCCCGGTTGCACACCTCCACGGCCTCCGCCTCGCCCCCGGCGACGCGGAACGACACCATGCCCCCGAACCGCTTCATCTGCTTGGCCGCCACCTCGTGCCCGGCGTGCTCGGCCAGCCCCGGGTAGAGCACCTCGGTCACCCGAGGGTGCGCCAGCAGCAGGTCGACGACGCGCTCGGCGTTGTCGCAGTGGCGGTCCATGCGTACGCCGAGCGTCTTGAGCCCGCGCAGCGTCAGCCACGCGTCGAACGGCCCCGCCACCGCCCCCATCGCGTTCTGGTGGTAGGTCAGCTCCTCCCCCAGCCCGCGGTCGGCGGTGATCAGCGCCCCGCCGACCACGTCGGAGTGCCCGCCCACGTACTTGGTGGTCGAGTGGACGACGACGTCCGCCCCCAGGGAGAGCGGCTGCTGCAGGTACGGCGACGCGAACGTGTTGTCGACCACCAGCAGCGACCCGTTGTCGTGGGCCAGCTGCGCCAGCGCGGCGATGTCGGCGATGCCGAGCAGCGGGTTGGTGGGGGTCTCGACCCAGACGACCTTCGTCTTCTGCGTCATCGCCGCCGCGACGGCGTCGAGGTCGTGCAGCGGGACCGGGTCGTAGTGCAGGTCCCAGCGCTGGTGAACCTTGGCGAACAGCCGGTACGTCCCGCCGTACGCGTCGTTCGGGATGATGACGTGGTCCTGCGGCTTGCACACCGTGCGCAGCAGGGTGTCCTCGGCGGCCAGCCCCGAGGCGAACGCCAGGCCGCGCACGCCGCCCTCCACCGCCGCCAGCGCCTCTTCCAGCGCGGTCCTCGTGGGGTTGGCCGAGCGGCTGTACTCATAGCCGGAACGCAGGCCCCCCACCCCGTCCTGCTTGTACGTGGACGTCGCGTAAATCGGCGGAACGACCGCGCCCGTCACCGGGTCGGGCTCCTGACCTGCGTGGATGGCCAGCGTCTCAAAACCGTTGCTCATAGAGCCACGGTAACGGAAGTCGGCCCGCGATCCGTCCCCTCCGGATCGCGGGCCGCCCGCGGGACACCGTCCCCCAACGGCCCCGCGATGGCTCGCGCACCATGCCCGCGCGAGCCAGGTCCTCAGGCCGCCCGCACCTCGTCGCGCTCCTGGCGGCGCCCGAGCCGTACGACATCCGCCTCGACGAACCGGCCGCTGCCGCCCTCCGCGGCCTCCCCGTTGATGCGGGAGAGCAGCACGGGGTCGGCCAGCGCGAGCAGCACTCCCACCAGCAGCCCGACACCCAGCAGCACGAACCCGATGACCATCATTTCCTCTCCCCTTCCGACATGTCCCAGCATCGGCGATGCCCCCTGGCCGCCGCCTCCGCTGAAGGACTGGTCTCAGCCGCCCCGGCTCGGCCGAACGGTCGATACGACATGTCCGACTTCCGGCCTAGGCTCGAGGCCGTGGGGGAGAACAAGCGCATCGTGTACTGGATCCGCCGGCTGAGCGAGATCGCGATGATCTGCTGGCTGGGCATGATGCTGCTGCTCGATCTCGCGCTGGCCGTGAGCATCGGAGGCTTGCAGTGGCTGGCGTCCTTCTGCGGAGTGGCCGGGATGGCCGCCGTGGTGCTGCGGCACAGGTACCGGCTCGAAGGATTCAGCGCCATGCTGGCCCTGTCTTTCGGCACGTCGATCGTGCTCGGGACCGCCGGGCTCGCGGGCGCGCCCGGTCTGACGGAGACCGGGTCGCTGCTCATCCTGATCATCGGCGTGCTGCGGCACGTGGAACCGGTCCGGCGCGCGGCGGTGCTCGCGTGCGTGGGGCTGATCGTGCTGATGGCCGAGGCCGCCGGCCGCGAGTACCACAACGCGGGGCTGGCGTTCTCGTTCCTGCTGTTCGCTGGGTGGTCGACGGCGGCGGGGATCGGCGGCTACCTCCGTTTCCAGCAGGAGCGCCGCACCGAGGCCGTCCATTCGGTACGGCGGGCGGAACGGCTCGAACTGGCCCGGGAGCTGCACGACCTGGTCGCCCACTACATCACCGGCATCGTGGTCCAGGCCCAGGCCGCCCGTACGGTCGCCGAGACCAGCCCCGAGGCGGTCGCGCCCGCGCTCGAGGCCATCGCCATGGCCGGTTCCGACGCGCTGACCTCGATGCGGCGCATGGTCACGGTGCTGCGTACCGAGGACGACCCGGCCCGCAAGCCCGGCGTCACCCTGGCCGACCTGCGGATGCTGACCGACCGCTTCTCCACCGACGGGCCGAGGGTGGCGTTCGAGATCGGGCCAGGACTGGACGATCGCACGCTGCCGCCCGAGGTCATGACCACCCTGCACCGGGTGCTCCAGGAGTCGCTGACGAACGTGCGCAAGCACGCCTCCCGCACCGCCTGGGTCGAGGCGAGCCTGCGGCGGCACGAGAAGACGGTGGTGCTCCGGGTGCGCAACTACGGGGCCGCGTCAGATCCGCGCGTCTCCCGCCTCGGCGGCGGGTTCGGGCTGGTCGGGATGGCGGAGCGGGTGGAGGCGCTGGGCGGCAGACTCTACGCGGGCCCCTCCGCCGAGGGCGCCTGGGAAGTGGTCGCCGAGTTCGCCCTCCCTTAGCGCCCGCTCGAACCTCTCGTCCCCCAGGACGGCGCGCAGCCTCAAGCTGATCCGCTCCACATCCAGCCGCTCGCCCGGCGGCAGGGGCGCTCCCACCGCGTTCCGGATGGCCGTGGCCGCCCCCATCAGCCTCGCCGCGACCACCGGCCGGACGAGGTCGGTCAGCGGGCCGGCGACCAGCGACATGGCACCGGCCAGGCCCTCGAGTGCCAGCGCGATCGCACGGGGGTCAGCGGTCGCCCGCGCGGCCTCGTACCCTTCGCGATGCCTGGCCAGCGCCGTCGCCGCGGCGCCGCGCTGCTCGGCGGCGAAGCCCAGCTCCGCCATCACGAACGCGATCCCCGGCGTCCCCCGCACCCGTCGCAGCCAGTCCAGCAGGGACAGCAGGTACGACTCCGCCTCCTCGTACCTGCCCTGCCGCCTGGCGCTCATGGCCAGGCCGAGCACGGCGTTCTCCTCGGCCGACTTGTACGACTGCTCGACCGCCACCCGCCTGGCGCGCTCGTGGTAGTCGTCGGCCCGCTCGTAGTCGCCCGACAGCATCGCGATCCTGCCCAGGGCGGCCAGCCTGAACGACACCTCGAACCCCAGCTCCTCGGCCAGCCGCAGCGCCTCCTCACGCAGCCGGGCGGCCTTCGCGTACTCCCCGCGGATCTCGGCCGCCCGGTCGAGCACGTCCATGGCCTCCATCTGGCCCCACGCGTCGCCCAGCTCCCTGAAGATCTCCAGGCCCCGCTCTCCGTCCCGCTCCATCGCCGCGATGTCGCCCCGGCCGACGGCGAGCTTGCCGCGCAGGCAGAGCGCCGCCGCCACACCCCACCGATCGCCCGACCTCCGGTACGCCGCCAGCGCCCGCTCGGCCGCCGCCTCGTGCGCCTGCCGGTCGCCGTAGGCCCACCGGACATGGCTCAGGAACCAATCGGCCAGCGCGACGCCCGCCGGATCGAGCCCGGCACGACGCACCGGCGAGGCCGGCCCTCCGGTCAGCAGCTCGATCCCGGCCAGCCACACCGAAGCCCGCGCCGCTTCCACCGCCTCAAGGCCGACATCGGCGAAGGTGGCCGCGGTCGCCGGTGAGGGGGTGAGAGTGCCCCGGGTGGCCAGGGCCGTCGTCAGGGAGCGGCGGGCCTCGTGGAGGCGGCCGCGCAGGACCCAATACCAGGCGAGCGCGTTGACCAGCCGGAGCGGTTCGGGACCCGCGAGGGCGAGCCGGAGGTTGGCGCTCTCGGCGTCGAGCCGGGCGAGCCACTCGCGCTGCCCCGGCCCCCTGAGGTCCGCCCGCTCGGCCAGGGCGGTGTAGTAGCGGGCGTGGCGCTCCCTGACGGCGTCGTGCTCCCCCGCCTCGCGCAGCCGCTCCACGCAGTACGCCGTCACCGACTCCAGCAGCCGGAAACGCGGCCCCGGCACGCGTACGACCAGTGACCGATCCACCAGCCTGGCCAGCGTGTCGAGCACGTCCACGCCGGGCTCGGCGCACACCTCCTCGGCCGCGTCCAGCGTGCACCCGTCAGCGTGTACGGCCAGCCGCCGCAGCACCACGCGCTCGGGGTCGGAGAGCAGCTCCCAGCTCCAGTCGATCATCGCCCGGAGCGTGCGCTGCCTCGCCGGGGCGTCCCGCGTGCCGGCGCTGAGCAGCCTGAACCGGTCGTCCAGGCGGTCCGCCAGCTCCTGCACGCCGAGGGCGCGTACCCGGGTGGCGGCCAGCTCCAGTGCCAGCGGGATGCCGTCGAGCCGCCTGCAGACGGTGGCCACGGTCTCGCTCGGCTCGACGTTCGCCCTGGCCGTGAAGAGCCGTACGGCCTCGGGTTCGGGCAGGGGCGGCACCACGCGTACGTGCTCGCCCGTCACGCCCAGCGGCTCCTGGCTGGTGGCGAGCACGCGGAGCCCGGGGGCCGCCCGCAGCAGGGCGGAGACCAGGTCGGCGACCTGCTGCACCAGGTGCTCGCAGTTGTCCAGGACGAGCAGCATGCGCTTGCCGGCCAGCGCGCCCGCCAGCCTGGGCGCCAGCGCGACGGCGGAGTCGTCGCGCACGCCGAGCACGGCCGCGACCGTCTCGGCCACATCGACCGCCCCCGCCAGCTCGACCAGCCACACGCCATCGGGGAAATCCGCGACGTCCGCGGCGGCGGCCAGGGCGAGCCGGGTCTTGCCGACGCCGCCCGGCCCCGTGAGCGTCACCAGGCGGGAGGCGGTCAGCAGCGCACGGACCCCGGCCAGCTCCGCCTCCCTGCCGATCAGCTCGGTGAGCGGTGCGGGCAGGTTCGTGCGGGGCGCGGGCATGCCGGTGGGTGATCCGTGCGTCTGATCCCGTGGTGCCAGGCTCGGGTCCTGGCGCAGGATGAGCTGGTGGAGCTGGGTCAGCGCGGGCGACGGGTCCAGCCCGAGCTCCTCCCCCAGCCTCTGCCGCACCTCGCCGTAGGCGTCCAGGGCCTCGCTCTGTCGCCCACCCCGGTAGAGGGCCTTCATGTGCGAGGCGACCAGCCGTTCGCGCAGCGGGTGACGAGCCACCAGATCGCCCAGGTCCACGGGCTCGCCCAGCTCCAGCCGTACCTCCGCCTGCTCCTCCAGCGCCGTCAGGCGCGCCTCCTCCAGACGCGCCGCCTCGGCGCGCGCGAAGCCGGCGTCGGCGAAGTCGGCGTACGCGGGCCCGCGCCACAGCCTCAGGGCCTGCTCCAGCTCGGCGGCACGCTGACGGAGATCCGGAGAGCGCCGCTCGACGAGGGACTGGAAGCGGAGGGCGTCGGAGTCGACGAGGGCCAGGCGGTATCCGGCGGGCTCCCGCACGACCGAGCCGGGGTCGCCGAGCGAGCGGCGGAGCTGGGAGACGCGGGCCTGGAGGGTGCCGACCGGGTTGCGGCCGGGCCGGGCGCCCCAGAGGTCGTCGATCAGCCGGTCGGCGGAGACCGGCCCGCCCCCGTGTGCCAGCAGGTCGGCCAGGAGCGCGCGCACCTTGGGCTCGGCCACCCGGACGGGCGAGCCGTCCTCCGACCAGATCTCCAGCGGGCCCAACACCCCAAAACGCAGCACACTATGACCAACCCGTAGCAGGGCCGAAGGATTTCCGTAGCGGCGTGCCCGAGGGTGTGGGGCATGAGTCACGTGACAGTCGTGGGACTGGGCCCGATGGGGTCGAAGATGGCAGAGACGCTGCTGGCCGCCGGGCACGAGGTGGCGGTGTGGAACCGTACGGCGAGCAAGACGGCCCCGCTGGTCGCCAAGGGCGCCCGGCAGGCGGCGAGCGCGGCGGACGGCGAGCTGCTGGTGGTCAGCCAGATCAGCTACCAGGCGATGTACGACAGCCTCGGCGACGCCAGGCTGGACGGGAAGGTGGTGGTCAACCTCAGCTCCGACACCCCGGAGGCACTGCGCGGGGCGGCCCGGTGGGTGGAGGAGCGCGGCGGCACGCTGATCACCGCCGGCATCATGGTCCCGCCGCCCGGGATCGGTCAGCCGGGGGCGTACACCTTCTACAGCGGCCCCAAGGAGGTCCTCGACCGGCACGCGGGAACGCTGGAGGCGCTGAGCGAGGTCACCTACGTCGGGCCGGACCAGGGCCTGGCGATGATGTACTACCAGGCCCAGCTGCTGATCTTCTGGTCGAGCCTGACCAGCTACATGCACGCCATGGCGATGCTGCGCACGGCCGGCACCTCGCCGATGGAGTTCCTGCCGTTCGCGCGGGACCTCTTCACCCAGCTGGGCAGCGAGGGCCCCATGGGGTACGCCAAGATCCTCGCCGAGGAGTTCGAGGCCGGTGTGTACCCGGGCGAGCTGAACTCCCTGCACATGCAGGCCGTCGGCCTCGGCCACGCCGTGGAGGCACTGGCCGAGGCCGGGGTGGAGACCACGGTGCCGGGCGCGCTCAAGGCGCTGTTCGAGCGCGCCGACGCCGAGGGGCGCGGCCACGAGGGCCTCGGCACCGTGATCGAGTCGATCAGAAAGCCCTGACGACGATCAGAGAGCCCTGATGTCGATCAGCAAGAACTAGTGATTCGCCAGGAAGGCGAGCAGGTCCTGCCTCGTGATCAGGCCCGATGGCTTGCCGTCCTCCAGCACGACCGCCGCGTCGGCCTTCTCCAGCGCTTCAACCGCACGAGCCACAGGTTCACCACTGCCGATCGTGGGTAGCGGCGCTGACATGTGATCGGCGATCGGGTCGTCGGAGGAGAGCCTGCCGTGATAGAGCGCTTCGAGGAGGTCGCGCTCGACGATGGAGCCGACCACCTCGGCCGCCATGACGGGCGGCTCCTCCTTCATCACCGGGAGCTGGGAGACCGAGTATTCGCGCATGATCGCGATGGCGGTGCTCACGGACTCGTGCGGATGCGCGTGCACGAACTCCGGCAGCCCCGCCCCCTTCCTGGCCAGCACGTCGCCGACCAGCCCTTCGTCGGAGGACTCGGTCAGGAAGCCGTAGTCGGCCATCCAGTCGTCGTTGAAGATCTTCGACAGGTAGCCGCGGCCGCCGTCGGGCAGCAGCACGACGATCACGTCGTCGGGTGCGGCCGTGGCCGCCACGCGCAGCGCCGCCACGACCGCCATCCCGCACGAGCCGCCGACCAGCAGCCCCTCCTCGCGGGCCAGCCGGCGGGTCATGTTGAACGACTCCTTGTCGGACACAGCGATGATCTCGTCGCAGATCTTGGTGTCGTACGTGCCGGGCCAGATGTCCTCCCCGACCCCCTCCACCAGGTACGGCCGGCCGGTGCCGCCCGAGTAGACCGAGCCCTCGGGGTCGGCCCCGATGATCTTCACCCGGCCGCCCGAGATCTCCTTGAGGTAGCGGCCGGTGCCGCTGATCGTGCCGCCGGTGCCGATGCCCGCCACGAAGTGGGTGATCCGGCCCTCGGTCTGCTCCCAGATCTCCGGCCCCGTCGAGTGGTAGTGGGAGTCGGGGTTGTTGACGTTGGAGTACTGGTCGGGCTTCCAGGCGTTCGGCACCTCGCGGGCCAGCCGGTCGGACACCGAGTAGTAGGAGTCGGGGTGGTCGGGCGAGACGGCCGTCGGGCAGACCACGACCTCGGCCCCGTACGCCCGCAGCACCGCGATCTTGTCCTGGGCCACCTTGTCCGGCACCACGAACAGGCACCGGTATCCCTTCTGCTGAGCCACGATCGCCAGCCCCACGCCGGTGTTGCCCGAGGTGGGCTCCACGATCACGCCGCCAGGACGCAGCGCGCCCGACGCCTCCGCGGCCTCGATCATGCGTACGGCGATGCGGTCCTTGACCGAGCCACCCGGATTGAGATACTCGACCTTGGCCAGCACCTGTGCGGAGAGCCCCGCATTGACTTTGTGCAGCCGGACGAGCGGAGTGTTCCCGATCAGATCGACCAGGGAATCGTAAACGCGCACCGAGGTGTTCACCTTCTTTACCGAAGCTTGGTCAGCTTGTCTGTGGCCGAGATCCAATGGGGGTGGCAGGCCCTCGACTACTTTCAAGCAAACGCTACCGCTGAGTTCGACTAGGAGGCACAAAGCGTGGTCTGGCCAGCTGGTATGGCGCGCGCGGCACGCAAGATCGCCGCGGCGGCGGCACTCGGCGGCGGCGGGCTCACGGCGCTCGGCGCCACGGCGTACGGATTGCTGATCGCCGAAGGGCTGCTCGCCCGGAAGGCCATCGGGCGCCCGCACGGGCTGGACGGGCCACCGTCCGACGGCACGTACGGCGACTTCCTCGGCGAGCCGCTCAAGCTCGCCATGCTCGGCGACTCCACCGCCATCGGGCTCGGCATGGAGGACCCCGCCGAGACCCCCGGCGTGCTGCTCGCGAACGGCCTGGCTTCCGCTGCCGAGCGCCCGGTGCGGCTGCTCGTCGTCGCCAAGTCCGGCACCCCGTCGGCGGAGCTGGGCGAGCAGGTGGACAAGGCGCTGACCATGGATCCCGACGTTGCGGTGATCTTCGTGGGGGCCAACGACATCATCACGCAGACGCCGCCCGCAACCGCCGTACGCCATCTGACCAAGGCCGTGCGGCGGTTGCGTGACGCGGGGGTCGAGGTCGTCGTGGGCACCTGTCCCGACCTCGGCACGGTGCGGCCGATCGCGCAGCCGCTGCGCTGGGTGACGCGGCGCTGGAGCCGCCAGCTGGCGGCGGCGCAGACGGTGGCGGTGGTGGACGCGGGCGGCCGTACGGTGGCGTTCGCCGACGTCCTGGGCCCGGAATTCGATACAAATCCGACAGAAATGTTCGGACCGGATCGTTTCCATCCATCTGCCCGAGGTTACGCGCAGGCCGCTAACGCAGTGCTACCGTCGGTGTGCGCTGCGTTGGGGCTGTGGCCTGAGCCGCGGCCCGCACGTGGCGAAGCACTGCAACCGATCTACCTCGCGGCGGCTACGGCCGCGGAGGAGCCCGGCACCGAGGTCACCGCGACCAGGGTCGACGGGCGGGCGACGGGCCTGCACGGAAAGTGGGCGACGTTGCTCCGCCGGCGGCTCGGCGTGACGCTCAACGACGCCCGGCGTCTGACGCCCAGGCTCGACGAGACCCTCGACGACGCCTGACGTCCCGCGCTCAGGCTCGATCGGGGCGGAACGCGCCCGGTGCCGGTCACTCTGCGCGCCGGAGTCGCCACTCCTCGTCCTCTTTGGAGTGGATTGCCCGTGCAGCGGCCCCCCAGGAAACCGTCCATCGCCCTCGCAGGAGCCCTCGTAGGAGCCCTCGCCGCGACCGCCTGCTCCGGCAGCGACGCGGCCACCACCACGGCCTTCCCGGCCTGGCAGAACACCCAGGTCAACGTCGTCAGCCGGATGGCGGTCGCGGGCGGGGTGGTCGCCGCCACCTCCATGAAGCCCGACGGCACGCTCGAGACCGTCGCCGTCGGCCTCCGCGACGGCAGGCGGCTGTGGGCATATCCGGCCACGATGGCCGGCCGCCTGCCCGGCATGGGCGTCTCGACCCCCGCGATCGTGGAGACCTCCCAGGGCCAGGGCGTGGTCGTCGCGCTCGACCCGGCCAAGAGCGGCCACTGGAACGCCACCCTCGTGGCCCGCGACGCCCGTTCCGGGGCGCAGAAGTGGACCAGGCCGATGCATTCGACGTTCGGGCCGCAGCGCTGCGGCCCGTACGTCTGCGTGTCCGAGCACACCGCCCTGGCCAAGGCCCGCACGGTGGTGCTCGACCCGCTCACGGGCAAGCTCCTGTGGAAGCTGCCGGGGATCTCCGAGGTGGAGTGGTCGGACCAGGCCCGGGTCCTGCTCCTCAGGCTGGCCGCCAACCCCATGGTGGAGTCGTACGAGCTCAAGACCGGCAAGCTCCAGTGGCAGCAGCCGATCGAGCAGGCGCTCGGCCCGGGCATCGACATGTCGGGCGGGTGGGCGTTCGGCGCGACAGGTGACGACCTGGTCGGCTACGTCGCCCCCTACACGAACCCGCAGACCAAGAAGGTCTCCGCCTTCGGCCTGTTCTCCATCAAGATCGGCGACGGCACGGTCAACTGGATGCGGCCGTCGGTCGTACGCGTCTATCCCAGCGGCAACCCCGGCTACGCGCCCGTCGTGCGCCCCGTCGACCGCCAGGGGGCCTACGGCGGCTTCGCCCGGCTGGAGTCGGAGAGCGGCCGGGTGCTCGGACAGATCACCGCGGCCGACGTCCCCGGCTCCGGCTGGTGGCTGGCCTTCCCCGACCGGATGGACAAACTGGGCTTCCTCAAGCACAACGCCAAGGGCTCGGCCTTCGACCTGGCCACCGGCAAGCCGGTGCCGGTCGAGCAGGAGCGCGGCTGGTCCTTCTGCGTCACCGACCCCAAGCCGCTGCCGCTGCGCGGGCAGGCGCCGGGGTTCTACTCGACGGCCGCCGTCTGCGAGTACGACCTCGCCACCGGCAAGCGGGTCCAGGGCGATGTCGTGCCGCCCCCCTGGTTCACCGGCAGCCAGGACGGGTGGCGGCTGTGGCACGACGAGAAGGGGGCGATCCACGCCCTCAACGACCAAACAGCCGCCGCTCCGGGTATGTACGGATAGAACCGAATATAGTTCTATCTGTAGCACCGACAAAGGAGGGGCCATGCCCGAGGCAGTCATCGTCGCTACCGCGCGTTCCCCGATCGGACGGGCCTTCAAGGGCTCGCTCAAGGAGATCCGCCCCGACGACCTGACCGTGCAGATGATCCAGGCGGCGCTGGCCAAGGTGCCCCAGCTCGATCCCTCGTCCATCGACGACATCATGCTGGGGTGCGGGCTGCCTGGGGGCGAGCAGGGGTTCAACATGGCCCGGGTGGTGTCGGTGATGCTCGGGCTCGACAATGTGCCCGGCACGACCGTGACGCGTTACTGCTCCTCGTCGCTGCAGACGACGCGGATGGCGTTCCACGCGATCAAGGCGGGCGAGGGGGACGTGTTCGTGTCGGCCGGGGTGGAGATGGTGTCCCGGTTCGTCAAGGGCAACTCCGACTCGCTGCCCGACACGCAGAACCCGGTCTTCACGGACGCCGTGGGACGCACCAAGGCGTTCAGCGAGGGCGGGAAGGTCTGGCACGACCCGCGCGAGGACGGCGAGATCCCCGACATCTACATCGCGATGGGACAGACCGCCGAGAACCTCGCCCAGCTCAAGGGGGTCACGCGGCGGGATCAGGACGAGTTCGGGGTGCGCTCGCAGAACCTGGCGGAGAAGGCGCTGGCCGACGGGTTCTGGGCGAAGGACATCACACCCGTGACGCTGCCCGACGGGACGGTGGTGGAGAAGGACGACGGGCCGCGGGCGGGGACGACGTACGAGAAGGTCGCCACCCTCCAGCCCGTCTTCCGGCCCGACGGCACGGTGACCGCCGGCAACTGCTGCCCGCTGAACGACGGGGCGGCGGCCGTGGTCGTGATGAGCGACGTCAAGGCCGCCGAGCTGGGGATCACGCCGCTGGCCCGGATCGTCTCGACCGGCGTCACGGGGCTGTCCCCGGAGATCATGGGCCTGGGGCCGGTGGAGGCCTCGAAGCAGGCGCTCGCGCGGGCGGGGATGGCGATCGAGGACGTCGACCTCGTGGAGATCAACGAGGCCTTCGCGGCCCAGGTCATCCCGTCCTATCGGGACCTCGGGATCCCGCTGGACCGGCTCAACGTGAACGGCGGGGCCATCGCGGTGGGGCACCCGTTCGGGATGACGGGGGCGCGCATCACGTCCACGCTGATCAACAGCCTCCAGCACCACGACAAGTCCATCGGCCTCGAGACGATGTGCGTCGGCGGCGGCCAGGGCATGGCGATGATCTTTGAGCGTCTGAGCTGATCTCTCACCGGCTGCGCCCGGCCGCCAAGGGACGGTCGCGGTGCGCGCGGCGCCGATCCACCGCCGTGCGCCCGCGTCCCGACTGCCCGGCACCCCGCCGGGCGGGAGTCAGCCGCGGAAGTCCGGGCCGGCGTGGGTGGGGGTGATGCGGAGGAGGAGGCGGCGGTCGCGGATCATGGCGGCGCGGTAGTCGTCCCAGTCCGGGTGCTCGCCTGAGATGTCCCGATAGTACGAGATCAGCCCGTCCATGGCCTCCGGGAGCGACAGGAGGTCGGCCGTGCCGTCCACCTGGATCCAGTCGCCGTAGAAGCCGTCCGTGAAGACGCAGAGCGAGACGTTCGGGTCGCGGCGGGCGTTACGGGCCTTCACGGCCGTTTCGCGGGTGCTGATGATGATCTGGTCACCCGCCACCCCCGCGGTCACCGGCGACATCTGCGGGCGCCCATCGCGATGCCTGGTGAGGAGGACGGCGTGGTGGTTGGTGCGGAGGAAGGCGAGTGCCTTGTCGAGATCCATCCAGCCATGATGACGCGCCCGCGCTGGGAGCACGGGCGCGGGATGGATGGGCTTAGATGAAGCCCATGCGGTTACGGCGGTGCCGCTCGTGCTCGTGCACGATCGCGGCGGCGTAGCCGTGGGACAGCCCGTGCTCGTCGGCGAGCCAGTTGGCCCGTTCGTCGCATCTCAGGAAAGACGGGCCGTTGTCGATGGCTTGGAACCACTCTGGGAGTTCGCGTCCCGTGATGGATGGGACCCTGGCGATGAGCTTTGTCTGCGTCTCCGGTGAGTGGTTCAAGGACATGGGCACCTCCGCGGATAACGGTCCTTGGTCTCGACACTGCAACAATCACGCCCGAATGGCAACCCCCCAACCAGGCATCATTTTGTGACGGCACGTAGATTTTCGGTCGCGTACGGCAAAGGGCCCCGCCGGAACGGCGAGGCCCTCGGTGGTTACGCGGAGGTGAACGATCAGTCGCTGCTCGTGAAATAGCTGACGAAGCGGAGCACCTCGAGGTAGATCCAGACCAGGCTCAGCGTCAGGCCGAACGCGCACTGCCAGGCGAACTTCTCCGGCGCGCCCTGACGGACGCCCTGCTCGATCGAGTCGAAGTCGAGCAGCAGGAAGAAGCAGCCGATCAGGATCATGACGATGCTGAACGCCCAGCCGATCGGGCTGTCGGTGCGCAGGCCGAGGCCGCCGTCGGCGAACAGGCCGACGATCATGTTGACCAGCAGCAGCCCGAGCGCCGCGATGCCCGCCGCGAGGCCGAACTTCACCAGCTTGGGCGTGACGCGGATGACGCGCAACGAGTAGACCGTCAGCACCGCGCCGAACGCGAACGCCGTGCCGAGCACGGCCTGCAGCACGATGCCGCTGATGGCGCCCTCGAAGACGGCACTGATCTTGCCGAGGAACACGCCCTCGAAGGCGGCGTACGCCAGAATGAGCGCCGGGTTGGTGCTCTGCGTGAACGAGGCGATCAGCCCCAGGATCAGTGCGACGATGGCGGCGCCGACGGCGACCATGGGCGGGACGTTGAGGATCCACGCCGCGGCCGCGGCCACGACGAGCACCCCGAGGGTGAGGAACCCGCGCACGACGACGTCGTCAAGTGTCATGGTGCGGTACGCGGGCCGGGTGGGGGTCGCGTACGACGGAGCGTCGTACATGTTCTGCAACTGGCTGGGTGACGGTGTCGGCCCGGCCCAGCCCGCGGCCTGCTGCCGCGACCTGCTGAAAACGGGGTTCTTGCTCTCCATCGCTGCCTCCTGTGACGCCGAGCCTACGGGGCGCAGCGGCACCTTGGTCACTGGCGTGTCAGATCGATGTTCATTTGGGACTTCGGCAGGGAGTCAACGAACGGCCCCACCGCCGAGTTCCCAAGGTCATCGGGGCAGTTCCAAGATCATCCAGGCCCCGCCACGGGCGATCTGACAACGAGCGCCTTTTACTGTCCGTCCGCGCGAAAAGACCGGCAGTAATGCTGTAGTCAAGCATTCACAGAAAGAAACGTCCCCGGAGAAGCCGGAAGAGGCAGAAAAACCGCGCCCTGTCAATATGGTCAGAGGCGAAAAGCAAACGACGCCCACATGAGCTTACTCACCCCGTCCGCGAGCGGTTCGACCGGCACGGCGGGGACGGCGGGAACCCCTGCCGGCAGGGGCGTTGCGGCCCTTGAGCGGCCGGCCGCATAACAACTCGATATCGGCCGCGGCGAGGCCGTCCGACGATCGCGGTAAACCTCCAGGTCAGGGACCCAAAGGCGGTGAAGACGGCAAGTGCCCCCGGCGGGATTCGAACCCGCACGTCAACCCTTTTAAGGGGTTTGCCTCTGCCATTGGGCTACGGGGGCGCCGCAATCATACGAAACAGACCATGGTTCCGAGGAGCACAACTTCGCATCAAGAGTCACAACTGTGAAGTCTGCGGTGAAGTGATAGAGCTCCAGGCACTCTGTCCAAGATGAGTAGGCCGTCCAGATGGTCCAGTTGGTGCTGAATGCAGCGGGCTTCGAGGGCATCCGCTTCGATGGTGACGGGCTCGCCCGTACCTGGCAAATGCGCATGTACGGTGATGCGGCTCGCACGGGGAACGTCTGCCGTGAGCCCCGGGATGGACGCGCACCCCTCCCGCCCGGGGTCCCAATGGGAGGCGCTGGCGAGCCGTGGATTGGCCAGGACGAGCTCCCCGGCCCACGAACGGGTTCTGGGGTGCAGCCGGGTGTCAAAGGCGATCAGGCGCCAGCTGAGGCCGATCTGAGGGGCCGCCAGGCCGGGCGTGGAGGTCTCCCGGCGCAGAGTCGCGAGGAGGTCGGCGGCGGCGGCCACGACCTCGGGGGCGGTCGGATCGACCGGCTCGGTCGTCGCGGACAGGAGAGGATGAGGGGCGTCCAGTATCTCGCGCGGGGTCCCCTTGCGGCCGCCGACCACCGCCCGGAGCGGGCCGCCCCTCGCATTCACAACAGATCCGGTTCGACGGGCCGGAAGGTTATCTCCGAGTCCAGGCAGGCGCCGACGGCCGCCAGCCTGCGCATGAGCGCCGCCACGTCCACCTCCTTCGGCAGCTCGACGTCGGCGATCAGCACGTACAGCCGGCCGGTGAGCCTGGTGCTCATCCCGGTGATGTTGCCGCCGTCCTCGGCCAGCACGGCGCTGATGGCCGAGATGATCCCCGGCCGGTCAGGTCCGTGCACGGTCAGCACATAGCCGAGACCGCCTCCCTCCTCGCAGAAGTGACGCTGGGCCTCGATGGCGGACGCGGTCACCACGAGGTCGGGCGCGCACAGACGTTTCAGGAGTTCGGCGGAGTCCAAGTCGCCCGACACCAGCAGCATCATCGCCACGTGGCCACCGAGCAACGTCATCGTCGAGTCCTGGATGTTCGCTCCGCAGTCGGCGAGCGAACCGGTGACTGCGGCGATCACGCCGGGCCGGTCGACGCCGAGCACGGTCACCGCTGAGAGCCCCACCCGTGGTACCCCTTCCGCTTGCGACCAGGGGTGCCGAAAACGCCCCGGCGAGGCTCGCCGGGGCGCTGCCTTGCGTGGGCTAGCGGCGGGTCGTGGCGACCGCGGCCCTGAAGTCCTCACGCGGGTGCTCCATCTCACCCAGCGAGATCGTCTCCCGCTTGAAGAACAGGGCCAGGGTCCAATCGACGACGACACGTACCTTGCGGTTCAGCGTCGGCACCCGCGACAGATGGTAAGTGCGGTGCATGAACCATGCAGGGAATCCGCGAAGCTTGACGCCATAGACATTGGCGACGCCTTGGTGAAGGCCCAATCCGGCCACCGATCCGACATACTTGTGGCGGTATTCGACCAGTTGCTGTCCGCGCAGGTGACGGACGATGTTGTCGGCCAGCACCTTGGCCTGCCGGACGGCGTGCTGGGCGTTCGGGGCGCAGAACTGGCCGGGGTTCGTCACGTCGGGCACACCGGCGGCGTCTCCGGCCGCGAAGGCGCCGGGGGCGCCGGCGACCGTGAGCATGGCGGTGGCCTTGACCCGGCCGCGCTCGTCGAGCGGCAGGTCGCTGTCGTTCACAACGGGGCTGGGCTTGACGCCCGCGGTCCACACGAGGGTCTCCGCGTCGAACTCCGAGCCGTCCGAGAGGATCACGCGTCCGCCGACGCAGGACTCCAGCCGGGTCTCGAGCTTGACCTCGATGCCGCGCTCGCGCAGCTGCTCCAGCGTCCACTTGCCCATCTCGGGGCCGACCTCGGGCAGCACCCGGTTGGTGGCCTCCACGAGCACCCAGCGGATGTTCGACGGCTTGATGTTGCGGTAGTAGCGCGTGGAGTGCTTGGCCATGTCCTCGAGCTCGGCGAGCGCCTCGACGCCCGCGAAGCCGGCCCCGACCACCACGAACGTGAGCGCCCTGCGCCGCACCTCCGGGTCGTCGGTCGACTCCGCCAGGTCGAGCAGGTAGAGCACGCGGTTGCGCAGCGCGATGGCCTCGCCCACGGTCTTGAAGCCGATGCCGATGTCGGTGAGGCCGGGGATGGGCAGCGTGCGCGAGATCGATCCGGCGGCCATCACGATCACGTCGTAGGAGACCTGGCGCGGCGCGCCCTCGGCCGGCTGGAACGTGACGGTGCGCTCGGAGTGGTTGATCTTGGTGACCGTGCCGTTGAGGATCTGCACCTGGGGCAGGATCCGCCGCAGCGGCGCCACCATGTGCCGGGGCGAGAGGTTACCCGCGGCCGCCTCAGGCAAGAAGGGCTGGTAGGTCATGTAGGACTGGGGGTCGATGATCGTGATGCGTGCCTCGCCGCCGCGCAGCTCCCGATGGAGTTTGCGCTGCAGCCGGAGCGCTGTGTACAGGCCGACGTATCCACCGCCGACGATCAAGATGTGCTTGTTCATCCTGAGGCCCCATCCCTCGTGGAGTGCTTGTGAAAGCATTCACAAGCTTACGTCAAGCGCGCTTGATGAATCCAACCCGGGGGTGGTGCAACGCGTCACACAGCCAGTGACCTGGCCTTGGTGAAGACGTCGTCCAGCATCTGGGCGGTGACGCGGCCGGTGAAGGTGTTCTGCTGGCTGGGGTGGTAGCAGCCCAGGAGCGTGACCGGCGCCCCCGCGTACCGGACCTCGACCTCGGCGCCGTGCCCGAACGGCGGCCTGCTGCGCGGCAGCTCGTAACCGGCGTCCTTGAGCGCGGGCCACACGGCCTGCCAGGCGTAGCCGCCGAGCGCCACCACCACCCGCACGTACGGCGCGACGAGCCGCACCTCGCGCGCCATCCACGGGAAGCACGCGGCCTTCTCCGAGGGCGTCGGCTTGTTCGCGGGCGGCGCGCAGCGCACCGACGCCAGCACCCGCGCCCCGATGAGCTCCTGCCCGTCCCCCGCGTGCGTGCTGGTCTCCCGCGCGGCCAGCCCGGTGCGGTGCAGCGAGGCGAACAGCCAGTCGCCGCTGCGGTCACCGGTGAAGATACGCCCGGTCCTGTTGCCGCCGTGCGCGGCCGGGGCCAGCCCGACGATCAGGATCCGCGGCTGCTCGTCACCCCAGCCGGGGACCGGACGGCCCCAGTACGTCTGGTCCGCGAACGCGCGCCGCTTCACCTCGGCGACCTGCTCGCGCCATTCCACCAGGCGGGGGCAGGCACGGCAGACGGACTGGCCGGCCGTGAGCTCCGCGAGGGTGCCGCTGGTGGCGGCGAGGCGGCGCACGTCCGCGGGGTCGAGCGCGACCGGGGTGTCAGCGGTCGCCGGATCCTCGGGCCAGCCGGTGCCAGGAGGTACGAAGCTCATGACACCGATGGTGCCCGATCACCTGCCCTGCTTCTGACTGGGTGCCGGGCTGGGCGTCGGGGTCGGGGTCGGGCAGGCGCTCTTCTGCGCGGCGGCACCCTGATCGACCGCCTCGTCCTGGTTGATCAGCGGCAGCGGGTAGCGGTTGAGTATGGGCTCGCCGCACGACCGGTCGACCGTGTAGCCGTAGTCCTCGGGGCTGGTGGTCAGCGGCTTGCCGTCCTGGTCGTAGAGGTAGACGTCGCTCAGCGGGATGCCGTCCTTGGCGTACGGCTTGATGTTGTAGACGCCCTCGCTCGACGACGCCGGGTCCACCCACACCGCCGGCGGTGACTCAGCCATGGCGACGGGCTGCTGTTCCGCGCCGTGGTCGGCGGCCGAGACCAGCCCGGCGAACAGCGTCAGCGCCGCCACCAGGTTGAGCGCCGCCATGAGAGCCATGCCCAGCCGTCCCCTGCGCCGCCTGCCGAGCCAGACCGAGGCCCACACGCCCGCCGCGGCCAGTGCCCAGCCGGCGAGGTTCGGCGGGACGAGCCCGCCGTCGCCGGTCGCCGCCAGCAGCAGCATGGCCAGCAGGTAGCCGCGCAGCACCCACCATCCGGGGCGCAGCTCCGGCAGGAAGCCCACAAGGCTCCGGTACGGCCCCTGGCCCATCAGCCTGGTGTGCGCGCCCAGCGCCCACGCCCGAGGGTCGGGACGGCGCCTACGGCGGCTCTGAGGCCGCTCTCCGTACGCGGCCGCCAGCTCCTCCGCGTAGACCTCCGGCCGCCCGAGCCGGTGCTCCAGCGGCAGATCCGACTCCGCCGCGATCTCGGCCAGGTGGTCGTCGAGGTCTTCGAGCAGCTCCTCCCGATCGGGATGGTCGGCGAGGGCATCCCGTACGGCCTGCGCATACTGGTCGGGGGTCATGCTTGTCCCTCCTTGAGCAGGGATGCCATGGTGGCGGAGAAAGAGGCCCAGGTCTTGGCGGACTCGGCGTACATGCCCCTGCCCACCTCGTTGAGCCCGTAGTACTTGCGGTGCGGCCCCTCGTCGGAGGCCACCACGTACGACGTCAGCGCCCCGGCCTTGAACAGGCGCCGCAACGTGCCGTAGACCGAGGCGTCGCCCACCTCTTCCAGACCGGCCTCCCTGAGGCGGCGCAGCACGTCGTATCCGTAGCCGTCGCGCTCGTTGAGCACGGCGAGCACGGCGAGGTCGAGCACACCCTTGAGAAGCTGGCTGTGATCCACGGTTGGAACACTACTGTGCAAAGCGAAGTAGTGGCAACAAGAAACCGGGCGGCGCCCGAGGGAGCCGCCCGGTTCTCAGTCAGTCATGCGACCTCGTTCACGCCGAGGTGGAGCTGGTGGGCGTGGGAGTCGGGGTCGGAGTCGGGGTCGGGGTCGGGGTCGAGCACGGCGCGTACGACTTGGTGATCGTGGCGCTGTTGTCCGGACCCGTGACCGTCAGCGTCACGGTGCCGCCCTTGGCGTCGTCGCCGCTCAGTGCCTTGGAGAACGAGTCGACGCTCTTCGTGCCGCCGTCCCAGCCGAAGTACTCGGCGCCGCTGGAGACCGTCTTGCCGTTCAGCGACCAGTTCCAGGAGACCCGGGCGCGGCCGGTGGAGGTGATGGTGCCCAGAGCGTTGAGCGTGCAGGCCGAGGTGGTCGACACCGAGGCGGAGGCGGTGACCCTGGCGTCCGGAGCCTCGTCCTTGCACCAGACCCGGTAGTAGGCCCGGTTGGAGGAGGTGGCGTCGGGGCTCAGGACCTCCAGCTGCGCCCAGCCGCGCTGGCTGTGACGCGGCGAGATGCCGAGGTAGACCTTGCGCGAGTCGTAGACCCGGACCTTGCCGTAGTCGACCACGTCACCGTTGAGGATCCAGCGGTAACGCACCCACGCCGGGGTGTCGGAGTTGATCAGACCGACGAAGTCGATCTTGTCGCCGGGGGTGCAGGGGCCGGTGTACGAGTCGGGGCTGGCCCACGCGCGCGCCGACACCTTCGGGTCGAGGTGCGAGCGCACCTCCTTCGGCTCCTGGCAGGAGACGGAGAAGTAGCCCTTGCCGGAGGTGACCTTCCGCGGACCGAGGACCTGGACGGCCTCCCAGCCCCGGACGTCCTCGCTGAAGGTGATGGACTGCCGGACCGTCACCGACTTGGTGCCCTTGCCCTTGAGCGTGATCGACTTGATCTTGCCCTTGGACCCGTCACCGTGGAGCCAGCGGTAGGCCACCTTGGTCTTGCCCTTGACCGTGACCTTGATCCTGGCCGCGAAGCTGACCGTGACCGGGCAGGATCCCTCGTAGTTCCGGTCCGACGCGTACGGCGTCGCCACCGAGACCTTGGGCTTGGCCTTCGTCGCCGCCTGGGCGGGGCCGGCGACCAGGCCCGCTGCCATGGCGGCCAGCACCGCGGCGGACGCGCCGACCGCCGCCAACCTGCGTGCTAACCCAACAGACTTCATGTGAGAGTGCTCCATTCCGTGAGGGAAGGTACGCGCTCGGGAACGGTCGCCACGCTGTCACCTTTCGTGCACAGCTATATGGCAAAGCCCCCGTAATGCCTCTTTACCTAATCACAATACTGATTGCACACTCAACTCATGACATGTACCGGAAATGTCCGGATTTCTTCAGCTATCGGGCGATTGTCCATGCAATGCCGTCGAGGATGTCGTGTTCGCTAACCACGACCTGGGAAAACGCGAAACGGCGTACGATCCGGTCAAGTATTAGCGCCCCCGCGCCAATCACATCGACTCTTCCCGGATGCATGACCGCCACCTCGGCACGCTCACCATGGGTCATCGCGAGCAGCCGCCGCGTCACCTCGTGAACCTCTTCGGCGGAAATCCGGGAGTGGTGAATCCGCTCCGAATCGTAGGCGGGCAGGCCGAGCGCCATACCCGCGACCGTCGTCACCGATCCCGCCAGGCCCACCAGCGTGCGGGCCTGATGGACGGGCACCTCCGCCTCGACCCGGTCGAGCGCCGCCTCGATGTCGGCCACCACGGCCTCCAGGGCCGGCGCGGAAGGCGGGTCTCCGGCGTCCTTGAGGTGCCGCTCGGTCAGGCGTACGCAGCCGATGTCCACCGACAGCGCCGCCTCGGCGTGCTCGGAGCCGACCACGAACTCGGTGGACCCGCCCCCGATGTCCACCACCAGGTACGGGGGCATCGGCCCCTGCGGCAGCTCGGTCTCCGGCGACAGCCGTATCAGGCCCTTGGTCGCGCCGGCGAAGGAGAGCTCGGCCTCCTCGGATCCCGACACCACCTCCGGCTCGACCCCGAAGATCTCGCGGACCCCGTCCACGAACTCCTGCCGGTTGGCCGCGTCCCTGGTCGCGCTCGTGGCGACCACGCGGGTCCGGGTGGCGCCGTGCCGGTCGATCAGCTCGCGGTAGGCGCGCATGGCCTTGAACGTGCGGTCCAGGGCGTCGGGGGCCAGCCTGCCGGTCCTGTCGACACCCTGGCCGAGGCGTACGATCTCCATGCGCCGCTCGACGTCGTCGATGAGGTCGTCGCCCACGTCGGCGACGAGCAGGCGTACGGAGTTGGTGCCGCAGTCGACGGCGGCTACACGCATGGTCCGTCACTCCACCAATCGGGAAGCGCCTCGAGCGCCTCCCTGCCGAAGGGGTTCGCGCCGGGCACCGCCAGCTCGTGCGCGACGAGCGCGTGCAGGCACTTGACCCGCAGCGGCATGCCGCCGGTGCTCTGCATGTCGCGCGGCAGCGGCTCGAGGCCCTGCTCCTGTGCGGCCTCGTCGCGCCTGGCGACGTAGTCGTCGTGCGCCGCCCGGTAGTCGGCGGCCAGCTCGGGATCGGTGGTTAGCCTGGCCTGCATCTCCCGCATCAGTCCCGAGCCTTCGAGCGTGCCGATGGCCGAGGCCGCCTTGGGACAGGTCAGGTAGTAGAGGGTCGGGAACGGCGAGCCGTCGGGCAGCCGCGGCGCGGTCTCCACCACGTCGGGGTTGCCGCACGGGCAGCGGTGCGCCACCGCGCGCAACCCCCTGGGCGGGCGCCCGAGCTGCCGTCGTACTGCCTCGACGTCGCGCTCATGGTCGCGCCCGCTTCGGCCCTCGTTGGCTCGTCCCTCGCTCTCTCGGGCCGAGCTCCTGCGCTCAAGGCTGTCCAACGCTTTCCTTCCCTGTCACGGCCCGCCGCCCCGTGCCCTGGTCGGCGGCCTCCACCGACTCCCAGAGCGTCTGGTACCACGGCGGCGCGGCCGGTTGCTGCTGCACGGCCGTCTGCTGCTTGGGCTGCTGGCGCTCCATCACCACGAAGCACTTCTCTCCGGGCCCGCAGTAGAACAGCCGTTCCTTGGCCGTCTTCTTGATCCAGTTGGGATCGTTGGTCTGCCGGTCGCGCTCCAGCAGCGCCTGCTTCTCCGCCTCGACCCTGGCCTTCTCCGCCCGGAGCTCGGCGATGCTGCGGCGCAGGCTGATGTACTCGCGCACGGGGTAGGCCAGGCTCATCGCGATCGCGCACACCACGATGGCCAGGATGGCGGCCCGCCCGGTCAGCTGCGGTCTTTTCGCCACGTGCTCTGAACCCCCTCAAGTACGAGGCTCGCGGTGAGACAGCGCCGGACCGCGAGCCGTACTCGAAACTAGCGCCGGAAACGCGGGAACGCGGCGCGACCCGCGTAACGGGCGGCGTCGTCCAGGAGCTCCTCGATGCGCAGCAGCTGGTTGTACTTCGCCACGCGGTCGGAGCGGGCCGGGGCCCCGGTCTTGATCTGGCCGCAGTTGACCGCCACCGCCAGGTCGGCGATCGTCGTGTCCTCGGTCTCGCCGGAGCGGTGGCTCATCATGCAGCGGTAGCCGCTGCGGTGGGCGAGGTCCACGGCGTCGAGCGTCTCCGACAGCGTGCCGATCTGGTTGACCTTGACCAGCAGGGCGTTGGCGGTGCCCTCCTTGATGCCGCGCTCGAGCCGCTCCGGGTTGGTGACGAACAGGTCGTCGCCGACGAGCTGCACCTTGTCGCCGAGCGCCTCGGTGATGGCCTTCCAGCCGGCCCAGTCCTCCTCGTCGAGCGGGTCCTCGATGGAGACCAGCGGGTAGTTGGCGACCAGGTCCTCGTAGAACGCGATCAGCTCCTGCGCCGACAGGCCCTTGCCGTCGATCGTGTAGACGCCGTCCTTGTGGAACTCGGAGGCGGCCACGTCGAGCGCCAGCGCGATGTCGTCGCCCGGCACGTAGCCGGCCCGCTCGATGGCGACCAGGATGAGGTCGAGCGCGTCGCGGTTGGACGGCAGGTTGGGCGCGAACCCGCCCTCGTCGCCCAGGCCCGTGGCGTAGCCCTTCTCCTTGAGCACGCTCTTGAGCGCGTGGTAGACCTCGGTGCCCATGCGCACGGCCTCGCGGAACGACTCCGCCCCGATCGGCGCGATCATGAACTCCTGGATGTCGACGTTGGTGTCGGCGTGGGCGCCGCCGTTGAGGATGTTCATCATCGGCACGGGCAGCACGTGGGCGTTGGGCCCGCCGACGTAGCGGAAGAGCGGCAGGTCGGCGCTGTCGGCGGCGGCCTTGGCGACGGCCAGCGACACGCCGAGGATGGCATTGGCGCCGAGCTTGGCCTTGTTGGGCGTGCGGTCCAGGTCGATCATGATCTGGTCGATGATCCGCTGGTCCTCGGCCTCGACGCCGTTGATCTCCTCGAAGATCTCGTCGGTCACGGCCAGGACGGCCTTCTCCACGCCCTTGCCGCCGTAGCGCTTGCCGCCGTCACGCAGCTCGACCGCCTCGAACTGGCCGGTGGACGCCCCGCTGGGCACGGCCGCGCGGCCGGTGCTGCCGTCGTCGAGCACGACCTCGACCTCGACCGTGGGGTTGCCTCGGGAGTCGAGGATCTCGCGGGCGTATACGACCTCGATGGTAGCCACGGGATGCGCTCCTAAATCGGAAAGGCAATATGCCATCAGAGCCTATCGGTACGTCCGTACGCCACACCGCACGGTCACGCCCGTGCCCCGGTGGCCCCGCGACGGGTCAGGCGGATTCCCAGGCGTGGACGCGGTCGCGGTACGCGCGGGCCGCGGCCCGGAGCTCGGCCTCGGCGTCCAGGCCGGCGTCCGCGGCCCGGCGGACCAGGTCGAAGAGCTCGCGCGCCACGCCCTGACCCACGGCGGCCGCCAGCGAGTCGGGCGCGCCGGCGCGGGAGGCGCGGCGCAGCAGCTGGGCGGCCAGTGACAGCGCGGGCTGCCCCATGGGCACGCCCTCGAGCACGGACTCGCGCCCCTTGGCCGCCCGCTCGGCCGCCTTGATCGCCTCCCAGTTGTCGTTGACCTCGTCGGCGCTCTCCGCCCGCACGGAGCCGAAGACATGGGGGTGGCGGCGTACGAGCTTCTCCACGATCCCGGCCGCCACGTCGTCCATGTCGAAACCGTCGGCCACCCGCGCGTGGAAGACCACCTGCAGCAGCAGATCCCCCAGCTCCTCGCGGAGCGCCGCATAGTCGCCCTGCTCGATGGTCTCCAGCACCTCGTAGGCCTCTTCGAGCAGGTACGGCACCAGCGACTCGTGCGTCTGCTTACGGTCCCACGGGCACTCGGTGCGCAGCCGGTCCATCACCGCCACCAGGTCGAGCACCCGCGCCCCCGGCAGGTCGTACGAGCCCGGCACGACCTCGACCAGCGGCGGCTCCTCGAGCGCGATCGCGGCGTGCCCCACCGCGCGCATGAAGTCCTCGGAGTCCTTCTCGGACGTCGACGCCAGCCACACGACGGTCTCGCCGACCGCCCGCACGGCCAGCCCCCGCGGGTCGGGCTCCACGACCTCGACCGCGACCCCCGCCTCCTCCAGGTACGGGAGCTGCGGATGCGCGGCCGAGCCGGTCAGCACCGGCCCGGAGCGCAGCGCCTGCCAGGCCTGGTGGCTCAGCAGGCCCGGCGCGACCCTGGGCGAGGTGGTGACGACGATCAGCGGCACGGCTCAGCCCCGCTGCTGCTGCGCCTGCTGGGAAGCGGCCTTGCCGAACCGGCCCGCGTCGATGAACAGCGCCGGGTTCTCCTGCGACGGCGACGTGTTGACCACGCCGAAGCGGGGGCTGAACGTCGTCTTGATCGTGGCGAACTCCTTGCGCAGCTGGTCCGTGCCGCCCTGGCCGGCCGCCTGCTGCAGCTTGGCCATGCCGACGGCCGTGCGCGCGTATTCGCGGGCGTAGGTCGGCGCGACACCCAGGGCCAGCAGGTTGATCTCGGGGCTCTGGTACTGGCCCGGGTCCTGGAGCTTGGCGTCGATCTCCTTGTCGGTCACCTGCACGTTGCGGCGGGCCATGAACTGCCTGGCCGCGCTGATGTCGGCCAGCCGCTGCAGCACGTACTGGGTGACCGGCACGCCGAGCGCCGTCTCGTCCAGGTTGTTCCTCTTCAACGAGACCTTGTACGCCTCCGCGTCCGCGGTGAGCTGGCTCGTCGAGATGCGCTCGTTCCCCACCACGGCCGCGGCCCCGGCCTGCATGGGGGAGGAGCAGGCGGTCAGGGCGATGCCCACCGCCGCGGCGGCCACAGCCACTCGTATCGACTTCACGTGCGTCCCTTTCCGACCGAAAACCGCCGCTAGCTTACCCGCGCTGGCTCGAGGAACAGTGCCTCGACCAGGTCACCGCACCATTTGAGCAGGTCGAGATCGCGTAGCGGCTGCCCCCCGAGCGGCTTGGTCTTGGGGACGGGCACCAGCAGCGTCTCGGCCGCCTGCTTGTATATCGCCTTCTTGTAGAGCCGGTCGAGCCGGACCTGCTGCGACTCCCTCAGCCTGGCGGGACCGAACTTGATGTTCTGGCCCTGCAGCGTGACGTCCGTGAGCCCGGCCTGGCGCGCCTTGATCCGGAACCTGGCCACCTCCAGGAGGTTCTCCACCTCCGCGGGCGGCTTGCCGTAGCGGTCGGTCAGCTCGTCGCGCACCTCGTCGATGTCGGCGGGGGTGGCGATGGCCGCCATCCGCTTGTACGCCTCCAGCCGCAGCCGCTCGGAGGTCACGTAGTCGTGCGGGATGTGGGCGTTGATCGGCAGCTCGACCTTGACGTCGGGCTGCTCCTCGCGCGCCTCGCCGCCGTCCAGCTTGGCCTTCTGCTCCTGCACCGCCTCGGCCATTAGCCGCACGTACAGGTCGAAACCGACGCCGGCGATGAACCCGGACTGCTCGGCGCCAAGCACGTTGCCGGCGCCGCGGATCTCCAGGTCCTTCATCGCGACGTACATGCCCGCGCCCATCTCGGTGTGCTGCGAGATCGTGGCCAGCCGCTCGTGGGCGGTCTCGGTCAGCGGCTTCTCCGGCGGGTAGAGGAAGTAGGCGTAACCGCGCTCCCTGCCCCGCCCGACGCGCCCCCGGAGCTGGTGGAGCTGCGACAGGCCGTAGTTGTCGGCCCGGTCCACGATCAGCGTGTTGGCGTTGGGCACGTCGAGCCCGGACTCGACGATCGTGGTGGAGACCAGCAGGTCGTACTCCCGCTCCCAGAAGCCCACCATGATCTTCTCGAGCTGGTGCTCGTTCATCTGCCCGTGCGCCACCGCGATGCGCGCCTCGGGCACCAGCTCGCGCAGCCGCGCGGCCACGCGGTTGATCGAGGCCACCCGGTTGTGCACGAAGAAGATCTGCCCGTCGCGCATCAGCTCGCGCCTGATCGCGGCCCCGATCTGCTTCTCCTCGTACGGCCCCACGAACGTGAGGATCGGGTGCCGCTCCTCGGGCGGCGTGAGGATCGTGGACATCTCGCGGATGCCGGTCAGGCCCATCTCCAGCGTGCGCGGGATCGGCGTGGCCGACATGGCCAGCACGTCGACCTGCGTACGCAGGTGCTTCATCGCCTCTTTGTGCTCGACGCCGAACCGCTGCTCCTCGTCGATGATGATCAGCCCGAGGTCCTTGAACCTGACCTCGGGGCTGAGCAGCCGGTGCGTGCCGATCACCACGTCGACCGCGCCCGACCTGAGCCCTTCGAGCGTGCCCTTGACCTCGCCGTCGGTCTGGAAGCGGGAGATCGGCTTGAGCGTGACAGGGAAGCTGGAGAAGCGCTCGGTGAACGTCGACATGTGCTGCTGCACCAGCAGCGTCGTCGGCACCAGCACGGCCACCTGCTTGCCGTCCTGCACCGCCTTGAACGCCGCCCGCACCGCGATCTCGGTCTTGCCGTAGCCGACGTCGCCGCAGATCAGCCGGTCCATCGGAACGCCGCGCTCCATGTCGCGCTTGACCTCGTCGATGGCCTCGAGCTGGTCGCCGGTCTCGGCGTACGGGAAGGCGTCCTCCATCTCCCGCTGCCACGGCGTGTCCGCCCCGAAGGCGTGGCCCGGCGAGGCCATGCGGGCGGAGTAGAGCCTGATCAGCTCCCCCGCGATCTCCTTGACCGCCTTCTTCGCCCTGGACTTGGCCTTGGCCCAGTCGGCGCCGCCCATGCGGTTGAGCGTGGGAGCCTCGCCGCCGACGTAGCGGGTGACCTCGTCGAGCTGGTCGGTCGGCACGTAGAGCCGGTCGCCCTTGGCGTACTCGATGACCAGGTATTCGCGGGTGGCGCCCTGGACCGTGCGCTGCACCATCTCGACGTAGCGGCCCACGCCGTGCTGCTCGTGCACCACGTGGTCGCCGACCTTGAGCTGGAGCGGGTCGACCATGTTGCGGCGGCGCGAGGGCAGGCGCCGCATGTCCTTGGTGGACGCCTTCTGCCCGACCAGGTCGAGGTGGGTGAGCACGGCCAGGCTGGGGGTGATGAAGCCGTGCTCGATGAGCCCCGTCGAGACGTGGACGACCTTGGGCTCGGGCGCCTCGTCCAGGAACTGCTGGAGCCTGGCGGGCACGTCGACGCCCTTGAGCAGCTCCACCATGCGCTCGGCGGGCCCGTGGCCCTCGCTGAGCAGCACGACGGCCTTGTCGTCGGCCAGCCAGCCCTTGATGTCGGCCAGCGCCTTGGCGGTGTCGCCGCGGTAGGCCTCGGAGTCCTGGGCGTCGAGCTCGACCCCGCCGCCGAACGGCGCCATCGTCCACCACGGCTGGCCCAGCACGTCGGCGTGGTCGCGGATCTCCTCCAGGGTGCGGAACGCCGCCGCGCCCAGGTCGATGGGCGCCTCGCCGCCGGCCGCCGCGTTGATCCAGGAGGCCTCCAGGAACTCCTGCGAGGTGCGTACGAGCTCCTCCGCTCGCCCCCTGATCCGCTCGGGGTCGCAGACGAACACCGCGGAGCGCACCGGCAGGTGGTCGAGCAGCAGGTCCATCTCCCCTGCCAGCACGGGCGCGAACGCCTCCATGCCCTCGACCGGCGTACCCTCGGCGAGCTGGTCGAGCACCTCGGCCAGCGCCGGGTACTGCTCGGCCAGCTCCCGAGCCCGGCCCCTGACCTCGTCCGTCAGCAGCAGCTCCCGGCACGGCGGCGCGAACAGCCCGCCCTCCGCCGCCTCGAGCGAGCGCTGGTCGGCCACCTTGAACCAGCGGATCTCCTCGACCGTGTCGCCCCAGAACTCCAGCCGGAGCGGGTGCTCCTCGGTCGGCGGGAACACGTCGAGCAGCCCGCCGCGCACGGCCACCTCGCCGCGCTTCTCCACCATATCGACCCGGTGGTAACCGTTGTTCACCAGGCGTTCGACCACGTCCTCGAGGTCGGCGTCGTCGCCCGCCCGCAGCCGGATCGGCTCGAGATCGCCGAGCCCCTTCACGATCGGCTGCAGCAGCGCCCTGACCGGCGCCACGATCACGCTGAGCGGCCCGGCCGCGACGTCGCCCTTGATCGGGTGCGCCAGCCGCCTCAGGACCGCCAGCCGCTGCCCCACGGTGTCGCTGCGCGGCGAGAGCCGCTCGTGCGGCAGCGTCTCCCACGCCGGGAACACCGCCACCGAGTTGGGCTCGATGAGGCTGGTCAGGGCCGCGGCGAGGTCTTCCGCCTCACGCCCCGTGGCGGTGACCGCGAGCACGGTCCGCTGGTCGTGCGTGGCCAGCGCGGCCACGCCGAACGGCCGCAGCGCGGACGGCGCGACCAGCGCGACGTCGCCGCCCTCTTCGAGAGCGGCGGTCAGCTTCGGGTCGGCGCGAACAAGGTCAAGTAGCCCGGAAAGACTCATCAGATACGCCCACAGCCCCACGACGGCAACACGACTACCCCCGGCCGAGTCAGGTCGCGGGGGTCCCCTCCCAGGGTACTCGCCGACACACCCTCAGCCGATCCGATAACCAGGCACGGAGGGCCAGCGCACGGTGAGCACGGTGGAAGCCTCCTCCGCATACCACGAATGGTCGACGCCCTTGCCCCAGACCACGTAGTCACCGGGCTCGGAGAGCAGCACACTGCGGCCCGGCAGCTCCACCCGGAACCGGCCGCTGATCAGCACCAGCAGGGCGGTGCGCTCCTCGCCCCTGACCCACTCCCCCCGCTCGTCGCCCGGCGGGTGGACGCCCCACTTGATCTCGACATCGTCGCTGTGCCTTGGGTCGCCGAGGGGTTTGAAATGACCCAGCAGCCAGCCCCGGTCCGCGGCCGCGTCGACGCCGGCGTTCCCCACATAGACCACATCGCTCACGGGCCAGGACGCTAGCAGGGAAATGCCTTACTGATTCGGATCGATTGATTACTGTAGGTGACATGTCTGAGGTGCGATCGGTCGCCCCAAGAGGCGACCTTTTCGGTCAGCGGGTCCGCGAGCAGTGGGCCGGCCTGCTCGGCAGGCGGCTCGACGTGCTCGTCGCCGGGTGCGCGCACGACGAGCCGCTCGCCCTGGAGCGGATCGAGACGAGGGCCACCGGGGTCGACGAGGACCACCCCTCGATCAGGGCCGTGCTGGGCGAGCGCGCCGACCTGGTGTCGTGGTCGCTGGGCGACCTGCGCTGCGTGCCTCTGCCGCCCAGGTCGTACGACGTGATCCAGGTGTCCTTCCTGCTCGAGCGGGTCAGGCACGCGGAGCTCGTGCTCGACCGGCTGCTGCAGGCGCTGCGCCCGGGCGGCCTGGTGCTGCTGCGCATGCGCGACCGCAGGTCCGCCTACGGCCTGCTCGACCGGATCACGCCGTCGTGGCTGCGCCGCGTGCTGTGGCGCCTGGTCGTCGCCCCCGGCACGCCGGGCCCGTTCCCCGCCGTGTACGAGCCGCTGGCCTCGAGCGACGGCATGCACGCGTTCTGCCTCAGCCGCGGGCTCATGATCACCGACGACACGCGGAACACCAGCGGCCCCGCGCGCAAGCGCGGGTTCGCCGCCGCCGCGGTCGCCGCGGTCGCCAAGCTGACCAACGGCCGCTATCCCGCCGACCATGACGAGATCACGATGGTGATCAGGAAGCCCCAGCACCACTTCGCCCGGCTGCTCTAGCTCGTCTCGGCGTCCAGGGGGACTAGCGACACACAGGTACGAATCGGTAGACTTCCCTACCAATTCAATCGGAATAGTTGGGATGTTGAAGACGTGGAGTGGACCCCCGACCCGCGCGAGCTGGCCGACCTCGAGCTGCTGCTGTCCGGCGCGTTCGAGCCGCTGACCGGGTTCCTGGGCCACGACGATCTCCACGCGGTGCACGAGCGCGGCACGCTCGCCGACGGCACCGCGTGGCCCGCGCCCGTCACGCTCCACCTGCCCGCCGACGTCTCGCCCGGCGACGAGGTCACGCTGCTCGACCCGGAGGGCCTGCCGCTGGCCACGCTCACGGTGAGCGCCCACGAGCCCGACGGGCTGACTTCAGGGCCCGTCAAGGGCCTCGGCGCCCCGGAGCACGGCCCGTTCGCGCGCCTGCGGCGCACCCCGGCGGAGGTCAGGGCCGCGCTCGGCGGCCGCCCTGCGCTCGCCGTCACCATGCGCGGCCCCCTCGACGACCTCTCCGAGATCGTCGCCACCGCGAAGGAGCTCGACGCGGTGATCGTGCTCCTCCCCCTCTCGTACGGCGAGGCGGGCCCCCCGGTCGTACGCGCCGCGCTCCGCGCCAAGGAGAAGCTGCCGGAGGAGACGATCGTCGTCTCCGTGCCCCTGGCGCCCCGCGAGGAGCCCGAGATCGACCTGGAGCTGCGCGAGCACGTCGCCACCGCCTACGGCGCCACCGAGCACCTGGCGGGCCCGGACCCCATCCGCATCCCCGGCCCGCCGCACCGCAGGGGCCTCGTGGTCTTCTTCACCGGCCTGTCCGGCTCCGGCAAGTCCACGATCGCCCGCGGCCTGCGCGACGCGCTGCTGGAGCTCGGCACCCGCACCGTGACCTACCTCGACGGCGACGTCGTACGCCATCTGCTCTCCAAGGGCCTGACGTTCTCCAAGGCCGACCGCGACCTGAACATCCGCCGCATCGGCTTCGTCGCCGCCGAGACCGCCCGCCACGGCGGCCTGGCCATCTGCGCGCCCATCGCCCCCTACGCGGCCACCCGCGAGGAGGTGCGCGAGATGGTCGAGTCCGTCGGGGCGGACTTCCTGCTCGTGCACGTCGCGACGCCGCTGGAGGAGTGCGAGCGGCGCGACCGCAAGGGCCTGTACGCCAAGGCGCGCGCCGGGCTCATTCCCGAGTTCACCGGCGTCTCCGACCCCTACGAGGAGCCGGACGACGCCGACCTGGTGATCGACACCACGCACATCTCCATCGACGCGGCCGTCTCCCAGGTGCTGGGAGCCTTGAAGTCCGGAGGATGGGTACGTTGATCGACTTCCCCCTGATCGGCGGGTCTTTTCTCGTCGCCATCGTGGTCGGGCTGACCGGGATGGGCGGCGGGGCTCTCATGACCCCGATGATGATGCTCTTCTTCAACGTCCCGCCGCTGGCCGCGGTCTCCAGCGACCTGGTCGCCTCGGCCGTGATGAAGCCGGTCGGCAGCTTCGTGCACCTGCGCCGGGGCACGGTCAACCTGCGGCTGGTCGGCTGGCTCTGCGCGGGCTCGGTGCCGGCCGCCTTCTGCGGCGTGTTCCTGGCCCGCGCGTTCGCGGTCACCGACGCGGTGAAGTACGCGCTCGGCGTGGCCCTCCTGCTGGCCGTGGCGGGCATGGCGGTCAAGACCTGGCTCGGCGCGCGGGGCGGCACGTCGAGCGCCCACGAGATCGTCGTGCGACCAATTCCGACCCTACTGGTCGGTACGGTGGGCGGATTGGTCGTCGGCGTCTCGTCCGTAGGATCCGGATCGCTGATCATCGTGGCCCTGCTCGCCCTCTATCCGGCGCTCAAGGCCAACCAACTCGTCGGCACCGACCTCGTCCAAGCCGTGCCGCTGGTCGCCTCCGCCGCCCTCGGGCACCTGCTGTTCGGCGACTTCCAGCCGGACCTCACGCTGTCACTGCTCATCGGCTCGATCCCGGGCGTCTACCTCGGCGCCAGGATCTCCTCCCGCGCCCCCGGCGGCCTGATCAGGGCGCTGCTCGCCATCGTCCTGCTGGCCTCCGCCTGCAAGCTGCTCGACGTGAGCAACACGCTCACCGTCTGCGCTCTCGTCGCGGCCACGGCTGTCACTGTCATCGGCTGGCGGGTGCGGGTCAGGGCCTCGGGACGGGCGTCGAGCGGAAGTAAGGATCTCGAGCCAGTTCGCTGAACGCCCGGCCGGCGCCCGTACCGGCGTCGAAGCTGGTGTCGCCGCGCGGCGCGCGCGGCGAGTCGAAGTACAGCAGCGCCTTGATCTGCGGATACCGCTTGATCTGCCGCCGCACCGACTCGAAGAACGCCCGCTTGTCCCCCTGCTGGAACACCCCCCATTCGGCCACCATGACCGGTTTGCCGGGGAAGCGCGCCTGCATCCACCGGTAGAAGCCCGGCCAGTCCGGATATTCCTTGCGGGTCTTGTTCACCAGGCCCTCGAAGTCGTCCACCCGGCCGTCGGCGTACGGGTCCATGGCCACCCAGTCGACCACGTCGTCACCCGGGTAGAGGTCCTCGAACCAGGGCTCGGCCGCCCAGTTGGGCGCCCCCATGTACGTCATGACCATGACCGCGTTCTTCACGCCGTCGGCCCGCAGCCTGAGCACGACGTGCCGGTACATGGCCGCGTAGTCGGTGGCCTGCATGCCCGAGCCCGACGAGGGGTCCACGTCGTTCTCCGGCTCGTGGTGGAGCGTGAGGAAGAACCGCTCGGGAAAGGTGCGCCGGAGGTAGCCGGCCAGCCGGTCGATCCTGGCGTCGAGCGCGCCGTCGGCGATCTCGGCCCAGGTGCGGTCGAGCGACGGCTTCCAGTTGATCATGAGCAGCCGGGGCCTGGCCGGGTCGCGGGCCATCCTGACCTCGGCGTCGGTGGGGAACAGCTCGCTGCCCCGGTGGTAGACGTGCACCACGTCGGCGGCGGCCCCCATGCGCGCCTCCGCGCCGTGCAGGGCGTGCTCCAGCGGGGCGCCGGTGAAGACCTCCGGCGCGACGCCCCACCAGGCGCCGCAGGACGGGATGAGCCTGGAGGTCGCCGTACAGGACGGCGAGCCCGAGGGGTCCTTGACCGCTACGGGCGCCCGCGCGTTGGAGCCCTCGGCCGTGGAGCAGGCGGCCAGCACCGCGATGACGGCCAGAATGACCGCGGCGTTCGTGGCGGTTTGAGAAATTCCCCGTAGCTGCAAAGCCTTTCAACCCCCTCGTCGAATGACCCCCGCCTATCAAACCTGAACCATGCCATGTCATTCCTGGAACTTCAGCCAGTGTGCAGAGTCTCTCCAGGTCTCTGCAGCTCACAGCGAACAAGGCCGCCCCAGATTTTCCGGACATTTCAATTTATAGGTGGCTTTACCTTGTGCCCGTACTGGAGAAAATCTTGGGTAATCGGCTTGGCTGATAATCGTCCGCCCTATAGTGGGCGCACATCTCGACGCATTTCCAGGAGACCCTTCCCCCATGAGCTCCGGTACGGACCTGGACGAGCACCTTTCGCTGCTGCGCAGGCGATGGCTGCTCCTGGTGGGCTGCGTCGTGTTCGGCGGCACGGCCGGACTCGCGCTCATGCGGCTCACGCCGCCCTCCTACACCGCCACCACGCAGGTGCTGGTCATGCCGGTCGGCTCGCAGGAGCCGGCCAACCAGGTGACCAGCCGCCAGCGCGAGCCGCTCAACCTCGACACCGAGGCCCAGGTCGCGCAGTCCGCCGTGGTCGCCACGCGGGCCGCCAGGGCGCTGGGGGTCGGGAGCACCGAGCCCGTCGAGGTCTCGGTGCCGCCCAACTCGGCGGTGCTGTGGATCTCGGTCACCGCCGCCGACGCCACGGTCGCGGCCGCCCAGTCCCGCGCGTACGCCCAGGCCTATCTCACCAACCGCCGCGAGAGCGCGATGGCCGCCCTGGCCGAGCAGCAGCGGGCCGTGCTGGCCAAGCTCAAGCAGGTCAACACCGCCATCGACACGGTGATCAAGCAGCTCGGCGGGCTGGCCAAGGGCGGTCCCGAGCACGCGATCGCGCTCCAGCGGCAGAGCGTGCTCAACCGGCAGGCCGCAGGCCTCGCCCTCAAGTACGACGCGCTCAGGACGGTCGCGGTGACGCCCGGCATGGTCATCAGCCAGGCCGCCCCGCCGTCCGCGCCCGTCTCCCCCAGCCTGCCGCTCTACCTCGGCACGGGGCTCATGGCCGGGCTGCTGGCCGGCTCGGCCGCCGCCTACGCCCGCGACCGGCTCGACCGGCGGCTGCGCACGGCGTCCGACGTCGAGCGGCTGACCGGCCTGCCCGTGCTGGGCGACCTGTCCGGCCCGCGCGAGCCCGGCGTGGCCCACGAGCTGGCCTGCGCCGTGGTCGCCACGTGCCCCGGCAAGCGGCTGCTGGTCAAGGCGCTGCCCGCGGACCTGCGCGACTCGACCCGGGCCGACCCGGTCGCCGTCAACGTGCCGCTGACGGTGCTCGACGGCTCCGACGTACGCGATCTGTCCAGGGCGGACGCGGCCCTGCTGCTGATCGGTCTGGGCCAGGTCACCTCCGACCGGGTCATGGCCGCCCTGCGGCAGCTGGACAGGCACGAGGTGCCGGTCATCGGCGCGGTGACCGCGATCGACGCGCTGCCCTCGTTCGTGCCCCTGCTCGAGCCGCGCACGCACACCCCGCTCGGCAAGCTCGTCGCGACCGGCGAGCTGGAGGTGGCCGAGACCTCGCCCATGCACGCGATGCACCCCCGGCGTCCCGGCCAGCCGACGTGAGGGGACCCGCGTGGCCGATCACCGTGTTGCTCGTCGGCTATCCGGTGTGGTGGGCGCTGGGGTTCGGCGGGCTGTCGGTGATCGTGCTGGCGGTGCCCATGGCGATGGTGCTGTGGCGGCGCCAGCCGATCAGGGTGCCGCGCGGGTTCGGGCTCTGGCTGCTGCTGATCGCCGGCTACCTGGTGAGCGGGCTGATGCTGGCGGAGATGCCGCCCGACACGTACGGGGATCTCGGTCCTGGGCGGTTGATCGGCTATCTCATGCGGCTGGCGCTCTACGTGGCCATCCTGATCATGGTCCTCTACCTCGGCAACCTGACCGAGCGCGAGCTGCCGCAGCTGCGCCTGGTGCGGCTGCTCGGCGTGCTGTTCGTCACGACGGTCGCGGGCGGGCTGCTCGGCGTGTTCTTCCCCTCGTTCGCGTTCACCTCGCCGATGGAGCTGCTGCTGCCCGACTGGGCGGCCGGCAACTCGTTCGTCCAGAACCTCATCCACCCCACCGCCGCCCAGACGCAGAAGGTGCTCGGCTTCGCCTCGCCGCGGCCGGAGGCCCCGTTCGAGTGGGCCAACGCCTGGGGCAGCAACGTGTCGGTGCTGCTGGTGTGGTTCGTGGTCGGCTGGTGGGTGCACGGCGGGCCGCGGCAGCGGGCCCTGGTGGCGGCCACGCTGGCCCTGGCCGCCATCCCCATCGTCTACTCGCTCAACCGGGGCCTCTGGATCGGCCTGGGCCTGGCCCTGGTCTACCTGATCGTCCGGCTCGGGGGTCGCACCAGGGTGGCGCTCTGCGGGGCCGCGGCGGTGGCGGCGCTGGTGTTCGCGCTGAGCCCGCTGGCGTCGCTGTTCGCGCAGCGGCTGGACAAACCGCACTCGAACGACATCAGGGCCTTCACCGTATCGGCCACCGTCGCGGCCGCCGCGCACTCGCCGATCATCGGCTACGGCAACACGCGCAACGCCATGGGCAACCATCGCACGATCACCACGGGCCGGACCCAGTGGTGCGAGGGCTGCGGCCACCCGCCGCTGGGCAGCGACGGCCAGCTCTGGCTGCTGATCATCACGCAGGGGTTCACCGGGGCGGCGCTCTACGTGGCGTTCTTCGTGGGCGCGATCCGGCGCCACTGGAGTGACCGCAGCCCCATCGGGCTGGCCGGAGTGCTGGTGATGGGGCTGGTGCTGCTCTACATGTTCGTCTACGACGGGCTGGTCACGCCGCTCAGCCTGTATCTCATCTCGTTCGCCCTGCTGTGGCGCAACCAACTGGGAGACGTCTCGTGAACGACGCCGCGATCCGGCTCGGCTACCTCGCGGAGACCGTGCGGCTGCTGTATCCGGGGCCGGGGACGCCCCGGGCGTACACTGTGCTGCCGCATGCCGCCGTGCCCCGGCGACTGGTGCCGCGCCGCTGGTGGCATCCGTGGTCCTCGGTCATGGTGCCGGGCGAGGGGTCCATCGCCGCGTACCTGAGTGAGGTCTTCGGACGGCCCGTCGAGACCGTCCTGCACGTGCGTCCGGCGCTGCGGGCCAACCGGAAGCCCGTCCTGGAGGCGCGCTCGGACGGGCGGCGGCTGGCGTTCGTGAAGATCGGCGACAGCGAGCGGGCCCGCTCGCTGGTCACCACGGAGGCGACGGCGCTGCGCCGGCTGGCCGGGCTCCCGCTGGCCACGGTCACCGTGCCGGCGGTGCTCCACCACGGCGTCTGGCGCGGCCTGGCGGTGCTGGCGCTGTCGCCGCTGCCGGTGCGGCGCGGCCGGGTGCCCCGGCCGCTGCTGGTCGAGGCGGTCAAGGAGATCGCCGGCACCGGAGGCCCGTGCGCGGCCTGGCACGGGGACCTCTCGCCCTGGAACATGTGCCCGTCCCCCGACGGGCGGCTGCTGGTGTGGGACTGGGAGCGGTACGAGGTCGGCGTCCCCTACGGCTTCGACCTCGTGCACCACTTCTTCCAGCGGGCGCTGCGCTCCATGGCCCCGCCGGTCGCGGCGCGGGCGTGCGTGGCGCGGGCCGTACGCGAGCTCGCCCCCCTCGGGCTCTCCGCGGCGGTGGCCAGGCAGACCGCCATCCGTTACCTCATCGCGCTGGCCGACAGGCACGCCGCCGACGGCCACGCGCCGCTCGGGCCGCCGGAGACCTGGCTCAACCCGGCCGTCGACCATGAGGAGCTGCTCGCATGAGGGCCATGAAGGCGTCCGTGCTGTCGCTGTCGCGCGCCACGGGACGGCTCACGTCGGGGGCACGGGTGCTGCCGTCGTTCATCATCGCGGGAGCGCAGCGGTGCGGCACCACCTCTCTCTACCGCGCGCTGGCGCAGCATCCGCTGCTGCTCAAGCCGGTGCTGCACAAGGGCGTGCACTATTTCGACGTCGGCTACTGGCGGGGACTGTCCTGGTACCAGGCGCACTTCCCGCTGCGGATGAGCGCGGGGCTGGTCGAGCACCGGTACGGCTCGCGGGCGCTGGCGTTCGAGTCGTCCCCCTACTACCTGTTCCATCCGCTGGCCGGGGAGCGGATCGCGGCCGACCTGCCCGGCGTGCGGCTGATCGTCCTGGTGCGGGATCCGGTCGAGCGGGCGTGCTCGGCCCACGCGCACGAGCTGGCCAGGGGGTTCGAGACCGAGTCGCACTTCGAGTCCGCGCTGGAGCTCGAGCCCGAGCGGCTGGCCGGGGCCGAGGAGCTGCTGCGCGGCTCCCCCTTCGCCCTGCACCACTCCCACCGGCATCACGCGTACCTGGCCCGGGGCCGCTACGCCGACCAGCTCGACCGGCTGGAGTCGCTGTTCGGGCGCGAGCGGATCCTGGCGCTCGACAGCCACCGCTTCTTCGCCGAGCCGGAGACCGTCTACGACCGGGTGCTGGAGTTCCTGGGCGTGCCGCATCTCGGATACCCGGCGTTCGAGCGGCACAACGGGCGTCCCTCGCCGCAGCCGGTGCCGCGCGAGCTCGCGCGGAAGCTGCGCGAGCAGTTCGAGCCGTACGACGCGCGGCTGGTGCGGTGGCTGGGCGGTGAGCCTTCGTGGCGGCGATGACCGGGGGCCTGCGGCGGCGCGGGATCGCGGGGATCGCGGGGGCGGTCTTCGGGGCCTCGGCGCAGTTCGTCCTTGTCATGGTCGTGACCAGGACGTTCGCTCCCGCTGACGCCGGCGCGTTCTTCGCGGCGACCGCGCTGGCGCTCATGGCGGCGGGGATCGCCAAGCTGGATGCGGGGAACGGGCTCGTGTACTTCATCGCGCGGGCGAAGACCTACGACTACCTCGGCATTTCCGGATATATCCGGGCAGCCCTCGTGCCCTGCGTGGCGGTCTCCTGCCTGGCGGCAGTGGTGCTTCACCCGCGGCTGGGCCCGGTGGCCGCGCTCGTGCCGGTCATGGTGGTGGGCGACGTGCTGCTGGCCGCCACCCGTGGATTCGGGGCCATGCGGCCCACGGTGCTCGTGGACGGGGTGCTGGTGCCCTTCGCCCAGCTCGTGCTGGTGGCCGTGGTCTGCGCGACGGGCGCGGTCTCGTGGCTGCCGGTGGCCTGGGGGGCGCCCTACGTGCCGGCCCTCGTCCTGGCCTGGGCCGGGCTGCGAGGACGGGTGCCGCGGACGCCATACCTGCCCGGCACGGGGCGCGACCTGTGGCGCTACACGGCTCCCCGCTCTGCGGCAGGGGCCATTCAGGCGGTCTTCCAGCGGCTGGACATCGTGATCGTCGCGCTGCTCGCCGGGCCGGCGCAGGCCGCCGTCTACACGGCCGCCACCCGCTTCAAGGTGGTCGGGCAGCTCGCGAACCAGGGGCTGGCGCAGGCCGTACAGGCTCGGCTGGTCACGGCGCTCGCCGACGGCGAGCGGGCACGGGCCGGAGAGCTGTACCAGACCGCCACGCTCTGGCTGGTGCTGCTGACGTGGCCGGTGTGGCTGGCGTACGCGGCGCTGGCGCCGTGGCTGCTGCGGCTCTTCGGGCCCTCGTACGGCGCCGCGGCCCCGGTGGCGCTGGTGCTGGCGGGCACGATGATGGTGGCCACGGCCTGCGGGATGGTGGACGTGGTGCTGACGGCCGCCGGACACACGGGGACGAGCCTGCTCAACCTGGTCGCGGCGATCACGTGCACGGTGGTGCTGGACGTGGCCCTGATCCCCGTCCACGGGGCGTTCGGCGCGGTGCTCGGCTGGTCGGGCGGGGTGCTGGTGAAGAACCTGCTCCCGCTCTGGCAGCTCCACCGCCGCCACGGCCTCCACCCCTTCGGCCGCCACACCCTGGCCGCTCTCCGGGGTGGTGCTGTCGTGTGACAGGGGCTCCCGTACTGGTGACGGGGCTGCCGAGGAGCGGCACGAGCTGGACCGGCAAGATGCTCGCCGCCGGAGGCGACCTGGTCTACGTCAACGAGCCGCTCAACCCGCAGCACCCGCCGGGCCGCTGCCCCGGAGTGCTCAGGGCCTCGGTGACCCACAGGTTCCAGTACATCTGCGACGACAACGCCGCCGACTGGCTGCCCGCCTTCCGCGACACCGTGGCGCTGCGCTACCGCTGGCTCTCCGAGCTGCGCGCGAACCGCTCCCCGTACGACCTGGCCAGGCTGCTCCGCTACGGCACCGCCTTCTCCTTCGGCCGCCTGACGGGCCGCCGGGCGCTGCTGGACGACCCGTTCGCGGTGCTGAGCGCCGGCTGGTTCGCCTCTGCTCTGGGGTGCCGGGTGATCGCGCTCGTGCGGGATCCGGTGTCGTTCGTGGCGAGCTGGCAGCGGCTGGGGTGGACGGTCTACTTCCACGAGCTGCTCGAACAGCCGCTGCTCGTCCGCGACCACCCTGAGCTGCTGGAGCTGCGTGCCCTCGTCGGCTCCCAGGACCGCGTCACGAAGGCGGCACTGCTCTGGCGGGCGACCCGCACGATCCTGACCCGTACTCCCGGCATCCACATCGTCTCGTACGAGTCGCTGGCCGCCGACCCGCTGACCGGGTTCCGGCGCCTGTACGACCACGCGGGCCTGGCCTGGACCCCTGCCGCGGAGCGCCGCATCACGCGGGCCTGCACGGGGCCGTCCAGGGGTGGTACGGGGTTCGCCTGGTCGGGTCTGTCACGCACGGCCTTCCGTCCCATGGACTCCCGCCGGGCCCTGGCCGCCGCGGGCCAGGGCCTCAGCTCCGAGGACGTGACCCGCGTACGCACCCTCACTGCCTGACCTCGCCTACCTGGCAGGCGTACGCACCCTCATGACCCCGCCTGTCCGGCGGGCGTACGCACCCTTACTGCCTGACCCGGCCCGCCAGGCAGGTGGCCAGCAGCCGCGCCGCGAACGGCAGGTCGTCCACCAGGTAGCGGCGCGCCAGCCGCCCCGGCTCGCAGATCAGCCGGAACGCCCACTCCAGCCCTGTCCGGCGCATCCATCCGGGCGCCCTGGACACCGTGCCGGCGGCGAACGAGATCGCCGCCCCGCACCCCACGAACCACGCCTCCGGCAGCTCCTCCCGCAGGTCGGCGATGAGCCGGTCCTGCCGGGGGAAGCCCAGCCCGACGAACACCAGCCGCGGCCGCGCGGCCACCACCTTCCTCCGGACCCGCGCGCTGCCCTCGGGGGTGGCGTCGAAGTCGTAAGGCGGGGCGTGCACCCCGCACACCTTCAGCCGGGGATGGCAGCTCGTGAGCTCGTCCGCCGCCTTCCGCGCCACGCCCGGGGGGCCGCCCAGCAGGTAGACGGGCCAGCCCCGGCGGGCGGCGAGCTTGCTGAGCGACCAGATCAGGTCCGCGCCCGTCACGCGCTCGGGCACCGGGGTGCCGAGCAGCCTGGCCGCCCACACCAGGGGCATCCCGTCGGGCACCACCAGTTCGGCGGTGCACACCAGCTCTCTGAGCGCTGGGTCCTTGGCGGCTGCCCGGCAGATGTCGATGTTCGGGGTGACGATCCGCCCGCCCCTGCCGGCCTCCAGCTCGACCTCCACCCACCGGACCACCTCGTCCTCGGTGAGCGCGTCCACCCCGATCCCACCCACCTGCACCCGCCGCGCCCCGCTGGCACCAGTGACACCGGCGGCACCAGCGGCACTGGCCGCCGGCACGTGTACTTGGCCGACGCCGTGCGCCCGCTCCAAGCCGTGCGCTTGGACGTCGGCGTGCGCCTGGACGGGGCCGTGCCCTTGGACGGGGCCGTGCGCCTGGGCAGCGGCCTGCGCTTGGACAGGGCCGTGCCCCAGGACGTCGGCGTGCGCCTGGCAACTCGGGCGCTCGTCGGCAGCTGGCGTCCGAGCGTCCGGACCGCGTCGATGACCGGCGGCAGCGCCCGTGGGCCGCGCATACGGCGAACGCCTCCCACCGCGCCCCGCAGCCGCCCCTTCGGCCGTCAGCGGCGTCGGAGGGACATCCGCCCGCCCAGCGGACGACGCCACCACAGACCCAGCCGCCTGCCCGACCGTAAGCGGGGTCGCAGGTGCGTCCGCCCGCCCGGCTGCGGGCGGCGCGGCGGAGGGTGACGCGTCCTCAGGCAGCACCTCACCACGCGACGCGTCCTCAGGCAGCGCCACACCACGCGACGCGTCCTCAGGCAGCGCCACACCACGGGACGTATCCCCCTGGGCAATCTCCCCGGACGGCGTATCCCCAAGCCTTATGGGCGGGAGCGGGACGGTGTCCTCGGGCAGGCGTTGGGACGGGACAGGTGCGCTGGTCGTTCTGGGCGGAGTCAAATGCCGTGCCCCCTACGGTGAAGGGCGGAAAGGATCGTTGGCGCGGAGACGAGGCCGGCCGCCACCGCCAGGGCGATCGGCGCGCGTGGCTCCCCCACGCGGGTCGCCAGGGTCCGGAGGGCCCAGCGGGTGGCCTCGCGGCGGTGGCCGAGCGCCGCGTGGGCGAAGGCCAGCTGGCCGTAGACCCGCGCCGCGCCGCGCGGATCCACGGCCAGTTCGGGGTGCCGGGCGAGCATCCAGTCGAGCCCGGCAATGCGGTCCGCCCAGCGGGCGACGTAGTGGGACGCGCCCCAGCGCACCCGGACGAGCGGGCGGTCCACGTAGGTGATCGGTTGCCGCTTGGCGGCGCGCAGGGCCAGATCCCAGTCCTCGTTCTGGCCATTGGGTGCGCTCTCGTCGGCCCACAGGGCGCCGCGCTCGAACAGGAACGTCGATGAGTGCACCATCACCATGCGGGAGCGGGCCAGGTCGTCCGCGGTCACCGTGTCGCGACCGGCCAGGCGGGGCACGCGGGCGGGCTCGCCCCGGCCGCCGGGACGTACGTACTCGACCTCGATGGCGCAGCTCGCGAACGCGCCGCCACGGTCGCGCAGCGCGCGCATCTGGGCGGCGAGCTTGCCGGGCAGCCACAGGTCGTCGTCGTCGCAGAAGGCGACGAGGTCGGTGTCGCAGGCCGCGATGCCGGTGTTCCGGGCGCCGGGGAGGCCGGGAGTGCGGGTGTTCGGCAGGACGCGTACGGAGGCCGGCACGTCGACGTCGGCAGGGGCGACGCCGTCGGCGACCACCACCACGCACAGGCGGCCGGGGTGCTCCTGGGCCAGCGCCGACCCCACCGCCTCGCGCAGTTGCGCAGGCCGGTCGCCTCTGGTCGGGATCACGACACCCACCGAAGGGCTCATGGCGCCTCCCGGTAGCCGTACCGGGCCCGGAGCGGCCACGTCAGCGCGTTGACCACCCGGCGGTCGCCGTCACGCATCCCCGTCATCCACGAGTCGTCCCGGCGCAGCTCGACCCGCCCCACGAGGAAGCGCATCGGGTTGCCGGAGGCGGTGTGGGAGGGGCCGAGCCAGACCGTGCGGTCGTCGAGGAAGGGCAGGTCCGGCTCCGCGAGGCCGAGAGCGAGCGCCAACGAGCCGAGCGTGGGTCCGGGGGCGGCCAGCAGGTCCTCGTAGCGGACCCTGATGACGCGGGCCCCGCGCCCCGGCAGGAGCTCGAGGGCGGCGTTCTGGGCCGTCCAGTGGACCGCCGTGCGGGCCGGCCCCCACTGCGTCATGGGCCGCCCGTCCTCAGGACGATGCACGGTCCTGGCCCACGAGTGGGCGACGGCGCGAGGGTCCCGGACCACGTGGACGATCCGTACGTCCACCCCGCCGGCGACCAGGCAGCAGGCCAGGGACGCGTGCTTGCTGGAGTCGATCACGACCGGGGCGCCGATGGCCTCGTACAGGAGCCGGTACGCCTGCACGTACTCGGCCAGGTCCGGGTGGTGGATGCGCGGGATTCTGCGGGTGCGGTCGACCCGCCGTCGCAGCGTCAGGACCCTTCCCACCAGGGTCGGCGTCCATCCGCCGAACGCGCGCTCCCCCACCTGCCGCCAGAAGGGACAGACGGGGAACGGCGCTCCGCACCCGCAGAGCTCCTCCGCGAGCACCCCCCTCTCCCACAGGTGCACTACCTCCCCAAGCGCGACCACGCCGGGCAGCTCGCCCAGGAGCCTCTCGAGCAGTGTTGTGCCACTGCGTCCGAGGCCTCCGAGATAGATGACCCGGGTGGTGGTCGCACGGTCGGTCACGGAGGAGGGCCTTCGCGTCGTGAACACGTAACGCGATGACCCTAGCGCGCAGAGTAATCAGCGGGCGGGGGAACCCCGGAAAGATCTACCTAGGCGGCGTCGATGATCATGCCGGCGCCGACGGTGCCGTTCGTGGCCTCGTCCACGAGGATGAAGCCGCCGGTGAGCCGGTTACGCCCGTAGTCGTCCACGAACAGCGGCTGCGTGACCCGCAGCGACACCCGCCCGATCTCGTTGAGACCGAGCGACGTCGCCGTCTCGTCCCTGTGCAGGGTGTTGACGTCGAGCCGGTAGTGCAGATCGCGGACGAGGGCACGCGCCGTACGGGTGGTGTGCTTGATCGTCAGCTTGGAGCGCGGCGTCAGCTTCAGCCCGTCGGCCATCCAGCAGACCATCGCCTCCAGCTCCTGCGCCACCCGCGGCTGGTTGTTCGGCCGGGCGATCATGTCGCCGCGCGAGATGTCGAGGTCGTCCTCGAAGCGCAGCGTGACCGACATGGGCGGGAACGCCTCCTCGACCGGCCCGTCGAAGGTGTCGATCGAGGCGATGCGCGTCGTGAGCCCGGACGGCAGGTGCACCACCTCGTCGCCGGGCTTCAGCACGCCGCCCGCCACCTGGCCGGCGTAGCCGCGGTAGTCGTGGAAGGCGTGCTCGGTGGCCCGCTGCGGGCGGATCACGTACTGGACGGGGAAGCGCACGTCGACCAGGTTGCGGTCGGAGGCGATGTGGACGTTCTCCAGGTGGTGCAGGAGCGACGTGCCGAGATACCAGGGCATGTTCTCCGAGCGCGAGACCACGTTGTCGCCGTTGAGCGCGGAGATCGGGATGAAGGTGAGGTCGGCGACGTTCAGCTTGGACGCGAACGCCGTGAACTCCTCCCTGATCTCCTCGAACCGCTCCTGCGAGTAGCCCACCAGGTCCATCTTGTTGACGGCCAGCACCAGGTGCGGCACCCGCAGCAGCGTGGTCAGGAACGCGTGCCGCCGCGACTGCTCCAGCACGCCCTTGCGGGCGTCGATGAGGATGATCGCCAGGTCGGCCGTGGAGGCGCCGGTGACCATGTTCCTGGTGTACTGGATGTGGCCGGGTGTGTCGGCGATGATGAACTTCCGCTTCGGCGTGGCGAAATAGCGGTACGCCACGTCGATCGTGATGCCCTGCTCCCGCTCCGCCCGCAGGCCGTCGGTGAGCAGCGACAGGTCGGTGTATTCGGTGCCACGGTCGCGCGAGGTCCGCTCGACCGCCTCCAACTGGTCCTCGAAGATCGCCTTGGAGTCGAAGAGCAACCGTCCGATGAGGGTGGACTTGCCGTCATCGACGCTTCCCGCGGTGGCAAAGCGAAGAATGTCCATTAGAAGTAGCCTTCCCTCTTGCGATCCTCCATGGCGGCCTCGGACGAGCGGTCGTCGGCCCTGGTGGCCCCGCGCTCGGTGATCCGGGTGGCCGCGATCTCCTCGATGATCTCCTCGACCGTGGCGGCCGTCGACTGCACGGCGCCCGTGCAGGTCATGTCGCCCACCGTGCGGTAGCGCACCACGGCCTCGAACAGCGGCTCGTCGTCGCCCCGCTTGACCACGTCGGAGTCGGGCAGCAGCATGCCGTCACGCTCGAACACCTTGCGGGTGTGGGCGAAGTAGATGGAGGGGATCTCGATGCCCTCGCGCCTGATGTAGTCCCAGACGTCGAGCTCGGTCCAGTTGGACAGCGGGAAGACGCGGATGTGCTCGCCCTTGCGGATGCGCGAGTTGTAGAGGTTCCACAGCTCGGGGCGCTGGTTCTTCGGGTCCCACTGGCCGAAGTCGTCACGGAAGGAGAAGACCCGCTCCTTGGCGCGGGCCTTCTCCTCGTCGCGGCGGGCGCCGCCGAACACGGCGTCGAACTCGTGCTCCTCGATCGCATCCAGCAGCGTGGTGGTCTGCAGCCGGTTACGCGACGCACGCCGCCCGGTCTCCTCGACCACGCGCCCGGCGTCGATGGACTCCTGCACGCTGGCCACGATCAGCCGCGCGCCCAGCTCGGCGGAGCGGCGGTCACGGAACTCGATCACCTCGTCGAAGTTGTGGCCCGTGTCGACGTGCATGAGTGGGAAGGGGATCGGCGCCGGCCAGAACGCCTTCTCCGCGATGCGGAGCATGACGATCGAGTCCTTGCCCCCGGAGAAGAGCAGACAGGGATGCTCGAACTCGGCGGCGACCTCGCGCATGATGTGGATGGCCTCGGCTTCGAGCACGTCGAGCTGCGACGTCGTGTAGTCGCGCTGGAGCATGGGCGCTTCCTCCGGCGGTTTAGCGGTGCAGGTCCCGAATCCCGGCGAGCAGCGATGTCGCCAGCTCAGGTAGGGAAACCAGGATATCCGGTAGTGAGGGGTCGGCTTGGTTGTAGGTCAGCTCTGAGCCGTCGATCCGGCTCGCGTGAGCCCCGGCGGCCTGGGCGACGGCGACGGGCGCGGCGGAATCCCACTCGTACTGACCCCCGGCGTGTACGTACGCCTCGACCTCGCCCGTGAGCACCGCCGAGATCTTCGCCCCGGCGGACCCGATGGGAACCAGGTCGGCCCCGGCGAGGTAGGCCAGCCGCTGCACGAACTCGGGCGGCCGCGTGCGGCTCACCGCGATGCGGAACCGCCCCCCGTCATAGGAGGGCGGTTTGGGCGGCTCGGCCGTGGTGAGCGTGCGGCCCTGCGCGGGCAGCGCCACGGCGCCCGCGGTCAGCCTGCCGCCCTCCCACAGCGCCACGTGGACGGCCCAGTCGGACCGGCCCTCCTCGGAGAACTCCCGGGTGCCGTCGAGGGGATCGACGATCCAGACCCGCGACGCGCTGAGCCTGCGCGGGTCGAGCCGCTCCTCGCGCGTGGCCTCCTCCGACAGCACGCTGTCGCTCGGCCGGAGCCGGGCCAGCGACTCCATGAGGAAGACGTGGGAGGAGCGGTCGCCCTCCGCCCGTAGCGCGGACGGGTCGGCGAAACCCGTGCGCTCGCGAACCCGCAGCAGCCGCTCACCCGCCTCGGCGGCCAGATCAGCGGCGAGTGCGTGGTCGTCGCGAATCGTCATCAATAAGCTCCTTGCCCGCGGGCGACGGCCGACCAGGTTTTCCACAGGATCTGGAGGTCGAGCGTGAGGGACCAGTTTTCAACGTAACGCAGGTCGAGACGTACGGATTCCTCCCAAGATAGGTCAGATCTACCACTCACCTGCCACAGCCCGGTCAGCCCGGGCCGCACCAGGAGGCGTCTGCGCACGTCGTCGCCGTAACGCACCACCTCGTCGGGCAGCGGAGGGCGGGGGCCGACGAGCGACATGTGACCGAGCACGACGTTGATGAGCTGAGGCAGCTCGTCGAGGGAGTGGCGGCGCATGCGCACGCCCAGCGGCGTGACCCGCGGATCGTTCCTGATCTTGAAGAGCACCCCCTCGCGGTCGCTGACCAGGGTGATCTTCTGCTTCTCCGAGCCGCGCCGCATGGTGCGGAACTTCAGGATCGTGAACAGCCGGCCGTCCCGGCCCACCCTGGTCTGCCTGAACAGCGCGGGCCCCGGGCTCGTCGTGCGTACGGCCACCGCCAGCCCCGCCAGCAGGGGCGTGAGCAGCACCAGGAGCGCGGCCGCGACCAGGCGGTCGAAGACGTTCTTGACCAGCTGCCGCGCCCCGGTCAGCTCGGGATGCTCCACATGGAGCAGCGGGAGCCCCGCGACCGGCCTGATCGTGGTGCGCGGCCCGGCCACGTCCATCAGCGCGGGCGCCACCACCAGCTCGGTGTGCGTGCGCTCCAGCCGCCAGGCCAGCCGCCGCAACGCCTGGCCGTCCATCTCGGGACAGGCCAGCACGGCCACGGTGTCGGCGGCGAGCTGCTCGACCACGATCGGCACGTCGCTGAGATCGCCCGCGACGGGCACCTCGCCCACGCGGTCGCCCGGCGTGCCGCCGGGCAGGCAGGCGGCGACGACGTCCATGCCGTGGTGGCGCTCCCTCCTGAAGAGGCGTACCAGCTCCTCGACGGAGGCGGCGTGGCCGACCGCGACGACCTTGCGCATGCACTCTCCCGCCGCCCTGCGGCGGTGCAGGGCACGGCGCAGGGCGTATCTGAGCATCAGCGTGAGCAGCGTGACCAGGGGCAGCGCGAGCACGACGTAGCCGCGGGCGACGTCGGTCTTGGTCACGTAGGAGCCGATGGCGGTGCCGGCCGTCAGCGCCACGCCCGCCTGCATGACCCTGCGGAACTCCTCGGAGCCGACGCCGAGCATGCGCGGCTCGTAGGCCCGGTTGAGCGCCACCGCGCACGCCCACACCACCGGCAGGGAGAGGCTGACCAGCAGGTACGGCAGCACGTACGGGGTGAGCCCGCCGAAGCGCCCGTAGAAGGCGATCCCGGCTCCGGCCGCCGCCCCGCAGAGGTCGGCCAGCACGGCACGCAACCGGTAGGAGCGGACCCAGGAGGGCGTGCGCGGGCCGACCCGCCAGGAGGCCAGGTGGCCAGGTCTGACGACGGTCATGAGTCCCTCATCACGCACACGTGCCTCCAGGTGACCATTCTGGAACAGACAGTCACTGATCGTAGCCGTACTGGAGCCCGGGAACGGGTGAACGGACCTATGCGGCGATCAGCGTGGAGGGCCCGAAATGTGGAGATCAGCCCGGTGGAAGTCGTTCTGGGTGACCTCCAGGCCGCGGGCCATCAGCGATTCCACGACGTCGGCCGCCCGGTCCACGAGGAAGGGCAGATCCTTGCGCTCCATGGTGGCGAAGTCCCTGAGCACGAAGGAGGCGGGGTCCATGCGCCCGGGGGGCCGCCCGATGCCGAAGCGGACGCGCAGGTAGTCGCGGGTGCCGAGGACCTTGGTGATCGACTTGAGGCCGTTGTGGCCGTTGTCGCCGCCGCCGAGCTTGGCCCGGAGGGCGCCGTACGGGACGTCGAGCTCGTCGTGGACGACGATCAGCCGGTCAGGGCCGATCTTGTAGAAGTCGGAGAGCGCCTTGACGGGCCCGCCGGAGAGGTTCATGTAGGTGAGGGGCTTGGCCAGGATGGCGGTGCTGGTCTCGCAGACCTCGGCCCTGCTCTTGTGCGCCTTGAACCGCCCACCGGCCCTGGCCGCGAGCTCGTCGAGCACCATGAAGCCCGCGTTGTGCCTGTTGCCCGCGTATTCGGGCCCGGGATTGCCCAGTCCGGCGATCAGCCAGCGATCCATTTGCACCCCTCACAGCGGAACGGGGCGGCTCGAGTCCGGCCACCCCGTTCACGAATCGGACCCGTTACTCGGCGGCGGGGGCCTCGGCGCTCTCGCCCTCGGCGGCGGCCTCGGCGGCCTCGCCCTCGGCAGCCTCCTCGCCCTCCTCCGGAGCCTCGACCGGCTTGGCGATGACCTGGAGGATGACGGTCTCGGGCTCGGCGGCCAGCGTGGCGCCCTGCGGGAGCTTGAGCTCGCCGGCGGTGATGGCGGTGCCGACCTCCAGGCCCTCGACGTCGACCTCGACGCCGGTCGGGATGTGGGTGGCCTCGGCCTCGACGGCCACGGCGACGAGCTGCTGGTCGAGCAGGCCGTCGGTGTGGACGTCGCCGACCGTGGTGACCGGGATCTCGACGGTGACCTTCTCGCCGCGCTTGACCAGGAGCAGGTCGACGTGCTCGACGAAGCCCTTGATCGGGTCGCGCTGCACGCCCTTGGGCAGGGCCAGCTCGTCGACGCCCTCACCCTTGAGGTGGATCAGCACGTTGGGCGTGCGGAGCGCGAGCAGCACCTCGTGGCCGGGCAGGGTCAGGTGCTTGGGGTCGATGCCGTGCCCGTAGAGAACGGCGGGCACCTTGTCGGCGCGGCGGATCTTGCGAGCGGCGCCCTTGCCGAACGTGGTGCGCGGCTCGGCGGCGATACGTACTTCAGACACGACATCTCCTAGGGATGCATGGGGATCGGTATGTGTCGGCGCTCTCCCTCACCCGCCCTAGCGGAAGGCGTTACGAGCGCAACCGTGCCAGTCTACTTGTTTACGTGTCCCCTTCGAACAGGCTCGTGACCGAGCCGTCCTGGAAGATCTCCGTGATCGCGCGGGCGATGAGGGGCGCGATCGACAGGACGGTCAGCTTGTCGAACCTGCTCGCCTCCGGCAGCGGCAGCGTGTTGGTGACGATGACCTCGGAGATCCGGGAGTTCTTCAGCCGGTCCACGGCGGGGTCGGAGAAGACCGCGTGGGTGGCGGCGGTGATCACGTTGGTGGCGCCCTGCTCGTAGAGGGCGTCGGCGGCCTTGCAGATGGTGCCCGCGGTGTCGATCATGTCGTCGATCAGCACGCAGGTGCGGCCGCGTACCTTTCCGACGACCTCGCTGACCTTCACCTGGTTGGCCACGTCGAGGTCGCGGCGCTTATGGATGAACGCCAGCGGCGTGCCGAGCGTGTCGGCCCAGCGCTCCGACAGGCGCACGCGCCCGGTGTCGGGCGAGACGACCGTGGTGTTCTCCAGGTCGAGCTTGTTCTTGAGGTAGCTCTCCAGCACCGGCATGGCGAACAGGTGGTCGACCGGACCGTCGAAGAAGCCCTGGATCTGCGAGGTGTGCAGGTCGATCGACATCAGCCGGTCGGCGCCCGCGGTCTTGAACAGGTCGGCCATCAGCCTGGCCGTGATCGGCTCGCGGCCGCGGCCCTTCTTGTCCTGACGGGCGTAGCCGAAGAACGGCATCACCACGGTGATGCGCTTGGCGGAGGCCCGCTTCAGCGCGTCGACCATGATGAGCTGTTCCATGATCCACTGGTTGATGGGGGCGGTGTGGCTCTGGATGACGAAGGCGTCGCAGCCTCGTACGGACTCCAGATAACGGGCGTAGATCTCGCCGTTGGCGAAGTCGATCAGCTTGGTGGGGGTCAGGGAGACGCCGACGTGCTGGGCGACCTCGTCGGCCAACTCAGGGTAGGCCCGGCCGGAGAAGAGCATGAGGTTCTTCTCTCCGGGTTGTTTGATGCTGCTCACGTCCCACTCTCCTGCTCTTGCTCGGCCAGCGCCCGCTCGGCGGCCGCGGCCGACTTCGTGCCCGCGCGCCTGCGCAAGACCCACTTCTCGATGTTGCGCTGCCTCGCTCGGGCGACGCCGATGGCGCCAGGGGGCACGTCGCTGTCGATGACGGAGCCGGCGGCCGTGTAGGCGCCGTCTCCGACGGTCACGGGAGCGACGAGCATCGAGTCGCACCCCACGAACGCGCCGTCGCGCACGGTGGAGCGATGCTTGTTGACCCCGTCGTAGTTGACGAACACCACGGCGGCGCCGATGTTGACGTCGTCACCGATCGTGGCGTCTCCCGCGTAGGACAGGTGCGGCACTTTGGAGCGCTCGCCGACCTTGGTGTTCTTCATCTCGACGAACGTGCCGGCCTTGGACTTTCGGCCGAGCACCGTGCCGGGGCGCAGGTACGCGTAGGGGCCGACGTTGGCCTCCGGGCCGATCTCGGCGCTGTCGCAGACGGCGTTGCGGACCGTCGCCCCCTCGCCGACGCGGGTGTCGGTCAGCGTGGTGGCGGGGCCGACCTCGGCACCGGTCTCGATGACGGTGTCGCCGTGGAGCTGGGTGCCAGGGTGGATGACCGTGTCCGGCGCGATCCGCACGCCGACGTCGATCCAGGTGCTGCCGGGGTCGATGATCGTCACCCCGGCGCGCATGTGCCCTTCGAGCAGGCGCTCGTTGAGCACCCTGCGGGCGGCGGCGAGCTGCACGCGGTCGTTGACGCCCTCGACCTCGACGCGGTCGCCCGCCACGCAGGCGCCGACCCGGTGGCCGTCGCCGCGCAGGATGGCCAGGACGTCGGTGAGGTACTCCTCGCCCTGGGCGTTGTCGGTGGACACGCGCTTGACGGCGTCGGCGAGGAGGGTGCCGTCGAAGGCGTAGATGCCGGAGTTCATCTCCTTGATGGCGCGCTGCTCCGGGGTGGCGTCCTTCTCCTCGACGATCTCCAGCACGGCGCCGCTCTCGTCGCGGATGATCCGCCCGTAGCCGGTCGGATCGGGCACGTGGGCGGTCAGCACGGTGACCGCGTTGCCCTCGGTCTCGTGCCGTTCGAGCAGCTCGGCGAGGGTCTGGGTGCGCAGGAGCGGCACGTCCCCGTACGTGACCAGCACCGTGCCGGAGATCTCGCCGACCTCCTCGATCACGGTGCGGACCGCGTGGCCGGTGCCGCGCTGCTCACGCTGGACGACGGCGCGCGCGTCGGGGCTGGTGGCGGCCAGGTGACCGCCGACCCGCTCCAAGGCGTGGCCGATGACGACGATCAGCTGCTCGGGACCGAGGTCGCGGGCGGCTGCGAGCATGTGGTCCACCAACGCGCGGCCACATAGCTCGTGCAGGACCTTCGGGGTCTGGCTCTTCATCCGGGTGCCCTCGCCGGCGGCGAGGACGATGACGGCTGCCGGGCGCGGCACACTCACGGACTGAGGCTCCCTGTGACTGGACGGATCAGGGCATTCGGTACGTCTACCGCACCGCTACCCTCCCGACACCGTGAGGATACCTGGCCGCGCCCCGAACATTCGCGGCGGGGAGCAGGTCACAGCTCCCGGAAGAGGACTCGAACCCCTACAAAGTGGACCAAAACCACTTGTCCTGCCGATTAGACGATCCGGGATAGATCGGACGCCTGGCGTCCGACACTCCCCTACGATACCGAGCCCGCGCCCCGGCGCGCGCCCGTAATCAGCTCCCGTACCGGAGCGAGGCGGAACTCTCCTGGTAGTAACGGCGCTCGGCGCGTCATCTGCATAACAGACCGCCCTAAAGGGCACAAGACACGAACCCCACCCACCTTGCCGCGCACAGAGTCAGCTTCCCCACATTCACGGCTTAGGACTTCCTTACTTACGCTGGCGTAGGTTACGGTGGCGTAGCCAGGACATTCATCCTCATACATGCCGATGGAGGTCGTCCATGACCGTTCTCGCCGAGCGCCCAGCGCCAGCCCCGAAGCCCGAATTCGAGCCCGAGCCGAAATCCAAGGCAGAACTGTTCATCTTCGGACTGGTCGTCGGACTGCCGCTGATCGCGGTCGCGGGCGCGGTGCCGTTCGCGTGGGGATGGGGACTCGGCTGGACGGACATCGCCATCTCCTTCGTCTTCTACGTGATCTCCGGGCTCGGCGTGACCGTCGGGCTGCACCGCTACTTCACCCACGGCTCGTTCAAGGCCAAGCGCCCGCTGAAGATCGCGTTGGGCATCGCCGGCAGCCTGTCGCTGGAGATGTCCGTGCTCGACTGGGTGGCCACGCACCGCAAGCACCACAAGTTCTCCGACAAGGAGGGCGACCCGCACTCGCCGTGGCGCTTCGGGCCCGGCTTCAAGTCCATGGCCAAGGGCCTGCTCTACGCCCACATGGGCTGGCTGTTCGAGAGCGAGCGCACCAACAGGGAGAAGTACGCTCCGGACCTGTGCAAGGACCAGGACGTGCTCAAGCTGCACAAGTGGTTCGGCGCGCTGGCCGTCTCCTCGATCGTGCTCCCCGGCGTGATCGGCGGGCTCGTCACCTGGTCCTGGCAGGGCGCGGTGACCGCGCTGTTCTGGGGCTCCATCGTCCGCATCGGGCTGCTGCACCACGTGACCTGGTCGATCAACTCGATCTGCCATGTCTTCGGCGAGGAGGACTTCCAGGTCCGCGACAAGTCGCGCAACGTCTGGTGGCTGGCCATCCCGTCCTTCGGCGAGTCGTGGCACAACCTGCACCACTCCGACCCGACCTGCGCCCGGCACGGCGTGCTCAAGGGGCAGATCGACCTCAGCGCCGGCCTCATCCGGATCTTCGAGCGGCTCGGCTGGGTGTACGACGTCCGCTGGCCGACGCCTGAGCGTCTGGCGGCGAAGCGCATTGCCTGACGCCGATCAGCCGACGAACGGCCACGTATCGGTGGCCGTCATTATGGAGACCGTGACCGAACCCCGATCTCGCAGGCGTATGTCCGGTAGCGAGCGCAGAGAGCAACTGATCCAGATCAGCCGCACTCTCTTCGCGGAGAAGGGGTTCGACGGGACCTCTATCGAGGAAATCGCAGCTACCGCACAGGTGTCGAAACCCGTGGTATACGAGCATTTCGGCGGCAAGGAAGGCGTCTACGCGGTCGTGGTGGACCGCGAGATGCAGAAGTTGCTCGGCATGATCACCGAGGGTCTGGCCGCGGCCCATTCACTGGTCAAGCTGGAGCGGGCCGCACTGGCGCTGCTCCAGTACATCGAGGAGAGCAGCGAGGGCTTCCGCATCCTCGTACGCGACTCCCACGCCGCCTCCGGCACAGGCACGTTCGCGAGCCTGATCAACGAGATCGCCAGCCAGGTCGAGGACGTCCTGGCCGACGAGTTCGCGGCGCGCGGCTACGACCCCAAGCTCGCGCCGATGTACGCCCAGATGCTGGTCGGCATGGTGGCGCTGACCGGGCAGTGGTGGCTCGACGTACGCAAGCCGGGACGCGAGGAGGTCGCCGCCCACCTGGTCAACCTGGCATGGAACGGCCTGACCGGGCTCAACCCCAGCCCGTCGATCACCGCCATGACCCGCGCGCAGTCCGCCGCCCCCGTCAGGCCGCGCACCACCAGCGAGAAGGAGCTGCGCGAGCTGGAGAAGGCTCGCGAGAAGGAGCTCAAGGAGGCCGAGAAGGCACGGCAGAAGGAGCTCAAGGAGGCGGAGAAGGCACGGGTGCGCGAGCTCAAGGAGCGGGAGCGGCTGCTGAAGGAGGCGGAGAAGGCGCGCGAGCGCGAGGAGAAGATCCGCCAGCGCGAGGCCCGCCTGGCCGAACGCGCCGCCCGCCTCGGACAGGCCGACCACCCCGAGTGACGGCCCAGAATGAGCCGTTGCGGTTGCGTTAACGTTCTGTTCAATCAAACGGGGCAATATAGGCCATATGTCCGCGGAACCGTTCCACGCCCCCAACGACCTGCCCCTGCCTCAGGAGCGGTTTCTCAATCGCGAGGAGAGCTGGCTCCAGTTCAATGAGCGCGTCCTCGAGCTCGCCGAGGATCCGTCGGTCCCGCTTCTGGAGCGGGTGCGCTTTCTGGCGATCTTCGCGAGCAATCTCGACGAGTTCTTCCGTGTACGGGTCGCGGGCCTGAAACGGCGCATGGCCACCGGCCTGCTGCTGCGCACCAAGAGCGGGTTGAAGCCGCGCGAGGAGCTGGCCAGGATCGGCACGATCGCCGACGAGCTGGCCAGACGGCACGCGGCCGTCTTCCACCAGCAGATCTGCCCGCAACTGGCGACCGAGGGCATCGAGATCGTCAGGTGGGAGAACCTGGGCCGCGAGGAGCGTACGGAGCTGCGCAAGCTGTTCAGGGAGCGGATCAGGCCGGTGCTGACGCCGCTGGCCGTGGACCCCGCGCACCCTTTTCCCTATATTTCGGGGCTAAGCCTTAATCTCGCGGTTCTGGTGCGTAATCCGGCGACCGATCATACGGTTTTCGCGCGGGTCAAGGTTCCGTCGCAGCTGCCCCGGTTCGTACCTGCCTCAAAAGACAGGTTCGTCCCGCTCGAAGACGTCATCGCGGCGCATCTGGGACAGCTCTTCAAGGGCATGGAGATCCTCCAGCACCACGTTTTCCGCGTCACCAGGAACGAGGATCTCGACGTGGACGAGGACGTCACCGAGAACCTCATGCAGGCCCTGGAGAAGGAGCTGCTCAAGCGGCGTTTCGGCCCGCCCGTGCGGCTGGAGGTCGAGGACACGATCACCCCGGAGGTGCTGGCGCCCCTGGTGGAGGAGCTGGAGCTGGCGCCGCACGAGATCTACCGCCTGCAGGGCCCGCTCGACCTGTCCGGCCTGCACGCGATCGCCGATCTCGAGCGGGGCGAGCTGAGCTACCGGCCGTTCGTGCCCGCCGAGGTGATCACCGCCGAGGACGACATCTTCTCGATCCTGCGCGAGCGCGACGTGCTGCTGCACCACCCGTACGACTCGTTCGCCACCAGCGTGCAGCGCTTCATCGAGGTGGCCGCGGCCGACCCCAGGGTGCTGGCGATCAAGCAGACCCTCTACCGCACCAGCGGCGAGTCCCCCATCGTGGACGCGCTGATCGACGCGGCCGAGGCGGGCAAGCAGGTCGTGGTCGTCGTGGAGATCAAGGCCCGCTTCGACGAGCACGCGAACATCTCCTGGGCCCGCAAGCTGGAGCGGGCCGGCTGCCACGTCGTCTACGGCGTGGTCGGGCTGAAGACCCACTGCAAGCTCGCGCTCGTGGTCCGCCAGGAGCCGTCGGGCGAACTGCGCCGCTACTGCCACATCGGCACCGGCAACTACAACCCCAAGACCGCCAGGCAGTACGAGGACTTCGGCCTGCTCACGGCGGACCCGCTGGTCGGGGAGGATGTGACGGACCTGTTCATCCACCTGACCGGCTACTCCCACCACTCCGCCTACCGCCGGCTGCTGGTCGCGCCCCACTCCATGCGCACCGGGCTGCTGGCCAGGATCGACCGGGAGATCGCCCACGCGCAGGCGGGGCGGCCCGCGAGGATCAGGATCAAGACGAACTCCCTGGTGGACGAGCCGATCATCGACGCGCTCTACCGGGCGTCCAGGGCCGGCGTGCCGGTGGACGTGTGGGTGCGGGGCATCTGCAGCCTCCGCCCAGGGATCCCCGATCTGTCCGAGAACATCCGCGTGAGGTCGGTCCTGGGGCGCTTCCTTGAGCACTCCCGGGTGTACGAGTTCGGCCTGGGCCGCCGGCCCGAGGTGTGGATCGGCAGCGCCGACCTCATGCGCAGGAACCTCGATCGCCGTGTCGAAGCACTGGTCAAGGTGACGTCGCCGCAGCACAAGGCCTACCTCATCGAGCTGATGGACCTGGCCATGGCCGACACCACGAACGCCTGGTGGCTGAACTCCGATGGCACGTGGGCCCGCCATCCGGGCGAGGACCCCCAGAGCCATCTCATCGGTACGCGCCGCTGGAGGACCGTTGATGACTGACCTGCTCCGCGCCGCCGGAGCCGTGGTCTGGAGGGGCGAGGAGAGCCGCCCCGAGGTCGCCGTCATCCACCGCCCGAACTACCACGACTGGACCTTCCCCAAGGGCAAGCTGAAGTCCGGTGAGCACGAGATCGCCGCCGCCCTGCGCGAGGTGCGCGAGGAGACCGGCCTGACCGTGCTGCTCGGCCGCGCGCTGCCGCCCGTCCACTACCTCAGCACCGGCCGGCTCAAGCGGGTGGACTACTGGGTGGCGCGGGTGGCCGGCGACGACGGGTTCTCCCCCGGCGACGAGGTGGACGAGCTGCGCTGGCTGCCGGTGGAGGAGGCCAGGCGGCTGCTCACGTACGAATGGGACGTGGGGCTGCTGCGCGCGCTGCGGGCCGCACCGCTCGAGACGGTGCCCCTCGTGCTCGTACGGCACGGCTCGGCCGGCTCCAGGAACGAGTGGCAGGACGACGACGCGCTGCGGCCGCTCGACGCCGACGGCCGGTCCCAGGCGGCGAAGCTGGTCACCGCGCTGCCCGCCTACCGGCCCGAGCTGCTGATCAGCTCCCCCACCGCCCGGTGCGTCCAGACCCTGGAGCCGTACGCGGCCGGGATCGAGGCGGAGATCAAAGCCGAGCCGCTGCTCGGCGAGGAGTGCTACGACCCGGACAAGACGACCGACCTGGTCGGCCGGATCTCGGTGCCCGCGGCCGTGTGCAGCCACCGCAAGGTGCTGCCCGAGCTGGTCAAGACGCTGAGCGGCCAGGGGGTGCATCTGCGCAAGGGCGCGTTCGCCGTGCTGCACAGGACGGGCGGGCGCGTCGTCAGCGTCGAGCGCTACACGACCTGATCGTTCACCAGGTCACCGGAAACTTGGCGAAGCCGTCCGCGATCCTCCCCTCGTTGCGGGGCAGCTCCTCCATGGGGACGGCCAGCCGCAGGCCGGGCAGGCGCTGGAACAGCCTGGCGAACACGACCTCCAGCTCGACCCTGGCCAGGCTCGCGCCGATGCAGAAGCGCGGCCCGTACCCGAAACTCAGATGCGGGTACGTCTGCGGACGGCGGATGTCGAACACATCCGGATCCGGATAGATCCGCTCGTCCCGGTTGGCCACCCCCGGAAGGATCACGACGGCCTCGCCCTTGCGGATCGTACGGCCGCCGATCTCGATGTCCTCGCGGGCGTACCTGGGCAGGCCGTGCAGGCTCGTCACCACCATGCGCAAGATCTCCTCGACCGCGCCGGGGGCCAGGCTCGGGTCGGCCATGAGCAGGTCGCGCTGGTCGGGGTGGGCCAGCAGGAGCAGCACGCCGTGGTCGATGCGGTTGACCGTGGTCTCGTGCCCGGCGAACAGCAGCCCGCCGGCCAGCTCGGCGATCGACCCGTCGTCGTCCAGCTCCTTCGCCAGATCCGACAGCACGTCCTCGGCCGGCTCGCGCCGCTTGCGCTCGATCAGCCCGGCCATGTACGCGCCCAGTTCGGCGCGAGCCACCGCGCTCCGCTCCATGTCCAGCATGTCCCCCATGCGGGACGACACTTCGCCGAAGTACTCCCTGTCCTCGTAGGGCACGCCGAGCAGCTGACAGATGACCAGCACGGGCAGCGGGAAGGAGAACTCGGCGTGCAGGTCCACGGCCGGCGTCAGCTTGGCCAGGTGGTCGAGCCGCTCATCGACGAGTGAGCCGACGTGCTCGCTGAGCGCCTTCATCCTGCGGGCCGAGAAGGACGGCATGAAGAGCCTGCGCATGCGGTCGTGGTCGGCCTTCTCCGTGGCCGCCTCGCCCTGCGGACCGCCGAGCAGGGCCGAGCCCGACAGCCGCGCGGCCTTGTCCGGCTCCGGATGCGAGCGGCCGACCCTGGGGTCGTTGAACAGGCTGCGAGCGTCCTCGTAGCCGGTGACCAGCCAGGCCTCGTCGCCCATCCGGGTGCGTACCCTCGCGATGCCCTCTTCGGCGCGCAGCTCCCGATACTCCTCGGGAACGTCGAGCAGGCTGCGGCGCTCGAAGGGGATGGTGGGAAGGTTCCTCATAGAACCTTCTTAACCGCCTTGAGGGTCTCTGCCCAGACTCTGGGGAACTCGGCGTGGGCCTGATCGGCGGTGTTCCGTTCGATCCCGATGAGCAGTCCGTACGTGAACGTGTCCTCGCCTGCCTTGCGGGCGATCTCGGCCTCCTTGGCCAGGGTCTCCTGGGCGACGACGCCGTCCTGGTGCGCACCCAGGATCTCCTGGACGTCCTCGGCCAGCTTGGCCAGTTTGGCCATGCTCTTGCCAAGCGTGGGTTGGAGCGCTTCGGCGGTGTAACGGGCGCGTTTGGCGGCCTTCCGCACGTCGTGCATGGCTGTTTCACGACGTTCCGGGTCGTCGATGGCCTGAGCGGTGTCGTACGCCTTCGTCACCCTGGCCCAGTTCGCCGCGGCGATGGCGGAGAGCTTGTCCTGGGCCGGTCTGGCCGCCGCCTTGCCCAGGTTCGGGGCGGACACGAGCTGGTCGAGCGCGTCGAGCAGGGCGTAGTAGCGGTCGCTGTTGAGCGTGTCGTCGATGCGGGCGTACGCCTCGTGCTCGCGTTCGCGCAGGTCGTCGCCGAGCCGGGTCTGGATGGGGCCGGTGACCAGCTCCGGCCGGAGGCCGGCCAGTTCCCTGGCGAACCTGGCCCTGATCACCTCGAGGTCCCGGGCCTCCCCGAGCACCGCGCCGAGCCGGCGCAGCTCGTCCTGGACCTGGCCGGTGTCGGTCACGATGCTCTTGAACGCCTTGAGCGCGCTGCGCAGCCTGCGGGCGGCCACGCGCATCTGGTGGACGGCGTCCTCCTCGGCCCTGCGCACCCGCGGATCCTGCGCGAGCAGGGCGGCCACCTGGCCGGCCAGGTAGGCGACGACGGTCTCGCCCGCCGTGCCCGGCTCGGTGGGGGCCTTGGGGAGCGGGGCGGGTTCGAGCAGTTTGGCGAGCTTGCTGCCGGCCGCCGACGGCGTCGCGCCCGCCTTCCTGAGGCGCTTGCCGACCTTGGCGAGGAACGCCCGGCGGTCCTCGGCGAGCAGCTCCGCCTCGACCTCGCGCCACCGTACGATCCTGGGCTCGTCCTGGAACACCGTGCCCTTGACGCGGTCGTCGGCGATCTCGACCAGCTCGGTGTCGCCGTCGACCAGGACGGTGACGCTCCTGCGGGTGTCCAGCTCGGCGACCGGCTGGAGCTCTGCGCCGCGGGTGTAGGCGCGGACGAGCTCGGCCAGCTCAGGCGGGACGATCTTCGTGCTGCGGGTGAGCGGGTGCGTGATCTCCTGGCGGGCCCCCTTCGCCTTGGGCAGCTTCAGGTGCCAGCCGGGATCGGAGCCGCCTCGTCGCCTCCTGAGCGTGATGCCCCGGGTGGCCAGCCGAAGGTCGGGGGTGTCGTAGTAGAGGGCCACCAGCTGGTAGCTCTTCGGGCCCACGACGTCGGCCAGACCGCTCAGGTCCGGGATCGCGTAGTCGGGAGTAACGTCGAACTTGTCCTCGATCTCGATGCCCATTACACCTCACAAGGGTCCGATTTCGGGACATCATGCCACTCCAAGGTGAACATCACACGGCTTGCAGCAGCTCGATCCTGTTGCCCACGGGGTCTGCGAGATAGATCCGCCGATAGCCGGGGAACAGCTCGTCGATCTCCGCGCCAGTGGCATACGCGTCGAGGTCGTCCACCAGGAACGCCGGATGGGCCTTGCGCGCGGGCCTGAAGTCGTCCTCGATGCCGAGGTGGACCTCTACCCCCTCGCCCCTGAACCACACGCCCCCGCGCTTGGCCAGCTCCGGCGGCTTGGGCACCTCTCTCAAGCCCAGCACGCCCTCGTAGAAGCGCCTCAGCTCGGGCTCGCTGCCCCTGGGCGCGGCGAGCTGCACATGATGAATCTGCTTGATCACTTCTGCACCACCACGAAGATCCGCCGGAACGGGAAGGGCGTGCCGTAACTCCTGGCCGGATAGACCTCGGCGAGCACCTTGGCCAGGTCGTTCTTGAACCGGAGCTGCTCGTCCGGGTCGAGCCGGTCGAGCATGGGGCGCAGGGCGGTGCCGGAGACCCAGTCGAGCACCGGGTTCTCACCCTGCAGGACGTGCAGGTAGGTCGTCTCCCACGCGTCCACCTGGGTGCCGCCGTGGTTGAGCAGGTCCAGGTAGTCGAGGGGGTCGTCGACCGGCTGCGCCCTGACGACGTCGCTGAGCCTGTCGGACCAGGTGCGCGAGGCGCAGAGCTCGCGGATGGCGACGTGGCTCGGCGCGTCGAAGTTGCCGGGCACCTGGAACGCCAGCCACCCGCCCGAGGCCAGCGCCTCGATCCAGTGCTCCAGCACGTCACGGTGCTCCGGCACCCACTGCAGGACGGCGTTCGACACGATCACGTCCACCGGACGGTCGGGGCGCCACGTGGCCACGTCCGCCACCGCGAACCTGACGTCCGACTGCAACTGGCGGGCCTTGGTGATCATCGCGGGCGAGGAGTCGAAGCCTTCGACAGTCGCGCGGGGCCAGCGTCGGGCCAGCTCAACGGTGAGTTCGCCGCTGCCGCAGCCGGCGTCCACGACATAATCGGGATCGACCGCACCGACCCTGGAGACCAGTTCGACGAACGGCCGCGACCGCTCGTCCGCGTAGACGGAGTAGGTTACCGGGTCCCAAATATCTCTCGACATGAAGATAATTGATATCGAGAGAGATATCTCGATGTCAAGACAGTACACTCTTGTGTCATGACGGAGGATGCTAGGGACGAGGTGGACCGGCTCGTCGCGGCTTGGCGCGCGGAGCGTCCCGACCTCGACGTCGAGCCGCTCCAGGTGCTCTCCAGGGTGTCACGACTGGCCAAGCATCTCGACCGGGCCAGGCGGGCGGCGTTCGCCGAGCACGATCTGGAGCCGTGGGAGTTCGACGTGCTGACGGCCCTGCGGCGGGCCGGCAAGCCGTACGAGCTCAGCCCCGGCGCACTGCTGCGGGCCACGCTCGTCACGTCCGGGACCATGACCAACCGCATCGACCGGCTCGCGCAGGCGGGCCTGGTGCGCCGCCGCCCGGACCCGGAGGACCGGCGCGGCGTGCTGGTGTCCCTCACGGACACCGGCCTGGCACGGGTCGACGCCGCCTTCGCGGACCTGCTGCGGCGCGAGCACGACCTGCTGTCCGGCCTGGGGGCCGACGATCAGCGCCTCCTCGCCTCTCTCCTCCGCACGCTCCTCGCCCCCTTCGACGCCTCCTGACGCCGCGACCCGGGCGGTACGGGTATCAAGGCCCGCCCGGTCCGCCTCGTGCGTGACAGGGTCGCGGATGAGGCGGTCAGTCGCCCAGGCGGTCGGCGAGCTCAAGCCACTCGGCCTCGATCGTCTCCTTCTGCGCGGTGATCTCGCGCAGCTGGGCGTCGAGGGAGCCGAGCCGGGCGTAGTCGCTGGCCGCGTCCGCCATGGCCGCGTGGAGGCGGGACTCCTGGTCGCTCAGCTTGTCGAGCTGGCGTTCCAGGCGGTTGAGCTCCTTGCGCAGCTCGCGTTCCTCCTTGGCCGACAGCCCGGCACCCGACTGGCCCGGCGCGGACGTGGCCCCGGAGTGGTCCGCACCACCGGAGGGCGCGCCGGCGGGATCCGGTGCGGTGGCCGCCCCGGCGGGGGTGCCCAGGCGGGCGGTCACGGCGGTGCCGGCGGCGCGGCGTTCGAGGTATTCGTCCACCCCGCCCGGCAGCAGCGAGAGCTTGCCGTCACCCAGCAGCGCCACGCACCGGTCGGTCACCCGCTCCAGGAAGTAGCGGTCGTGGCTCACCAGGACGAGCGTGCCGGGCCAGCCGTCCAGCAGGTCCTCGAGCTCGTTGAGCGTCTCGATGTCGAGGTCGTTGGTGGGCTCGTCGAGCAGCAGGACGTTGGGGTCGTCCATGAGCAGCCTGAGCAGCTGCAGCCGCCGCCTCTCGCCACCCGACAGGTCGCCGACGACCTTCCACTGCGCCTCGCCCTTGAACCCGAGGCGTTCGAGCAGCTGGGAGGCCGTCCACTCCCTCTTGCCGAGCTGGAGGTACTTGCGTACTTCCTCGACCGACTCCAGCACCCGCCGCGTCGGGTCGAGCTCGGTGAGCTCCTGGGACAGGTGCGCCAGGCGTACCGTCTTGCCCCTGATCACGCGCCCGGAGTCGGGTGACACCGTGCCGGCGAGCAGGCGCAGCACGGACGACTTGCCGGAGCCGTTCACCCCGATCAGCCCGACCCGCTCTCCCGGGCCGAACTGCCACGTGAGGTCCCCGAGCACCAGCGGCCCGTTGCCCGGCCCGCCCGCGTGCAGGGTGACGTCCTCGAGGTCGTAAACGGTCTTGCCGAGGCGTGCCGCGGCGAACCGCATCAGCTCGACGGTCTCACGCGGCGGGGGCTCGTTAGCGATCAGGGCCTGGGCAGCCTCGATGCGGAACTTCGGCTTGGACGTACGGGCGGGCGGGCCGCGCCGCAGCCAGGCGATCTCCTTGCGCATGAGGTTCTGGCGGCGCTCTTCGGCGGCCTGCGCGATCCGCGCCCGCTCGGCCTTGGCGAGCACGTAAGCGGCATATCCGCCTTCGTACCGCTCGACCCGCCCGTCCACGACCTCCCACGTACGGGTGGACACGGCGTCGAGGAACCACCGGTCGTGCGTCACGACCACCAGCGCGCTCTTCGCGCCCGCCAGATGGCCGGCGAGCCAGGCGATGGCCTCGATGTCGAGGTGGTTCGTGGGCTCGTCCAGCATGATCAGGTCGTGGTCGTCGATGAGCAGCTGCGCCAGCGCCGTACGCCTGCGCTCCCCACCGGACAGGTCGCCGGCCTTGGCGTCGAGGTCGAGGTCGCCGACGAGGTTGGCGAGGATCTCGCGTACCCGCTGGTCCCCCGCCCACTCGTGCTCGGCCAGCGAGCCGAGGACGATCTCGCGCACGGTGGCGCTCGGGTCGAGCGCGTCGTGCTGCGACAGGAAGCCGACCCGCAGACCCCGGTTGTGCGTGACCCGTCCCTTGTCCGGGCGCACCGCTCCCGCGATCACGGACAGCAGGGTGGTCTTCCCGCCTCCGTTACGCCCGACGACGCCGATGCGCTCGCCCGCTTCGACGCCGAGGGACACGTCGTTGAGGAGTGGCTTGGGCCCATAGGCATGGGAGACCGACTCAAGATTGACCAGATTCATGGCCTACCCAGGGTATCGGCTCTCCGTCCGTCCGCCGCCCGCCCAGCTCGCCTCACTGCCCGGGACCCGGGCGGCGCTCGAACGCGGCGATCGGAGTGCTGCCCCGACGTCAGGCCAGGGTGGCGCCCTGGACCGGGCCGTGCGCGGCGACGGCGGTGTGGGCGGCTCCCGTGCTGGTCAGGCTGAGGGCCAGGTCGCGAGCGTGGAGCGCGTCGATGGCCAGGAAGGCGCACGTCGGGCCCGACCCGGAGACGATCGCGCCCAGGGCCCCGTGCTGGCGGCCGGCCTCCAGGGTGGGGCCGAGCTCCGGTCGGAGGCTGAGGGCGGCGGGCTGGAGGTCGTTGCTCAGGTGGGCGCCGAGAGAGTACGCGTCACCCGTGCCCAGCGCCTCCATCAGGGAGTCGTCCAGCTGCGGCCAGGCGACTTCGGCGCCCGAGGCCGCTCTGAGGCGGTCGCACTCGGCGTACACGCTGGCCGTGGAGAGGCCGCCGTCCGCCAGCGCGAACACCCAGTGGAAGGTGCCCCCGGTGGGCAGCTCGCTCAGCCGCTCGCCCCGGCCGGTGCCGACCGCCGTGCCGCCGAGCAGCGAGAACGGCACGTCGCTGCCGAGATCGCCCGCGATCTCCATGAGGTCCTCGAACGGCAGCCCCAGCCCCCACAGCTCGTTGCAGGCCACCAGCGCCCCGGCCGCGTCCGCACTGCCGCCCGCCATGCCGCCCGCCACGGGAATGTCCTTCTGGATGATCAGATCGGCCCCGTAGGTGCGGCCCGCGTGCTTGGCGAGCGCCCGGGCGGCCCGGATCGCCAGGTTGCCGTCGTCGGTCGGGACCTGGTCGGACCACTTCCCCTTCACCACCACGGTGATCGACTCGGACTCCTTGGCCACCACTTCGTCGAAGATCGACACCGCGTGGAAGACGTTCACCAGGTCGTGGTAGCCGTCATCCCTGAGCGGGCCGACAGAGAGCTGTACGTTGACCTTCGCAGGCACGCGTACGGTCACCGAGCTCATCGGGCCCTCTCCGTCGGTGCTCCGGCGTCCAGTCTGGAGAGGCAACGGACTCCTGCGTGGCGGGGCGGGGAAAGACGGTTCGCCGCCAGGCGAACCGTCGTCGGGATGCGCACCGGTGTTCTTCCTTCTTGGTGGTATAGGCGTGGCCGACTGCTCGTCGGAGCAGGCGGAGATGCTTGTGCGGGGTCTTGATGGGGCCGCTGGCGGTCTGCAGGCGCGGACTCCAGGGTCCGCCGCTGAGGAGGCAGAGCGGAGTGGCTCTGCTGACGCGTGTCCAACGTAGCCACCAAGGTCACCTCCTTGTGCGCGGTGGCTGGGTCTGGTCACTCGGGCCCACCCCGGTCCAGTGGGACAGGCCCCCGGCCTGCAGTCCGGGGAGCGAGTGACTCGATGTTACCGGGGCAGGCGGCTCCGGCCCGATGTTATCGGCGCACGCGGCTCTGACATGCTGTTCTCAACAGATGACGCCGGAAACGATCAATTCCTCAACACGAAGCGTTAAGTAGGTGGCCATTTGTCCGAGGTGACGGTTGTGGAGGTCCCGCAGTGGCGAGGGTCGGGGGCGCGTACGGCGGAGCGGTTGCGCGAAGGGGCGCGGTTGCTGGCCGACATGGTGCACGCCGACCATCGCGTGCGGGTGGAGGTCGATGACGATCTGGTCCTCACCGCCTCCAGGGTGCGTGCGGCCGTCGCGCAGGCCGCCGACGGGCTCATGGTGACCGCCGGCGGGGATTGCGGGGTCGAGCTGGAGCCGGTGGCGGCGGCCAGGAAGAGGCACGGGGATCGGCTGGTCGTCGTGTGGTTCGATGCGCATGGGGACTTGAACACGCCGGACTCCTCGCCTTCCGGGGCCTTTCACGGGATGGTGCTGCGGGCGCTCACCGGAGAGGGGCCCGCGGGGCTGGTGCCGGGGGAACGGTTGGATCCGGGACGGATCGTGCTGGTGGGGGTGCGCGATCTTGATCCTGCCGAGCTGGCGTTCGTCGAGGACCGTGGGATCCGCCGGCTGACCGCGGCGGATTCCGGTGCGGCTCTTGCCGAGGCGATCGCGGAGATCCATGACGAGGCCGCCGTCTACGTGCACATCGACTTCGACGTGCTCGATCCGGAGATCTTCGCGAGTGTGGGGAGCCCCGCCCCCGGCGGGCTGCGTCCCGATGGGCTGCTCTCCCTGGTCTCCGCCGTGGCTGAGCGGTTCGAGGTCGCGGGGCTCGGGCTCATGGAGTACGAGCCCTCCAGGGAGCAGGACCAGGTGACGCTTTCCGGGCTGGTCAAGGGGCTGGTGGAGGTCTGCGCCCCGCGGTGAGCGGCTCAGCCGGGGCGTGTCGCGCCGCGGAAGACGGCACGGTAGTAGGGGGAGCCGAGGAAGTCCGTCGTCTTCACCACGTCACCTGTCTTGGGGGCGTGGATCATCAGCCCGCCCCCTAGATACAGGGCCACGTGGGTCGGGTCGCCTGTGCCGCCGCCGAAGAAGAGCAGGTCGCCCGTGCGACGCGCGCTGAGCGGGACGCGGCGGCCCTGGCGGAACTGCGTGCCCGTGTAGTGGCCGAGGGCCACGCCCGCCCGGGCCCAGGCGTAGAGGGTCAGGCCGCTGCAGTCGAAGCCTCGCGTTCCGGCTCCCCTGCCTATGCCGATGGTGGGGCCGCTCGCCGAGCCTCCGCCCCAGGAGAAGGGCACGCCCCGCTGAGCCAGAGCCGCGGCGGCGGCGATCTCGCCGCGGGTGCGGCTGCCTGCGGGGCTCGGGTGGGGGCGCCGATCGCAGCAGCGCCCCACCTGCTCCGGAGGCACCGGAGGCGCCGGCGGCCTCCAGGGTTGTCGGGTGCAGAGATCCACTCGTGAGCATGGAAGCGAGGGGAGGGAGGCTGCTCGAGCAGGGTCCGTGGAGAGCGAGGCTGCTCGAGCCGAGGCCGTGGAGGGGGAGCCTGCTCCAGCCGTGTCCGCGGAGAGGGAGCCTGCTCGTGCCGGGTCGGCGGAGAGGGCGAGGGCTGCGAAGAGCGCGCCGGCGATGGCCAGCCGTAGCCTGATCATGTTGGCCTCCTGTTGGGGACGGGAGGCCAGGATCACGCGGCAAGGTGGGGCGGTTTGAGGCCGAACGCGGTTCTGTGGAGGAGGCTGGGTTTTCCACAATCAGCGGGTTGACCTCGTGGGTTCTCTCCCCGCTCCTCTCGTCCGCTCGGTAGCCGCCATCATTTCCGCGTAGCGATGATCAAGTGCTGCGCTCCCTGATGCAGCAGGTCGGATGCGACGCGAGAGCCTAGAGTCGCTGGGTCGGACGCGTCGCCCCACAGCTGCGAGCGGACGAACTTGGAGCCGTCCCCGTTGAACACCATCCCGTGCAGCGACATCTGCCCGTCCGCCGTCGTGCACGCGTATCCGGCGATCGGACTGTTGCAGTGCCCGCCCAGCATGTTCAGCATCGTCCGCTCCGCCAAGATGTGGCCGGCCGTCGCCAAGTCGGTCAACTCATCCAGCAGCCGCGTGATCAGGCTGTCGGCGATGCGCGCTTGGATGCCGATCACACCTGCGCCCACAGCCGGCACCATGCTCACGACCCCGCTGTCTGCCGGATGGAACTCCACCGACAAGACCTCGTAAGGGCGATCCAGAGCATCGATGCGGCCGAGGCCGGCCCGCGCGACGATCAGGGCCGCGTATGTGGCATCTTGGTCCAGCTTGGCCAGGCGGCTGTTGACGTTGCCTCGGATGCGTTCGGTGCGCAGGTCGGGCCGGTACATGTGCAGCAGGGCCTGCCGCCGCACGCTACTCGTGCCGATCACTGACCCGGGAGCGATGTCCGCCAGGGGTGTGCCGTCCCGCGTGACCACGACATCATGCACGTCATCGCGTTCCAGGTAGGCGCCGAACGCGGTCCCTTCCGGCAGTGGCACGTCGCCGGGTACGTCCTTCATGCAGTGCACCGCGATGTCCACCTGCCCCGACATCAGGGCGCGGTCGATCTCCTTGGTGAAGAGCCCCTTGCCGCCCAGTTCGGCCAGCTCGCCGGGCCATAGATCCGCCTTCGTCGTCATCGGCACCAACTCGACGTCCAGATCCGGCACGCGCTTGCGGATCCGGTCACGTACGTCGTTGGCCTGATACAGGGCCATCGGCGAACTCCGCGTGCCGATCCGCAAGGGGCGGTCGGCGAAGGCTTCGTTCAGCAGATCTGGCAAGGCATCGCTCATGCTGCTCTCCCGGTATCGGTTGCCGGCGAGCATACGGTCATGTCGCGCCGGGCTCCCGACCGGACTGTGCCGGCCGGGGTGAGCGCCAGGCCGACGCCCCCAGCCTCGGTGGTTACGGCCTGGACTCGGCGATGCGGGCGAAGGCGTGGACGTCCAGTTGCTCGCCCCGGGCGGACGGGTCCACCCCGGCCGCGCGGAGCGCCTCCTCCGCCTGGGCCGCGCTGCCCGCCCACGAGGAAAGGGCCGCGCGCAGGGTCTTCCTTCGCTGTGCGAAGGCGGCGTCCACCACCGCGAACACCTCCTCGCGCGACGCCTTCGTGGCCGGCGGTTCCCGCCGTACCAATGAGACGAGGCCGGAATCGACGTTGGGGACGGGCCAGAAGACGGTACGGCCAACCGGACCCGCGCGGCGGACGTCCGCATACCAGGCGGCCTTGACCGACGGCACCCCGTACACCTTGGAACCGGGGCCGGCGGCGAGGCGGTCGGCCACCTCCGACTGGACCATGACCAGGCCCTTGCGCAGGGACGGCAGGGTCTGCAGGAGGTGGAGCACCACCGGGACGGCCACGTTGTAGGGGAGGTTGGCGACCAGGGCCGTGGGGGTGAGGCCGGACAGGTCGTCGGGGGTGATCCTCATGGCGTCCGCGTTCACGACCGTGAGCTTTTCGGACCCCCCGCGCTCGGCGACGGTGATGGGGAGCTGGCGGGCGAGCACCGGGTCGATCTCGACGGCCACCACGTGCGCGGCCGACGGCAGGAGCGCGAGCGTGAGCGAGCCGAGACCCGGCCCGACCTCGATGACCACGTCGTTCTCCGACAGATCGGCGACGCGGACGATGCGCCGGACGGTCCCTGCGTCGATCACGAAGTTCTGGCCTAGCTTCTTTGTCGGACGAAGATCTAGCTTGTCCGCCAAAATACGTATTTCCGCTGGGCCCAACAGCCTCATCATCCAATCAGTCTCTCGCATCGAAGAACCAGCAATGGCGCTTGGGGAGACCAAAGGAGAGGATGGCGTGGAACAGGAAGGGACGTCCCTCATGGAGCCAACGGGCGCCGCGCCGCTCCGCCCGACGGACTTGCGGGAAATCGGGCCGTACCGACTGCTGGGCCGGCTCGGCGAGGGCGGCATGGGGACCGTGTTCCTCGCACGGGCGCCGACGGGGCGATTTGTCGCACTGAAGGTGGTCAAGGCGGAGTTCGCCAACCAGGAGGGGTTCGCGGCCAGGTTCCACGCCGAGGTCGAGAACGCTCGCCGGGTGGCGTCGTTCTGCACGGCTCAGGTGCTGGACAACGGCAACACCGGGGACGGCCGTCCGTACATGGTGACCGAGTACATCGCGGGCACCCCGCTCTCCGATCAGATCGCGACATACGGGTCCCTGGAGCCGGGGCCGCTGCACGGCGTCGCACTGGGGGTGGCGGCGGCGCTGGCGGCGATCCACGTGGCGGGGCTGGTGCACAGGGACCTGAAACCGGCGAACGTGATTCTCTCGCTGTCGGGCCCTAGGGTGATCGACTTCGGCATCGCGAGGGCGCTCGACCGGGAGACCGGATTCACGCTCTCTGGTGAATTGTTAGGCAGCCCTGGATGGTGGGCCCCCGAGCAGGTGCGCGGCGAGGTGGTCACCCCGGCGGCCGACATCTTCGCCTGGGGCTGCCTGATCGCGTACGCGGGCAACGGGCGGCATCCCTTCGGCCGCGGCGACGCCATCACGCTGGCCACGCGCGTCCTGAACAACCCGCCCGAGCTGGGCGCGCTGCCCGCGCCACTCAACGAGCTGGTACGGCGGGCCACCTCGATGGACCCCACCCTGCGGCCGACGGCGCAGGATCTGCTGATCGCCCTGGTGGGAGGGAGCACGCCGGCGCGGGCCGCCGATCCGCCCACCCTGGTCGCGACCGAGATGCTCAGCGTGTGGCAGCCGCCGCAGAACGTCGTGGACGAGCCGGACATCACGGCCACGTTCACGACGCCCCCGCCGAGCGACGCCACCGGCCGCCGGGCTCCCGCCGTCCCGGGCCCTCCCAGCGCTGCGGGAAGTGCGGGCACTCCGGGCAGCACGGGCGCTGCAGGCGCTGCAGGCGGCGTCGGCGCTCCGGGCGCTGCGGGTGGTGCGGGGAGTCCGGGCAGAGCGGGCGCTCCGGGCGCTGCGGGTGCCGCAGGCGTGCCGGGAGCTTCAGGGGTTCCAGGTCCCGTTCCGGGTGTCCCCGGCGTGTCCGGTCCGCCGGGGGCGTTCGGCGGCCAGGCCGGTACGGCCGGCGCGCCGCCCCCTCAGCAGAGTCAGGCCTCGATCGAGGAGCTGGCCCGGAGGGAGGAGGAGGCGGCCAAGGAGGAGTTCGCGCGCTGGGAGGCCCAGGCCCGGCAGAAGGAGCAGGCCCAGGCCGAGGCGCTGGCGAGGAAGAAGAAGGAGGCCCAGTCGCACGGACAGGAGGCGCCGCTGCTGCAGGGAAAGCTCCCCCGCACCGACACCCCGCCCGGCGAGCGCCGTACGGAGGCCTTACCGGGCCAGGGCCGTACGGCAGCCCTGCCAGGCCAGGGCCGTACGGCAGCCCTGCCAGGCCAGGGCCGTACGGCAGCCCTGCCAGGCCACGGCGATACAGCGGTTGGGCCGGGCGAGAGCCCCACGGCCGCGCTGCCGGGACAGGGCAGTAACGCAGAGGGGCACACGGTGGCGCCGCTGGGGGACGAGCCTGACACCCTTGGCGGTTCGAGGACGAAGGGCGCACGGTGGCTCATCGCCGCGGCGGCGGCCGTGCTGGCCATCGTCGTGACGGTGGCCGTCCTGATCCTCACCTCCGGCCGCAACACCGCCGTCAACACGGCCGCCGGACCCCCCTCCTCCCAGGCGGCCGCCTCCGCCCGACCCAACGACGTGGGCCGCCGGTTCGCGCTGGGCGCCAACTTCGATGACCCCATAGCGATCGTCGCCTCGGCGCCGGAGTGCGGGCTGAAGGAGTACGAGGGCAGGACCGCGACCCAGGGGCAGCTCTGCGTGATCCGCTGGACGATGATCAACCCGGGCGGTGAGCGCAGGCAGCTGATCCAGCCCGTCGTCACCATGATCGACGACCGGGGCGGCGAGCACGACCCGGCCGCTGTCACGCTGCCCCCGGCCATCCTGCCGGGCGGTCGCGTGGACAGCGCGTTCGTGTTCGATCTGGCCATGTACCGCACACCCGTGAAGATGACGGCGACCATGCTCGAGAACGGCAAGCAGATCGAGGTCGCACTGTGATGATGATCCGATCTGCGTTGATCGCGCTCATGCTGACCGCCGGAGCGCCCCTGGTGTCCACGACGACGGCGGCGGCCTGCGCGGGAGCGGCCGACTTCGACGGTGACGGCGTGGACGACGTGGTCGTGGGCGACCCGTTCGCCGACGACCAGAAGGGCACGGTGAACGTGCTCTCCGGTGACAAGGTCGTTCCCGTCGCTGTCCCCGGCCTGGCCAGAGGTGACGCCTTCGGCTGGTCCGTACGGCTGGCCAAGGTCAACGCCGACGCCTGCGCCGACCTGGTGATCGGCGCGCCGTACGCGGACGTGGACGGCGCCGAGGACGCCGGGGCCGCGTATGTCGTCTACGGCGGCGGCGCCGCGTCGCCCCAGCGCCTGACCGCGCCCCAACCGCAGCGGTTCGCGCACTTCGGCTGGTCACTGGCCGCGCACGGCGACCTGGTGGCGATCAGCGCGCCGTACGAGGACGAGAACCAGCTGCCGGACACAGGCGCCGTCTACGCACGCAAGGGCGCGGGCCGGCTGATCAGGATCAGCCAGGAGTCCGACGACGTGCGGGGCAACAGCGAGGTCGGCGACCAGTTCGGCTGGTCCATGGCGTTCGGGCCGGGGAACGAGCTGGTCGTCGGGGTCCCGTACGAGAACGACGACGGCGCGGGCCGCCAGGTGGAGACCGGAAAGATCGACTCCGGCTCGGTCATCTTCATCGAGGACGTGCTGGCGCCCAAGCTCTCGACGTTGAAGCTGGACTCGCCGACCGACGTCTCCGGTGACCGGTACGGCTACGCGGTGGCGTACGGCGAGGGCTCCGGGTACGCGGTGAGCTCGCCGGGGGCCGGATACGTGCAACTGCTCGACCCCGGCAGGAACCCCACGAGGAGGGTGACGCAGGAGGGCAAGCAGGCCTTCGGCTTCTCGATGGCCGCCTCGGCGGACGGCAGGCTGGCCATCGGGGCGCCCTACGGGGGCGGCGTCCGGGTCGTCTCCTGGAAGAACGCCGCCGAGGACAGGCGGTTGCCCGGCGGTGACGGGCTGTTCGGCTGGTCGGTGGCCTTCAGCGGCAACAAGCTCTTCGTGGGGCAGCCGGATGCGCGGCCGTACGGGAAGGTGTCGGTGGCCGGGCGCAACGCCGACGCCCTCCAGCCGGTCCAGCCCGCCAAGGGCGCGGACTTCGGGGCGTCGCTGTCCGGCTAGACGGGCCCCTCACCTGGTGAGGGCGTCCCCCGCCGTAAGCGTCCTACGCCGCCGACGTGCGCCGGGGTCCTTGGGGAGGCAAGGAGGAGCTGGGCGGCCCAGGAGCGGGCCGCTGAAAGGGCGGACGGCCCAGGAGCGGGCCGCGTGAAAGTCCCAGGAGCGGGTCGCACGAAAGGGCAGGCCCCTGGCGCACAGTTCCGGTCTCCGCCCGTCAGGTGGTCAGGCGGTCGCCGCAGGTCGGCCACTGGGTCTGCCATCGGTCGCCCATCTGCTGGTAGAGCACCTGCGCCCGGTACGTCTGCTCCTCCACCGGCCAACTGCTCGGCAGCCCCATCCCGCCCACGGCCTCCCACACCGGCAGGCTGAACTGGTACATCCCGTAATAGGGCCCGTCCGGGTTGTACGCCTGGGGGTCCCCGTTGGCCAGGCAGGCGGCCAGCGCCTGCCAGTCGAGCGCCATGACGTCCGGCCGGATCGGGATGGTGTGCGGCGGCGCGACCGTGATGACCGTTCCGTCCTTGGGGAAGCTGTCGAGCGGCGGCGTCACCACGTAGCCGCGGCGCAGCGGGACACGGTTCTGCCTGAGCACCTCGCGTACCGTCCTGGCGGTGGTGCGCGAGGTGATCCGGGCGGTGCCCGCGACCACGTACACCTTGCGCCTGGTGTAGAAGGTGAGCCGCATCCCCGAGAGCGGCACCGCGTCGTTCGGCGGCGCGGAGGCCCGGCCGGCCGCCGGGGTGAGGTCGAGCTCGGCCAGGGCGTCGCCGACGTTCGTGGCGGTGACCAGGTGCCTGCTGGTGTGGCCGTCCAGGGTCAGGGTGATCGGGCGCGCGTGGCGTACCTCGATGGTGGCTCCGTCGGCGACGTCCTCCTGCGCGGCCGGGCGTACGGAGTCGCCGTACCCCACCGAGACGCCGGCCTCGGCGAGCACGTCGCGCACGGTCCCCGCGAACGCGCGGACCTCCGTGCGCTGTCCGTCGACGATCACGACGACCTGTTTGACCAGGGACGACACCGCCATGAGCGCCCCGAGTGCCGCGGCGCCCGCCAGGCACACGACCGGCGTCCACGGTGAACGCCAGGGGATCGGCGGACGCGGCGCACGCCTCTTTCCTCGCACGAACCACCTCCGGAACGGTCAGGACCGCCCGAACGTTAGCGAGGCGCCACCCGGCGCTCCGGCGAGTTCACCGAAAGATGGTCACCACTCGCCGAAGACTGTGACTCCGTTGGCGCTGATCGCCTCACACAGCCGATCCGGATGGACCCCTTTGACCTCCGCCAGGCAGCGCATGGTGAGAGGGATGAGGTAGGGCGCGTTCGGCTTGCCCCGGTGCGGGACCGGCGGCAGGTAGGGGGCGTCGGTCTCGACCAGCATGAGCTCCGGCGGCGCGACGTGGGCGGCCTCTCGGAGGTAGCCGGCGTTCTTGTACGTGACCGGCCCGGAGAAAGACATGAAATATCCAGCTTCGACACACTTTTTCGCCATTTCGGCGTCGCCCGAGAAGCTGTGAAAGACGACCTTGTCCGGCGCCCCCTCGTCACCCAGCACCTTCAACACGTCGTCATGCGCGTCGCGGTCATGGATGACCAGGGCCTTCCCGGTGCGCTTGGCGATCTCGATGTGCGCGCGGAAGCTCGCGTGCTGGTCCTCCTTGCTCGCCCAGTCGCGGTAGTAGTCGAGCCCGGTCTCCCCCACCGCGCGCACCTCGGGCTGCCGCGCCAGCCTCTCGATCTCGGCCAGCACCTCCGGGGTGGCCTCGTGGGCCTCGTTGGGGTGGATGGCCACCCCGGCGTACACGCCCTCCTGGCCGGCCGCGACCTCGGCGTTCCACCTGGACGACGTCAGGTCGTAGCCGATCGTGACCAGCCGCGTCACGCCGACCGCCCTGGCCTCCTCGAGGATGCCGCGCACGCTGGCCTGCGCCGCCTGCGCGGCCTGCGCCACCGGGTCGCCGGACGACGCCTGCCTGTTGCCGACCATGATGTCGAGGTGGCAGTGGCTGTCGAACACGGGGGCGGAGAGCGGCTCCGGCGGAGCGGGAAGCTTGGTCACGGAGTCCAAGGTAGCCGCCCCGCCCGGGTCACTCGCCCAGCCGGGCCAGCTCCTCGTCCACGACCTTGGGGTCGAGCTTCTTGAACAGCGGCACGGGCGGCGCGAGCGGCGTGCCCGGCTTGATCGGCCGGTGCTCCCAGCGGGCCGCCCCGTCGTAGTCGCCGGTGATGACCGGGTAGGAGGTGCCGCCGTCCTCGTCGACCTCGCGCATCTCCGGCATGCCGGACCACACGCCCTCGCCGCCGAGCATGGCGAAGACCTTGTTGGACGAGCCCGGCAGGAACGGCGTGAGCATCGTCTTGGCGTCGTCGACGACCTGGAGCGCGACGTGCAGGATCGACTTCTGCCGCTCCGGGTCCTCCTTGAGCTTCCACGGCTCCTGCTCGGCCAGGTATTTGTTGGCCTCGCGGACCACGTCGAACGCCTCGGTGATCGCGTTCTTGAAGCGCGACCGGTTGAGCTCCGCGCCCACCGGCGCGAACGCGTTGCGCGAGCGCTCCAGCAGCGCCCGGTCGGCGTCGGTCAGGTCGCCCGCCTCGGGCACGACCCCGAAGTTTTTCGCCGCCATGGAGATCGACCGATTGACCAGATTGCCCCAGGCTGCCACCAACTCGCCGTTGTTGCGGTTGACGAACTCCTGCCAGGTGAAGTCGGTGTCCTGATTTTCCGGGCCTGCCACCGCGATGTAGTAGCGCAGCGCGTCGGCGTCGTAACGCGCCAGGAAATCTCGCACGTAAATTACTACTTGCCGGGACGAGGAGAACTTCTTGCCCTCCATGGTCAGGAACTCGCTCGAGACCACCTCGGAGGGCACGTTGAGCGCGCCGAGCGAGCCCGCCGAGCCGTCGCGCGCGCCCTGCCCGCTGTAGCCGAAGAGCATCGCCGGCCAGATCTCGGCGTGGAAGACGATGTTGTCCTTGCCCATGAAGTAGTAGCCGCGGGCGTCGGGATTCTGCCACCACTGGCGCCACGCGTCGGGGTCGCCCGAGCGCCTGGCCCACTCGATGGAGGCCGACAGGTAGCCGATGACGGCGTCGAACCAGACGTACAGCCGCTTGTTGGGCTGGTCGCGCCAGCCGTCGAGCGGGATCGGCACGCCCCAGTCGAGGTCGCGGCTGATCGCGCGCGGCTGCAGGTCGCCGAGCAGGTTGAGCGCGAACTTCAGCACGTTGGGCCGCCACTCGCCCTGCTTGGACTGCAGGTAGGTGCCGAGCACGTCGGCGAAGGCGGGCAGGTCGAGCATGAAGTGCTCGGTCTCGACGAACACGGGGGTCTCGCCGTTGATGCGGCTCTTGGGATTGATCAGCTGGATCGGGTCGAGCTGGTTGCCGCAGTTGTCGCACTGGTCGCCACGCGCGCCGTCGTAGCCGCAGATCGGGCAGGTGCCCTCGATGTAGCGGTCGGGCAGCGTGCGGCCGGTCGAGGGCGAGATCGCCCCCATCGTGGTCCTGGGGAAGATATAGCCGTTGTCGTAGAGGCCCTTGAAGATCTCTTGGGTGACGGCGTAGTGGTTTTTCGTCGTCGTCCTGGTGAACAGGTCGTAGGAGAGCCCCAGCCCGGTGAGGTCCTCGGCGATGACGCGGTTGTAGCGGTCGGCCAGCTCCCTGGCGCTCACGCCCTCCTTGTCGGCCTGCACCTGGATGGGCGTGCCGTGCTCGTCGGTGCCTGACACCATCAGCACCTTGTTGCCCGCCATCCGCTGGTAGCGGCTGAAGACGTCGGATGGCACGCCGAACCCGGAGACGTGCCCGATGTGGCGGGGGCCGTTAGCGTACGGCCACGCGACGGCGGTCAAGATGTGCTGGGACATAGTCCTAAGCCTACGGGTCTCCCATCCCGCCTCGGACCCACTTCCCCCACACGGCACGTCGCTCTCCGGCGCCCCTGGGGCGCAATGGGAACGGCGCCCACACAGTGGGCGCCGCGAGGTCGGTAAGGGGGCAGGGGATCAGTGCTTGGACTCCTCCAGGGAGACCGCTTCCGCGGCCTCCTCGGCGGCCTTGGCGGCGATGTCGATCGAGCTCTCCCGGGTGCGCCGGATGCCCAGGATGCTGACGAAGAGCGAGGCGAAGATCGTCTGGAAGCTCATGATCAGCGCCGTGGCCGAGGGCACCACGATACGGAGCGACTCGCGCGGGTCCAGCTCACCGAAGCTGCGCACCTGCCAGTGGAACAGCGACATCACCAGGCCGACCAGACCGGCGAGCGCCAGCAGGCCGCCGACCACGAGCCCCTTCTCCAGGCTCACCACGTCGATCAGCTTGCGGATGCGCGGCGACTCCGGCAGGAAGCCCTCCTCGGCCGCGTACACCTTGGTGAACACCGCGAAGAGGGCCGCCTGGAAGCCGATCACCACCAGAGCGGATGACCCGACCAGGGTGTCGACGTCGAAGGCCAGCTCGCCGATCTCCACCGGCCCGAACGTCAGCGCCGTCCCGGCGGCGAGGCCGAGGAGCATCATGAGGACGCCGGGGTAGAAGAAGAGCCACTTGGGGCTGTAGAGGAGCAGGAAGCGCAGGTGGCGCCAGCCGTCGCGCCAGGAGCGCAGGTGCGGCGGGCGGGAGCGCCCGTCGGGCGAGAGCGTCGTGGGGACCTCGCGCACGTCCAGCCCGGAGAGCGTCGAGCGCACCACCATCTCGGAGGCGAACTCCATGCCGCCCGTCTGCAGCTGCAGCCGCAGGATCGAGTCGCGCCGGAAGCCGCGCAGCCCGCAGTGGAAGTCGCCGATCGCCGACGGGAAGAACAGCCGGCCGATGAACGACAGCACCGGGTTGCCGAGGTAGCGGTGGAGCGGCGGCATGGCGCCGGGTGCGATGCCGCCCTTGAAGCGGTTTCCCATCACCAGGTCGGCGCCGTCGCGCAGTTGCTCGACGAACGGCAGCAGCGAGGTGAAGTCATAGGAGTCGTCGGCGTCGCCCATGATGACGTACTTGCCGCGCGCCGCCCTGATCCCGCCCATGAGGGCGTTGCCGTAGCCCTTCTCGTCGACGTGGACCACGCGGGCGCCGGCGTCGCGGGCGAGCTGTTGCGAGCCGTCCGTGCTGCCGTTGTCGGCGATCAGCACTTCGCCCTCGATGCCGTGCTCCGCCATGCACGCCAGTGCCTTGCGCACACAGACTTCCACGGTCTCCGCCTCATTGAGGCAGGGCATGACCACCGTCAGTTCCACGTGTCTACCCTTCAGTTAAGGCTGTTCCAGTGAACCATCATGCCCTCTGCCCCATGGTGTTCGGGTCAAGACCCAAAAACGACTGGCATTCTTTACACCATGGTGAGCGTCGCGGAGATTACCCCTGTGGACCACTCCGCCCCTGGCCGGGCAGCTCGCGCACTCTCCATGGTGCGCCGGCATCGGGTGTTCGCCGCGGCTTTCGGCGTCGGCGCCGTGCTGCGGCTCATCACCATGCTCGGATACGGCCCGGCCATGTGGTTCAACGACTCGTACGAGTACGTCTCGGTGGCGCTGCACCCGAGACCGCACTCGATCAGGCCCGTCGGCTACAGCTTCTGGCTGCTGCTGCTCAAGCCGTTCCACAGCTTCACGCTGGCGATCTTCACCCAGCACCTGATGGGCCTGGCCACGGCCTGCCTGATCTACGCGCTGCTGCGGATCAAGTTCAGGCTGCCGAAGTGGGGCGCCACGCTGGCGGCGGCGCCGATGCTGTTCGACGCGTACCAGATCCAGCTCGAGCAGATGGTGATGTCCGACACCATGTTCACGCTGCTCGTGGTGGGCGTGGTCACGCTGGTGCTGTGGAAGCGGCGGCTGTCGTGGCAGGCGGGCGCGGTGGTCGGCCTGCTGCTGGCGCTCACGTGGCTGACGCGCTCGATCGGCCTGCCGGTCCTGGCGCTGGTGGTGCTCTACCTGCTGGTCAAGCGGACCGGCTGGCGCCCGATCACCGCCGTCGTCACGGCCTCCATGATCCCGGTGCTGGCCTACATGGGCTGGTTCGCCTCCGCGTACGGGAAGTTCGCGATGACCAACAGCGACGGCCTCATCCTCTACATGCGCACGGCCATCTTCGCCGACTGCAACAAGATGCACATCGACAAGTACAAGGAGGTCCAGCTCCTGCTGCTGTGCATCAACGACCCGATCAGCGAGCGCAAGGAGTACGCGCAGTGGTACCTGTGGGGTCAGGGCAACGGCGACGGCACGGGCACGGGCGAGGTGCTGCACCGGTGGGGCGCCAACAAGAAGTTCACCGAGATCACCAACGACGCCGCCAGCGCGTTCGCCACCCGGGCGATCCTGTCGCAGCCGGGCGACTACCTGAGGGTGGTCACCCGTGACTTCTTCCGCTCGTTCAACTGGTCGCGGCCGCGCTTCCCGGACGAGTCGACGTACAGCATGTACGAGTTCAAGACGTGGTACGAGCCCGACGAGAGCGGCCAGCCCAAGCGGCTGCCGAAGTGGCCGTCGTACCAGGGCGGCAGGACCGACACCGACGCGTTCAGCTACGAGCAGGGCCCGCCGGAGACGCGGATCGTGTCGCCGTGGGCCGAGATCATGAGCGGTTACCAGAAGGTGTTCTTCCTGCGCGGCATCATGCTCGGCGGGATCCTGCTGATCGGCCTGTACGGCGTCGTGGTCAGGTGGCGGAAGTTCGGCGGCCCGGTGGTGCTGCCGTGGCTGGGCTCGGTCGGGCTGCTGCTCGCGCCGGCGGCGACGGCGGAGTTCGACTACCGGTACGTGCTTCCGGCCGTCCCCCTGGCGTGCATCGCGGCGGCGATCACGCTGCGCAAGGGCGTCACTTGGGCGCGCTGGTCACCCAGGAGGACATCAGCATCCGAGACCACCACTCTGCGTGTGTGAGCGTCTCGGCGGTCAGCACCGGATAGAGCCACCAGAAGTTGACCAGCACGATGAGCGCGAACGCCCCGACCGTCGCGGCCCCGACCGCCCGCCGGGGAGCGGGGGCGTCCTGCCTGCCCAGCGCCAGCCCCGCCACCAGCACGAGCGCCAGCACCATGAACGGCACGACGGGGATCATGTAGAACAGGTACATCGTCCGGTTGTCGGCGATGGCGTAGTAGAACCAGGGCAGCCAGCCGGCCGCGTAGCCCAGCAGCGTCGCCCCGGCCCGCCAGTCGCGCGTGGCCACGTACCAGGCGACGAGGCCGACGAGCGCCAGCAGGGCGGCGTACCACAGGGCCGGGGTGCCGACGCCGTCCACGGCCTGTGAGCACGCGTCGGCCCCGCACGCCGACGGCGGCACGTCCGGCGGGTAGTAGAAGGAGACCGGCCGGATCAGCAGCGGCCACGTCCAGGGCTCCGACATGTACGGGTGGTATTCGTGCAGGTTGCTGTGGTAGCCGAGCACGTCGAGGTGGTACTGCGCCCATGACCGCAGCGAGTCGGCGACGAAGAACACCGGTCCGGACGAGGTGGCCTGGCCCCAGTTGCGTCCCCAGCCGCCCGCACTGACGAACCAGCCGGTCCACGACACGAGATACGTCAGCGCCGGCACGACCGCCATGGCTACGGCCGCGCCCGGCAGGTCGTACGAGAGCGCCCCCCGGTACGGCCCGCGCAGTCCCAGCGCCCGTCTGGCTCCCGCGTCCCACATCAGGCTCATGATCGCGAAAGCGATGAGGAAGAAGATCCCCGACCACTTCACCGCGCACGCGGCCCCCAGGCAGAACCCGGCGGCCAGCCGCCACGGCCTGAGCCCGAGACGCGGCCCCAGCTCGGTGACCGCCCCGCTCTCGTGCAGGTCGGCCAGCCGTTTCCGCGCCCAGTCGCGGTCGGCCACGAGGCAGGCGAACCCGGCCAGCACCCAGAACATCAGGAAGATGTCCAGCAGCGCCGTACGCGACAGCACCAGGTGGAGCCCGTCGAGCGAGAGCAGCAGCCCGCCCAGGCACCCCAGCAGCGTCGAGCGCGTCATCCTGCGCGCCACCCTGGCGATGATCAGGATGGAGAGCGTGCCGGCCAGGGCGGCGGCGAAGCGCCAGCCGAACGGGTTCATCCCGAACAGCCACTCCCCCACGGCGATCATCCACTTGCCCAGCGGCGGATGCGCCACGAACGAGGCGCAGTCGTCCGGCTGCGGGCAGTGCTTGAAGATGTCGAGGTTGCCCGCCATGAGGCGCCGGTCGGCGACCGGGTCCTTGGCGTCGCCGAGCATGGTCCGCTCGACGCCGTACCTGAGCAGCGAGTACGCGTCCTTGGCGTAGAACGTCTCGTCGAAGACGACCGCGTTGGGCTCGCCGAGCCTGATGAAGCGCAGGAGGCCGCCGAAGAGCGCGACCAGGAGCGGCCCGGCCCAGCCCACCAGAGTGCTCCCCTGCATCGGCGGGACGAGGCGCTGCGCGGAAACCCCCCAGTTCCTCACCATGCGCAGCCTATGGCGTAAAAGATCTCCTGTGAACCAGGTCGTACAGCTCGCGTTTGGGGATCCCCGCCTGCTTGGCCACCTCGGCGACGGCGACCTTGCGCTGCGTGCCCTCGGCGACCCTGCGGTCCACCTCGGCGACCAGCTCGTCGAGGTCCGGCTCACCCTCGTCCGCCACGTGCCCGGCGACCACGACGGTGATCTCGCCCTTGACGCCCCCGGCGGCCCACTCGGCCAGCTCGCCGAGCCCGCCCCGGCGCACCTCCTCGTACGTCTTGGTCAGCTCGCGGCACACGGCGGCCTGCCGGTCGGGGCCGAATGCCTCCGCCATGGCCGCCAGTGAGCTCGCCAGCCGGTGCGGCGCCTCGAAGAAGACCATCGTGCGCTCCTCGCCCGCCAGGGCGGACAGGCGGCGGGCGCGGTCGCCCGGCTTGCGCGGCGGGAAGCCCTCGAAGCAGAACCGGTCGCTGGCGAGCCCTGAGACGGCCAGCGCGGTGGTGACCGCGCTCGGCCCTGGCAGCGCGGTGACCGTGATGCCCTCGTCGACCGCGAGGCGCGTCAGCCGGTAGCCGGGGTCGGAGACGCCCGGCATGCCGGCGTCGGTGATGACCACGACCGTGCGGCCCTCCTTGAGGCTCTCGAGGAGCTCGCGGGCCCGGCCCGCCTCGTTCTGGTCGTAGTAGGACACCACCCGGCCGGCGATCTCCACGCCCAGGTCGGCCGCGAGCCTGCGCAGGCGCCTGGTGTCCTCGGCGGCCACCACGTCGGCGCTCTGGAGCGCCTCCCGCAGCCGGGGCGAGACGTCGCCCGCCTGGCCGATCGGGGCCCCAGCCAGCACCAACTTGCCGTCTACAGTCACCTGACCATTGTGACAGGGCATCCGAATTCAGCGTGTTTCTGCAATTGCTATCGCGTTGGGGCCCGTACGATGTCCGAATGGCGGTGACCGATTCCCCGTACCAGGCCTACGAGAGCTCGGAGGTCGGCGAAAGCCTTCCCCAGACGCGGTCCGTACGCGATCGGCTCGTGCCCCCCATGCGCGGCAGCGTCCTGTGGGGCTGGGTGGGCCCGCTGCTGGTCACCCTCTTCGGCGCCGCCCTGCGCTTCATGAACCTGAGTCATCCCGGGTCCGTGGTCTTCGACGAGACCTACTACATGAAAGACGCGTTCTCGCTGATCACCTGGGGTGTCGAGCGGACCACGATCAAGGACGCCGACAAGGCGATCATCGCCGGCAACACCGACATCTGGCAGTCGTGCACCCCCGAGACCCTCGACAAGTGCGCCTCCTACGTCGTGCACCCGCCGCTGGGCAAGTGGATGATCGGCCTGGGCGAGTGGCTGTTCGGGCTCACACCGTTCGGCTGGCGCTTCATGGCGGCGCTGATCGGGTCGCTGTCGATCCTCGTCCTGGCCCGGGTGGCCCGCAGGATGACGCGTTCGACGCTGCTCGGCTGCTTCGCCGGCCTGCTGCTGGCCCTCGACGGCCTGCACTACGTGCTGTCGCGCACGGCACTGCTGGACATCTTCCTGATGTTCTGGGTGCTGGCCGCGTTCGCCTGCCTGGTGGTCGATCGCGACCAGGCCAGGGAGCGGCTCGTGACCTGGTACGAGAGCTCGCCGATCTCGCAGCAGGGGCCGTCGCTGGGCATCCGGTGGTGGCGCATCGCGGCCGGGGTCTGCCTGGCCTTCTCGATGTCGGTCAAGTGGTCGGGGCTGGCGTTCGCGGTGGCGTTCGCGATCATGTCGCTGCTGTGGGACTTCGGCGCGCGCCGGGCCGTGGGGCTGCGGCACCCCTACGTGGGCGCGTTCAACAAGGACCTGCCGCAGGGTGTCCTGGCGTTCGCGGTGGTGCCGTTCGTCACGTACATGGCGACCTGGACGGGCTGGTTCGTCAACGCGACCGGCTACGGGCGCAACTGGGCCCAGGCGACCTCGTCGGGGCCGGGGTTCTTCATCTTCGACTCGATGCGGTCGTGGATCAAGTACCAGTGGCAGGTCTACACGTTCCACAGCGGGCTGGAGTCCTCCCACCCGTACATGTCCGAGCCCTGGCAGTGGCCGCTGCTGCTGCGTCCCGTGGCCTTCTTCTACGAGAGCAAGCAGAACACCTGCGGCGTCAAGGACTGCTCCGAGGCGGTGCTGGGCGTGGGCACGCCGGTGATCTGGTTCGGGGCGGTGGCCGCGCTGGTGACCCTGATCGGCTGGTACGTCTCCTCGCGCGACTGGCGGGCGGGGGCCGTGCTGCTGGCGTACGCGATGGGCCTGGTGCCGTGGATCTACTTCGCGATCGCCGACAACCGCACGATGTTCCTGTTCTACGCCATCCCGATGGTGCCGTTCATGGTGCTGGCCATCACGTTGTGCGCCGGGCTGCTGATCGGGACGTCGACGCCGACGGCCACGGGTGCGATGCCGATGCGGCGTACCATCGGAGCCGCCGCCGTCGGAGCCTTCGCGCTGCTCGCGCTGATCAACTTCTGGTGGCTGCACCCGATCCTGTCCGCCGAGATCATCCCGTACACCGAATGGAAGGCACGCATGTTGTTTGAAAAACGGTGGATATGACCGAGTTACCGTCCGTACATTAGTGGGTTCATAGGGTAGTAGCAGTGCAAGACCCAATACGCACCGGATTCGGTCATCGTCAGGCCAGGGGTCGATACGGCAAACTTCGGGGCATGAGTGCACCGGATGTCACCGCCCTGCTCGCCGAGTTGGAGCGCTCGCAGCCGGAGCTGGCCGAGGAGGCCAGGACCGCCGTCGAATGGCTTACGGGCGGGGAGCCGCTGGAAGCGGTGACCCAGCTCGATGTCTGCGAGTTCCTCTGGTACACGTTGCCGCTCAAGGTGGGCGGCGACCACGAGCGCCTGGCACGTTCGCTCGGGCGGCTGCTCCAGCTCGGTGGTTTGGAGCGTTACGCCGCTTTGTGCGTGTCACCTACGACCGTTCACATTCTGCGCACGTACGCCCGCGAGGGCGAGGACGCGGGCACCAGCGCCTACCAGCAGGCGCTCGACGCCACGGGCGTGCTCCCGCCCGACGTCCCCGAACTGCAGTGGAGCATGATCATGGGGCCCGAGGAGCTGGGCGCGCACATCGCCTGCTCCGCCGCCCTCGAGCTGGCGATCCTGGCCGGCGAGAGCGTCGACCGCACCGCGCTGACCCGGCGCTGGCTCACCGAGCCCCGCGCCGAGCTGGGCGGCGACAGCTGGCTCAACCGGGTGCACGGCGAGCGGCTCAACCGCTGGGTGCTGGGGCGGGGCCCGGCCAGGCGGGAGCTGGCCCAGCCGTTCGAGGTGCGCCTGCACGCGCCCGTGACCCCGCAACCCCTCCCGGCCCTGCACCGGCTGCTCTCGCTGGCCGCCTCGGAAGGGAGCCTGCCGCTGCGGCTCGCGCCCTCGCCCGAGGCGCTCAGGCTGCGCGATCTGGCCGAGCGCGAGCTGGGCGCGATCAGCCGCGACGGCGCGCGGCTGGCCATCACCGACTACGGCAGGCGGCTGCTCAAGTCCCGCTCGGCGATGTGGTCGGCGGTGACCAGGCTGCTGCTGGCGCGCGGCGAGCACGAGTTCGAGGTGTCGGCGCGCGAGGCCGCGCTGATGCTGCTCGCCGACGGCACGCTGATGTCACCCACCCAGCTCCGCGAGCGGGTGGCGGAGGTGATCGGCGGCGAGGGCTGGCATCCCACCACGAGTGTGGAGGACGTGGCCGCGCCGGTGGCCGACCTCATCTCGCAGCTCACCGCCCTGGGGCTGGCGTTCAGCGACGATCTGGCGGTACGGATGGACCGCCCCGGCCAGCTGGCGGCCCTGGCGGCTCTCCGCGCCCATGCCCTGAGACCGAGGAAGTACGTCAGCTCAGCCTGACACCCGGCGCACCGCCTGCTTGAACTCGGGACACTCGATGAGCGGGTCGTGGTCGCAGCTCACCGCGTGGCGCAGGCTGTCACGCAGCCGGGTGAGCTGCGCCACCCGCTCGGAGACCTCGCGCTCCTTGGCGGCCATGCGCTCGCGCAGCCTCGCGTCGGACGGCCTGGCCCGCAGGAACTCGGCGATCTCCGACAGCGTGAACCCGGCGTCACGGGCGCACGTGATCAGCGCCAGGCGCTCCAGCGCCTCCGGGCGGTAGGCGCGGCGCAGGCCGTTGCGCCCCTCCGCCTGGATGAGCCCTTTGCGCTCGTAGAAGCGCAGCGCCGACGGGGCCAGCCCGCTCTGCCTGGCCACCTCACCTATGTCGATCAACGTGTCGTCCACGACCTGGCTCCTTGACTTGAACCGCGCTTCAAGTAGCAGCCTAGCCGCATGCGAATTCACCACCTGAACCTCGGGTCCATGCGCGAGATCGACTCCCTCGACGGCCGGCCGGCGGCGCGCGCGGTCTGCCACGCGCTGCTGATCGAGACGCCCGCCTCCGGGCTCGTCCTGGTTGAGGCCGGGCTGGGCCTCGACGACGTGGCCGAGCCCGGCGAGATGCTGGAGCGCGAGTGGACGGAGCTCGTCCAGCCGCTGCTCTCCCCCGCCGAGACGGCCGTACGGCAGGTCGCCGCGCTCGGGCACGACCCGCGCGACGTGCGGCACATCGTGCTGACCCACCTGGACGTGGACCACAGCGGCGGCCTGCCCGACTTCCCGGATGCCCAGGTGCATGCCATGGAGGCCGAACTGGAGGACGCCATCGCCCAGGCCCCGAACCGCCGCTACCGTCCGGGCCACTGGGCGCACTCGCCGAAATGGGTGACCTATCCGGGCACGGGCACGCGGTGGCTGGGCGTGGACGGCGTGCGGCCCCTGGAGGGGCTGCCCGAGGACATCCTGCTCGTGCCGCTGGCGGGGCACACGCGCGGGCACGCGGGCGTGGCGGTCGACGACGGCGGCCGCTGGCTGCTGCACGCCGGGGACGCCTACTTCTACCACGGCGAGCTGGACCGGCAGCCCCAGCCGCACCCGTTGATGGACGTCGTGCAGGTCAGCGCCCAGGTCGATCCGGAGCGCCGGGTGTCGAGCCAGGAACGCCTGCGCTCGCTCGCGCACGACCACGGGGTCGCGGTCTTCTCCGCCCATGACCCCTGGGAACTGTCCGATTACAGCCGGTAGTTACCATTGGCGGCATGGAGCTTTTTCCGGCCATGCCGCTGGCCGAATGGGCCGAGACCAAGGAGACCTTCCACAGGTTCGCGCAGATCGTGGGGAAGGTCCGGCTGGTGTCGAGCAACCGGCGCAACCACTGGTGGCACGTGCCCTTCCACCCGACCGGGCGCGGGCTCACCACGCGGCCGATGGGCGGGCTGGGCGAGCAGCCGCTGTTCAGCATCGACTTCGACCTCGTCCGCCATCGGCTGGTGGTGGACGTGCTCGACGGGCGCAGCGCCGAGTTCAGCCTGATCGGGCGGTCGGTGGCGGCGTTCTACGAGCGGCTCTTCGAGACGCTCGCGGGGCTGGGGATCCGGCCGGACATCTGGGCGGTGCCGTACGACCTCGACGACGACACGCCGTTCGACCAGGACACCCGGCACGCCCACTACGACCCGGTGCTGATCAACCGCTACTGGCGGATCCTGTCGCAGGTGGTGCAGCTCCTCGACCGGTTCGCCGCGGGCTTCGCCGGGAAGATCTCGCCGGTGAACCACTACTGGCACACGTTCGACGTCGCGGTCACGCGGTTCACCGGGCGGGTGGGGCGGGTCTCGCCGGACACCGACCCCGTGACCCGGGAGGCGTACAGCCGGGAGGTCATCAGTTCGGGCTTCTGGTTCGGCGACAAGGAGCGGCCGTGGCCCGCGTTCTACTCCTACACCGCGCCGGAGCCCGCGGGCCTGGAGCGCGAGCCGCTGCGGCCCGGCGAGGCCGAGTGGCTGTCGGCACACGGCGGCCACCTGGCGATCCTGCGGTACGACGACGTCCGCGCGATGGGCAATCCGGTCGCGGGCGTGCTGGAGTTCCTGGAGAGCGCCTACCAGGCGGGCGCCAGGCTGACCGGGCTGGACATGGAGGCGGTGGCCGCTCCTGGAGGCGTCACGGACCCTTACTACGCGAAACACTGAGCGCCCGCCCTCCGAGGAGGACGGGCGCTCAACGCGTGAGCAACCGGTGTGCAGGTCGCCTCTCGGCGAAAGGCACAACGCGGCTCCAGCCGAACGGTAGTCCGCGAAGGCAATAGGTGAGGCCCGGGGACACTGGACACACCGGCCACGATCTATGTAACCACACCTGCCCTCGGAACATTCCCCGACGCGACGCGAATTCATCCGGATCGTGTGGGGACCCTGGCCGAGCCTGGGACGTCGACGTCCCGGGCGAGGAAGACGGCGGCGAACGCCAGCAACCCCGCGACACCGCCGATCCAGCCGACGATGGAGCCCACCCCTGCGGCGGTGATCCTGGGACCGGCCAGCAGGGACTGCACGCAGGCCAGGCTGACCAGGCTCCCGAGCTGCTTGGTGAGCGCCGATCCGGCGGTGGCGGTGCCCATGTCGGCGCGGGGGACGCTGTTCTGGGTGGCGATCGAGAGGCCGCCCATGGCGGGGCCGGTGCCGAGGCCGGCGAGCAGCAGCCAGGCGCCGGTCAGCACAGGGGAGGTCTCGGGCCCGAGGGCGAAGAACGCGGCCGTGCCGGCGGTGAGCAGCCCGGCCCCGGCCAGCAGCGCCGGTCGGGTGTGTCCGGAACGCAGGACGAGCACGGCCGTCATCCGGTTGCCCACGGTCATCCCGATCAGGAGCGGGAGCAGGAGGAGCCCTGACACGGTGGCCGAGTGGCCGCGTACGTGCTGGAGGTAGAGCGGCAGCAGCAGGCCCACGGGCAGGGCCGCGAGCTGGAAGAAGAACCCGCCGGCGAGCAGGGCCGCGTACGTGCGGCGGCGCAGCAGGTGGAGCGGGAGCACCGGCGTGGCGGCCCGGCGCTCGACGGGCACGAGCGCTGCGAGCAGGGCGAGACCGGCCAGCAGGGCGCCGAGCACGGCGGGGTCGGCCCAGCCGCGCGCCGTGTTGCCCTTGATGCTGAGCCCGACCAGGACCAGGGAGAGGCCGGTGACGAGGAGAGCAATCCCGGCCGCGTCGAGCCTGCCGGGTGCGGCGCCGGGCGGGCGGCGCTCCGGGAGCAGCACGGCGATCACGGCGGCGGCGACCGCGCCGACGGGCAGATTGACCAGGAACGCCCAGCGCCAGCTCGCGTGATCGGCCAGCAGGCCGCCAACCAGCGGGCCGCCCACCATGCCGGCGATCATCATGGCGGCCATCAGGGTCTGCATCCGGATCATGCCCTCCATGCGGGAGGGCGGGTACAGGTCGCGGATCACGGCCATGCCCAGCGTGAGCAGCGCGCCGGCGCCGAGGCCCTGGAACGCCCGGCTGACGATCAGGAACGCCATCGAACTCGCCAGGCCGCAGGCCAGCGAGCCGGCTAAGAAGATCGTCACGCCGGTGAGGAGGAGACGGCGGCGGCCGTACAGGTCCGAGAAACGGCCGTAGATCGGGACGCTGACCGTCGAGGTGAGCAGGTAGGCGGTGACCAGCCATACGTACCAGGAGCCGGTCCCGCCCACCTGCTCGACGATGCGCGGCAGGGCGGTGCCGACCACGGTGCCGTCCAGCATGCCCAGGAAGGCGCAGCCGAGCAGGGCGTACGTCACCGCCGTGCGGTGGCCGGGCGCGAGGTCCTCGTAGGGGTCCATCACCCGGCCTCGCCGCCCTTGACGGCGCCGTGCAGGAAGAGGTCCACCAGCTCGGCCGAGGTCAGCGGGGAGGCGCCCCGGCCGGCCGCCATGACCAGGAACTGGAACGCCTCGGCCAGGCGCTCCGGGTCGGCCCTGAGGCTGTCGCGCTCGGGCTCGAACAGCCCGGCCAGCACCTCCCGGGTCGCCGCCATGGACTCCTCCCGCCCGGTGAGCCTCCGCCTCGCTCCCTCGCCGGACTCCGCGGTGCCGGTGCGCGCGCCCTCGGATCCGGCGGCCGCGCCGCGTGTGTCCTCCGTGGCGGTGCGCTCCTCGTCGGAGGGCCTGCCGCCCAGCAGGCGGGGGTCGCGGCGGAGGCCGCCCGACGCGGCCAGCGCTCCCGCGACGGCGCCCATCCTGGCCAGGTAGCCGCGCAGCGCCTCCGACGCCTCCACCAGCCGCTCCTCCAGCGGCAGCTCCAGTGAGATCGACGCCACATGCGCGAGCGTGTCGTCGGGCCGCTGCGCCTCCGCCATGCACGCGGCCAGCAGCGCGTCCTTGTCTCCGAAGGCACGGAAGATCGTGCCTTCGCCGATGCCCGCCGCGCGGGCGACCTGGGCGGTGGTCACCGAGGTGCCGTACTCCACCACCAGCGGAAGGGCCGCTCTGACGATCATCTCGCGGCGCTGTTCGGGGCTCATCGCCGGCGCGCGGCGCCGGCCTGTCGGGTTGGTCATCATGCTTTCGACAGTACGGAGTGAGGACTCACTCCGTCAATCCTCTTGAAGTCGGCTAAGGTGATCACCCATGGCGACAGTCCTGGCGTTCCACGCGCACCCCGATGACGAGGTGTTCCTGACCGGCGGCACGCTGGCCCGCGCCGCGGCCGAGGGCCACCGCGCGCTCATCGTGGTCGCGACGGACGGCGTCATGAAGTCCGTGGCGGAAGGCGGCACGACCCGCATGGAGGAGCTGCGAGCCGCCGCCGCCGAGCTGGGCGTGTCACGCGTCGTGCACCTGGGCTACGCCGACAGCGGCCACGGCGAGGAGCTCTACCCGGACCCGCCGGACCGGATGCGGTTCGTGCGCGCCGACACGGAGGAGGCCGCGGGCAGGCTCGCCGAGATCCTGCGCGAAGAGGGCGTGGACCTGCTGCTCAGCTACGACCCCAACGGCGGCTACGGCCACCGCGACCACGTCAAGGTGCACGAGGTGGGCAGGCGGGCCGCCGAGCTGGCCGGAGTCCCCAGGGTGCTGGAGGCGACGATCCCGCGCGACGTCGTCGTCCGCCTGGTGCGCCTGGTCCGCCTGCTCCGGATCCCGTTCCGCTTCGACGACCGGGCGCTGGCGAACGCGTACAGCCCGAGCGCGGCCATCACCCACCGGATCGACGTGCGCCGCTACGCCGGGCAGAAGCAGCGGGCCCTGGCCGCCCACCACTCCCAGGTGGCGGGGAACGGCCGGATGGCCCCCGTCATGAGGGCCCTCGTACGGCTCCCCACGCCCGTGTTCGGCCGGCTGCTCGGGCGCGAGTGGTATGTCGAGTCCCGCCGGCGGCCCGCCACGCCGTAGTGCGGGCCGCCGTCTCAGAGCCTGGCGGCCCTGCCGTGCAGGTAGCGCTGCTGGGGGAAGCTCGTCGTACGCCTGGCGGCCTCCTCGTAGGAGTCGCGGGCGGCCGCGTGGTCGCCGGCCAGCTCCAGCAGGTGCCCGCGCACCGCGTGCAGCCGGTGGTCGCCCTTGAGGGGCTCCTGGAGCCGTTCCAGCAGGTGGAGGCCCGCGAGGGGGCCATGGGCCATGGCCACGGCGACGGCGTGGTTGAGCGCCACCATCGGGTTGTCGGACATGCGCATCAGCAGCTCGTACAGCGCCACGATCTGCGGCCAGTCGGTCTCCTCCGCGCTCGGCGCCTCGTCGTGCACCGCCGCGATGGCCGCCTGAAGCTGGTACGGGCCGGGCGAGCCGCGCTTGAGCGCGCCGGTGACGAGCTCGACGCCCTCCTTGACGGCGTCGGCGTCCCACAGGCCGCGGTCCTGCTCGGCCATCGGGATCAGCGCGCCGTCGGGGCCCGTGCGGGCCGGTCGCCGCGCGTCGGTGAGGAGCATGAGCGCGAGCAGCCCCGCCACCTCGGGATCGTCGGGGAGCAGCCGGTGCACCATGCGGGCCAGCCTGATCGCCTCCGCCGCCAGCTCCGCGCGCTGCAGGTGCGGCCCGGACGTGCTGGCGTACCCCTCGTTGAAGATCAGGTACAGCACGTGCAGCACCGCGCCGAGCCGTTGCGCGCGCTCCTCGGCCCTGGGCAGGCGGAAGGGCAGGCCGCTCTCCTTGACCCGCTGCTTGGCCCGGGTGATGCGGCGCGTCATGGTGCCCTCGGGCACCAGGAACGCGCGGGCGATCTCAGCGGTGGTCAGGCCGCCCACCGCGCGCAGGGTGAGCGCGATCTGCGAGGACGGCGAGAGCGACGGGTGGCAGCACATGAACAGCAGGACGAGCGTGTCGTCCGCGCCGGAGACCGGCTGGTCGGCGGCCGGGGCCAGCCATTCGTCAGGCAGCGCCCAGGCCGCCACGGCGTCCTCGCGGCGCCGGCGCGCCTGCTCGCTCTGGAGCAGGTCGGTCAGGCGGCGGGCGGCCACCGTGATCAGCCAGGCCCGCGGATTGTCCGGTACGCCCTCCGCCGGCCACTGCACGGCGGCCGCCAGCAGCGCTTCCTGCGTGGCGTCCTCGGCGGTGGCGAAATGCCCGAACCGCCGTACGACCGCGCCGAGGACCTGCGGCGCCAGCTCGCGCAGCAGGCCCTCCACCTCGACGCCGATCAGAACCCCAAGTCCGCGCTGGAGTCCACGATGGGCCGGACGTCGGCATAGGCGGTGTCGCCGGGATCGCCGGGGTACGGGCACTGCCCCAGGCGGGCGGCGATCGCGGTGGCCCGGTCGAAGCTCTCGCACTCCACGATCCAGTAGCCGGCCAGCACCTCCTGGGTCTCGGCGTACGGCCCGTCCGTCACGAACGCCTCGCCGCCGCGCGTGCCGAGCCTGCGGGTGTGCACCGGAGCGGCGAGCCCGCGCGTCTCCACCAGCTCGCCCGACTCCTCCAGCTCCTTGTTGAACGCCTCCATGAACCGGTGCATGGCCGCCACGGCCTCCGCCGACCAGCCGGACCGGCCGGTGTCCTTGCCGGCCATGGCGTCGTAGTCCTGCTGGGAGCCGTACGACAGGATCATGTACTTCATGGTGATGAGTCCTCTCTCGTGTGCCTCTCACCAGGTACGTCGGAGCCAAGCCCGGTCACCGGACACCTCTACGATGCCAGGCATGCCTTTTGCGACAGCCGTGGACGGCGTCAAGCTGTCCTACCAGATCCGCGGCGGCGGGCAACCCCTGCTGCTCCTGCAGGGGCAGGCCAACAACCACCGGTGGTGGGACCCCGTACGCGCCGACTTCGAGGAGTCCTTCCGCACCATCACCTTCGACTACCGCGGCACGGGCGACAGCGACAAGCCCGACGAGCCGTACACCACTCGGGGGTTCGCCACCGACGTGCTGGCCGTGCTCGACGAGCTGGGGGTGGAGCGGGCGCACGTGTACGGGACGTCCATGGGCGGACGGGTGGCGCAGTGGCTGGCGGCCGACCACCCGGAGCGCGTCGGCTCGCTGGTGCTCGGCTGCAGCTCGCCGGGCGGAGCCCACGGGATCGAGCGGGACAACGACGTACGCAGGTCGCTGGCCCAGCCGGACCGGGCGGCCGCCGAGCGCGCGCTGCTGGAGCTCATGTACACGCCCGCCTGGCTGGCCACCCGTCCGGGACCGCACCACACGACCGGCGATCCGGCCATGCCCGCGTACGCCCGCCGCCGCCACCTGGCGGCCAGCGCCGGACACGACAGCTGGGACGCGCTGCCCTCCATCGCCGCGCCCACCTTGGTCGTGCACGGCACCGACGACGTGTTCAACCCGGCGGCCAACGCCCCGCTGCTGGCCGGGCGCATCCCGGGGGCGGAGCTGCGGATGATCGAGGGTGCGCGGCACGCGTACTTCGAGGAGTTCAGGGAGATCGCGAGCCCGCTGGTGCTGGAGTTCCTGCGGCGCGGGTGAGACGGGCGGCCAGCGCGTGCAGGTGCGCGGCGAGCTCGGGCGGCTCGTGCACCTCGAACTCGCAGCCCAGCGCCAGCAGGTGGAAGGCGAGCCAGTCCAGGGTGTCGCCGCGCATCCGCAATCGGCAGCGCTCCCCTTCGGCCGGGGTGACCTCCCCCAAGGCCCTGATCGGCTCCGAGGGGCGGGCGTGCAGCGTGACGACGGCCTCGTACGTGGGGGCGAGCGAGTAGAGCTTCTCGGCGACGTAAGCGGCGACGTCGGCGGCGGGCGGCTCGCGCGGCGTGACCCTGGCGCCGGTCGCCCGCGGATCGGCGATGCGGTCGATGCGGAAGATCCGCCAGTCGTCGCGGTCGCGGTCGTGCCCGAGCAGGTACCAGCGCCGCCCGGTCGCGACCAGGCGGTGCGGGTCGACCAGCCGCTCGCTGCTCGTGCCGTCGTTGGCCCGGTACCCGAACCGCACCCGTTCCCGGTTCGCCACGGCCGCCGCCAGCGTGGTGAGCCGCCCGGGATCGACCTGCGGCCCGCCCGCCGCGGGCAGCGGGACGGTGGCGCCGCCCAGTGACCTGACCCGGTAGCGCAGGCGGGACGGCAGCACCTGCTCCAGCTTGGCCAGGGCGCGGACCGACGCCTCCTCGATGCCCTGGACCGGGTTCCTGGCGGCGGTGGACAGGCCGACCGCGATGGCCACCGCCTCCTCGTCGTCCAGCAGCAGCGGCGGCATGGCCGCGCCCGCGACCAGCCGGTATCCCCCGGCCGCGCCCATGGTGGCCTCGACCGGGTAGCCGAGGTCGCGCAGGCGCTCGACGTCGCGCCGCACCGTACGGCGGCTGACCCCCAGCCGCTCGGCCAGCTCGCTGCCCGGCCACTCGCGCGAGGTCTGGAGCAGGGACAGCAGGGCCAGGAGGCGGGACTCGGTCATGGATCTCAGCGTAAATGGAGATGTGGGACAGGATCTGACCTACTTCGGAAATAGCCTCCAGGCATGAACATTCCTGAGGGCTACACCACTGTCACGCCGTGGATCATCGGCCAGGACACCGCCGGACTCCTCGACTACCTGAAGAAGGCGTTCGACGCCGTCGAGCTGGCCAGGGTGACCGACGACGAGGGGCGCATCGGGCACGCGGAGGTGCGGATCGGGGACGCGGTGGTGATGATGTTCGACGGGGCCGCCCACTGGCCGCCCACCCCGGCCTTCCTGCGCCTGTACGTCCCCGACGCCGACGCCGCCCACCGCCGCGCCGTCGAGGCAGGCGGGACGTCGGTGACCGACGTCACGCACCTCTTCTGGGGCGACCGGGTCGGGCGGGTACGCGACCCGTTCGGCAACCTGTGGTGGATCCAGGCCCGCGTCGAAGAGGTCGCACCGGAGGAGATGGAGCGCCGCATGGGCGACCCGGAGTTCACGAAGGCGATGGAGTACGTCCAGAGCGCGGACTTCTTCCCTGGCAGGTGAGACGGATGATCGCCGGGACGGGGAAGAGCATCAGGTAGAGGTTCGGGACCCACCAGACCAGCGAGAAGTCGCCGCGCAGGGTCCAGAAGGCGATCGCCATCAGCCCTGACGCCATGGTGAGCACCAGCGACACCAGCATGAGCTGGTCGCTCCTGAAGACCCAGAGGCTGGCCAGGCCGGTGGCGCTGGCCAGCAGGTCGATCCAGAGGAACGACCAGTTCCAGTCGGCCATCAGCGGATTGGCGTAGTCCGCGAACGCCCACTCGGGCGGGATCAGCCCGAGCCCCGTGATCGTGAAGTAGGCCACGAACCCCAGGTCGGTGACCAGCATCAACCGCTTAGTCACGGGCAGCACGGTCGATCATCTCCATGAGGTGGCGGCGGGTCCGCTCGTGCAGGCCGGCGCCGGGCTCGCCGAGACCGAACAGCCGGGCGGCCCACCAGCCGTCCACGGCCAGGCGCACGGCTGTCGCGACGGCCGGGTCGATGCCGTCGTCGGCCAGCCGGGCCTGCCAGGCCGCGAACCTCTCGCGCAGCGGCTCCAGCCCGGCGGGATCGACCAGCACCCCGGCCAGCAGCCCGACGGTGACACGGTCGGCCGGGGACGAGGCGGTGTGGCGCTCGGGGATCGTGGCCGCGACATAGGCCCGCAGGAAGTCGCCGGGGCGGCTGCCGGCCTCGGCCAGGGCGGCGTCGAACGCGTCGGTCAGCCTCTCGACCATCGCCCCGACCAGCGCCTGCTTGGTCGGGAAGTGATAGAACAGCCCGCCTTTGGAAACCCCGGCCCTCTTGGCGACGGCCTCCAGGGTGAGCGACTCGGCCCCCTCGGAGAGCAGCACCTCGGCCGCGGCATCGAGCAGACGTTCCTTGGAACTGGCTCTTGGCACGGCTGTTACTGTACCGGCTGGCCGGTATATTTCAAGCCGGGCCCGTCCCCACGGAGGGGGACGGGCCGGCGGGTTCTAAGGGGCTGTCCTGTCGGGGCGCTCGCTGATCCGGATGAAGCTCAGGATCGGGTCGCCGGTCCGTTCGTGGAACGTCACGTCAAGGCGCCCGTCACTGACCTGCACCGTGAACTGGCGGATGATCGCGGTGTCCTGCCCGGCCTCGCGGGCCGGGTCGAGCGCCCGGATGACCGGCTCGCCCTCTATGGCGACGTCGAAGACCCGCTTTCCCGGCAGCTTGTGCCGGGTCTCCGCGAACCCGAGCTCGACGGTGTAGACCCCGTCGGGCACGTTGTCGAACCGGTACCCGCGCATGCCCTCGCGCACGCTCCTGAACAGGGTCTGCTCGCTCGTGCCGGCGATCGTCCTGCTGGTCGTGTTCGTCCTGGTGGACTCGCCCAGGTAGCCGTGCCCGCCGGGGGTGTACCGGCGGTCGGCCGTCCAGGTGTCACCGGCCGCGTCGGTCACGCTCGCGCCGCCGCCCGCGTCCACGGCCACCTGATGCCTGGGCACGACCACGGACACCGCGACGGGGAACGACGGGTTGCGCCCGCTGGCCGAGCGCACCGTCAGCACGCCGGTCCGTACACTCCCGGGCTCCATGCCCGCGCTGGACGCGGTGACCTTCAGGGTCGCGGACTTGCCCGCCGCGATCCCGCCACCGGCCGGCTCGGCGCTCAGCCAGCCGCTCTGGCCGGGCTCGACCTCGATCGCGTACGTCGTGTCCGCGCCCGTGTTGGTCAGCTCGAACGTGCCCTTCCTGCTGGCCGAGGCCGGCATGACCAGGGTGAGCCGATCGGTGGAGGCCGTCACCCGGCCGGTGGTCAGCGCCGTGTCCAGCTGGTTGCGCGCGCCCGCCTTGACCGTGACCGCCTTGGCGAGGGCGCCGTAGTTGTCCGCCGTGACCTCCAGCTGGTGGTCGCCGGCGGGCGCCTGGCCCAGGAACGTGCCGTCGGCCCCGGTGGTGAAGGAGGTGACCTGGCCCACCTTGACCGTCGCGCCCGCCAGCGGCTTGCCGTCGTTGGCGTCGGTGACCGTGCCGGTCACCAGGCCGTGCTGCCGTGCGGCGAAGGCGAGGCTCTGACCGTCGGCGATGGCGGCCAGGTTGGCGGAGTACTGCAGGGCGTCCGTGCCGTCGCCGTTCTCGATGCCGATCGTGGTGCCCGTGCCCGCCTCGCGCGCGCTGGAGATCCCGCGATAGCGGAACCCGATCGAGCCGTCCTCGCCGAGCAGCGTCTCGAACGAGAACCACTCGTCACCGTCGTAGAAGTGCGCCTCGCGCCACTCGATGACGAACGTGCGGTTCGGCGCCGTGCCGAGCGTGGCGGTGTAGAGACCGCTCTGCTCGTGCCCGTCCAGGGACAGGTCGTCCCAGTAGGGGTAGACGGCGGCGTTGGGGTCGTTCGCGGCGGGCAGCGGGACGTTGCTCGGGAAGGAGTACCAGTGGGGGGTGAAGGCCAGGTATCCGTTGGTGCTGACCGTGCCGCTGGTGTAGGTCCTGCCGTAGAACGGGAAGGCGAAGGGCAGGTCGACCTTCTGGACGTCGTCGTCGCCGGTGAGCGGCTGCTTCTCCGTGGCCTCGACGTACGCCTCCGTGCCGCTCCTGCACGTGTGGCCGAAGGCGTCGGCGTTGGCGGGCAGCTCGATGTCCTTCGTCAGGTCGCCCGTCACCGTGACCGGTGCGCTCGTCCGGCTCGCGCACCGCGAGGCCGGGACGACGTCGATGCCGTACTCCTTGTGGGGCAGCTTGACCGCGTAGCGGCCCGCAGCGTCGGTGACGGCCGTCACCGGGGTGCCCGCCACGCTCACGGTGGCGCCCGCCTCGGGCGCGCCGGTGCTGCTGACCGTGCCCGACACCGTGCTCATGGGCTGCGGCGCCATCGTCAGGTCCTGGGTGGCCGTCCGGCCGTCACCGACGGTGGCCGTGGCCGTGGCGTCGTCGTAGCCGAACTTCGTGACGGTGATCCGGTAGTCGCCGCTCAGCAGGCGCGGCAGCGTGTACGACCCGTCCTGGCCGGTGGGCACCGTACGGCTCAGCGGCCCGGAGACGCTGACGGCCGCCCCCACCACCGGGGAGCCCTCCGAGGTGACCTTGCCGGTCAGCGTGCCCAGCTCGCCGGCCGGGGTCGCCTTGACCGCGGCGTAGGCGTCGAGCCTGCCCTCGCCCCAGGTGAGGTTGTCGGCGGCGGTGCCGCCGCAGCGCGTGTCGTCGACGTCGGAGGCCGTGCCGTCGAGCAGCGCCCGCGTCGCCTCGACGTCGCCCCGCAGGGCGGGCGAGGCCGACCACATCAGCGCCACCGTCGCGGCGACGTGCGGACTGGCCATCGAGGTGCCGCTCTTGAACCCGTAGCCGTTGCCGGGCACGGCCGAGCGGACGTTCACGCCGGGAGCGGCGAGGTTCGGCTTGATCTCGCCGTTCTCGCCGGGACCGCGGGAGGACTCGGGCATGATCGCGCCGTTGACGTCGAACGCCCCCGCGCTGTAGGAGGCCACGTAGCCGCCGGGCGTGCCCGTGGTGTCGCACTCGGGGCCGCTGTTGCCGTTGGAGAAGGCGGGGAAGATGCCCGCCGCCACCCACGCCTCGACGATCTCCTTGAACCACAGGTCGATGCCGGGGCCGCCCCAGGAGTTGTTGACGATGTTGGGCGCGAGGTCGGGGCGCGGGTTCTGGAGGTTGATGTCCGTGGGGGCGAGGATCCACTCGCCGGCCGCCAGCAGCGCGTAGCCGGGGCAGCCGCCGACGCCGCACGCCTTCGCCGTGATCCACTTGGCGCCGGGGGCCACGCCGATGCCGTCGGCGCCGACCATGGTGCCCATGACGTGGGTGCCGTGGGTGCGGTCGTCGCAGGGCGTGCGGTCCGGGCACGCGCCGGCCGGGTCGTACCAGTTGTAGCTGTGGTCCACCGTGCCGTCGGGCCGCGTGCCGCGGTAGCTGGCCTTCAGCGCCGGGTGGTCCCACTGCACGCCGCTGTCGAGGCTGGCGACGACGATGCCCTCGCCGCGGTCGCCCAGCTCGTCCCAGACCTTGGGGGCGTTGACGCGGTCGACGTTCCACTCGACGGAGCCGGCCTTCGCCTGGGCGACGCCCGCCTTCGGCTCCGGTAACGCGACGATCCGGTCCGGGGTGATCTCGGTTACCTCGGGAAGCTCGGCGATCTTTGCCGCCAGGTCGGCGTCGCCGGTCACCCTGATCGTGTTGACGATCCAGAACGGGGTGAACTCGGCGTGCGCGGATTTGAGCAGCTTGCGCACATCGGCCTGGGAGGCGGCAGCGGTCTCCGTCTTCATCCGGTAGACCTGCCGGCCCTTTCCTGCCTTGGTCTTCGCCGTACGCGCCGATCGCAGGTCTGCCTTGTCCTTCAGCCGTACCCAGAAGGTGGCCTTGTCGTCGGCGGACAGATCAGCCTGGACCGCCTGATCGATCTTGTCGGATCCAGGTGGGCTCTGGGCTGCTGCCGGGCTCTGGACGGCCAGCAGGGCGAGGGCTGTCCACAGCAGGACCGCTCGCCAGGGGCGGTATACGGACACACGATCTCCTTGACGGTGGGTTCTTGGGATCTTGTGAGCCCACCGGGGAGCAATCGTGGGTAGATCATGTGTTCGGTCGCAAGAGCGCGTAACAAGATTTAACATTCGCCACCGACCGAAAACCCTCGCCACCGACCGAAAACCCTCCCTCACGAGCCCTTGAACGCGCAGCTAGCTGCGGCTTCACCGGGCCGAGGCAGGGGTGGCGACTTTCTGCCAGCTGACCGGAAGCCGACACCCTGGGCGGGGCATGTCGGTTGCGTACGTCCCCGGGACCTTGCTACGTTCGCGGACATGTCCAGCCCCGAGGCGTCAAGACGCTAGCCACCGGTCATCCGGTGGCTGTTTCGCGTTGACGCCGGGCTCTCCGCGAGCCGTGCGGATCATCGTGATGCGGCCGGTTCCTCTACGGGGCAGGACCGATTCCCGGCCTGCCCGCTTCCAATCGATCTTCGATGCGGTCGCGGAGTTCTCTCATGCCATTCGCTGTTTACCTGCTCGGACTGGCGGTCTTCGCCCAAGGGACGTCCGAGTTCATGCTGTCCGGGCTCGTGCCGGGCATCGCGCGGGACCTGCACGTGTCCATCCCCGACGCGGGGCTGCTGACCTCGGCGTTCGCCGTCGGGATGGTGGTGGGCGCGCCGCTCATGGCGGTGCTCAGCCTGCGCTGGTCCCGGCGGGCCGCCCTGCTGGGCTTCCTGGTCACGTTCCTGGTCGCGCACGTGGTGGGCGCGCTCACCACCAGCTACGGCGTGCTGCTCGGCACGCGGTTCGTCGCGGCGCTGGCCAACGCCGGGTTCCTGGCGGTGGCCATGGCGACCGCCATCGCGCTCGCGCCCCCGAACGCCAAGGCGCGCGCCACCTCCGTCCTGCTCGGCGGTGTCACGATCGCCTGCGTCGCGGGCGTGCCGGGCGGCGCGCTGCTGGGCGAGGTGTGGGGGTGGCGCTCGGCGTTCTGGGCGGTGGCCGCCGCGCTGGTCCCGGCCCTCGTCGCCGTGCTCCGCTCGGTTCCCGCCGGCGCCCCTGAGTCCACGGGTGCGGGCGCGCGTGGCGAGTCGCGGGCGCTGCGGCGGCCGCGGCTGCTGGTGCTCCTCGCGCTGGGCGGCCTGGTGAACGGCGCCACGTTCTGCACGTTCACGTACCTCGCGCCGCTGCTCACCGGCGAGACGGGGATCGGGTCCACCTGGATGCCGTTGATGCTGGCCCTGTTCGGGCTGGGGTCGTTCGCGGGGGTGACCATCAGCGGGCGGGTCGCCGACACGCGGCCGCTCCGGCTCCTGGTGGGCGGCGGGACGGCGCTGGCCGCCGGCTGGGTCCTCCTCGCGATGACGGCCGGGGCGCCGGTGCCGGCGATCGCGCTCGTGTTCGTCCAGGGGACGCTGTCGTTCGCCGTGGGGTCCACGCTGGTCTCCCAGGTCATGTACGCGGCCACCGGCGCGCCCACGCTGGCCGGCGGGCTCGCCACGGCCGCGCTCAACGTGGGCGCGACGCTCGGCCCGTGGCTGGGCGGCGTGACCATCGGGGCCGGGCTCGGGCTGCGCTCGCCCCTGTGGGTGAGCGCCCTGCTGGTGATCGCCGCCCTGGCCACCGCCGCCGTCGCCCACGCCGTCGGGCGGCCGTCATCCGGGAAGTCGGTGGAGCAGGACCATCCGGCTGAGGCACAGTGAGTGTCATGGAACCCGCGTCACGCTTCCGCCGGGAGGTCCGGGCCTTCCAGGAGGCCGTCCCGCAGGCGGCCGGGACCGGAGCCGCGCCGGCCGTGCCGTCCTGTCCCAGCTGGTCGGTCGCCGATCTGGTGATCCACCTGGGCGCCGTGCACCGGGGCGTGTCCAGCATCATCGAGGAGCGGCGCGACGGGCCGCCCGACGCCTCCGACCTCTCCTTCGCCGGGCTGCCGCCGGACCTCACGGGGTGGCCCGATCCGGAGCACGCGCCCAACCTCGGGCCGATCCCGGACGAGGTGCTCGACTGGTTCGAGGAGGGGGCGGCCCGGCTGGGGGCGCTCTTCGACGAGCGCGAGGCCGGCGAGCCCGCGTGGACGTGGTCGAAGGAGCAGACCGTCGGGTTCTGGGTGCGGATGCAGACCATCGAGGCCGCCGTACACCGCTGGGACGCCGAGAACGCCGTCGGCGTCCCGCGCCCGATCCCCGAGGACGTGGCGGCCGACGCGGTCACGCAGACGTTCGAGGTCATGGCGCCCGCGCGGCGGGAGTGGACGCGGGCGCCCGGCGGCGCGTTCGACGTCGAGCTGGCCGGGAGCGCGTCGGACCTGATGCTGTTCCTCTGGCATCGCATCCCGGCCGACGGTGCGCGAGATCGCGGAGCGGCTCGGGCTCACCAAGACCGCGGTCCTCTACCACTTCCCCAGCAAGAGCCGGATCGTGGCGGCCCTGGCCGAGCCGCTGCTGGCAGACATGGAGGCCGCGATCGACGCGGTTAACCGCGCCCCGGGCGGCGACGAGCGCCGCAAGCGGTGGGCGGTGATCGAGGGCCTGCTCGACGTCTGACTGGCGCACCGCCATCTGCTGAGGCTGCAGATGCGCGACCTCGCGCTGGCCTCGGAGGAGTCCGTCTTCGAGCGTTTTCGAGACGCCGCGCACCTGGCCCAGCACATCATCGCCGGCCCGCTCGCCGACCATGCCGACCGCATCCGTGCGACGCAGGCGTTCGCCATGCTCAGCGATCCCGTCGTGATGTTCGCGGACCTGCCGACGGAGATGCTGCGGCCCGCCGTGCTGGCCGGGGTGGAGCGCCTGCTGGAGGAGCGCCCCGAGCCCCAGCAGGCCCGCCGCCGCGGCAGGCCGGGGGCGATGACGCCGGAGGCGGTGGAGCGGGCCAGGCGCATGCACGCCTCGGGCGAGCACACCGCCGCCGAGATCGCCCGCGCCCTCGGCGTCTCCCGCGCTACCCTCTACCGTCACCTCAATATTGAGACGCAGTGAGACATTTTTGAGACACAACGCCCGATGGGGCGCCGGCTGACACGAGGGATAAATCGGTGGTGTGCGGACATCCTCCGCGGCTACGGTTGTCGCAGGTCAGCGGGCGGAAACGCGCGCTGTCCCCACGGGCCCGCGGCTCAACCGTACGGAATCTACCGACGGCGAGGCGATGGTCACCACTGGCGCCGTCCTAACGCCCCCAGACGATCGCGAGCCGCGGGCCCCGCCTCTCACCACACGACGCTCGCCGCCTCTCACCGGCCGGCGAACGGGGATTGTCGCGGTGGCCCGGCGGACCACCGCGGACGCCGTGCTACGCCACCTTGGACGACGGGACCGTCCAGGTGTTGCACGATCCGGGGTCGCCGGTGGCAAAGCCGCGATTGGACCAGGCGCGCCTGGTGGCCGTCTTGCCTTCGTCTGGATCCTCGCCGCGGGCGTCGCCTGAGAGCAGGCTCACGTAGTAATCCCAGTCCTTCTTGGTCCGCCCTTTCATCGGCCAGACGCTCTTCAGGAAAGCACCGGCGAGGCAATCCTTCTGGAGGTGGTAACGGCGTGCCTGCTCGAAATACTCGGCCTTGCCGCGGTACGGCACGGCGTCATAGGCGACCTGGATGCCGGTCAAATTCTGAACCTGATAGCCGTACATATAGGCGACCGTCCCGAACAGCCAGAGGTCGTCGGGATCGGTGACCCAGCCCTTGCCGATCTGGAAGAACAGCGTGCGATTCTTCACGCAGTACCACGCCTGCGAGTCGTCTTTCCCCGGCTTGAAGTCGCAGGTCTTGGGGATTTTGGCGACGTGCCGCACCCTGACCTTGGAGAAAGGGAGTCCGGCGCCGGTGAGGTGCTGTTCCCAGGTGGTTTCCAGGCAGGCGATGACCGCGTCGACGTAGGCGCGGGCCAGCTTGCGGTCACCCTGCTTGACCTTCGGCTCCGTACACGTCGTCGTGGGCAGCGGGCCCGCTTCGTAAAGCGGATTGGCGATGAGTTTGGGATGCTTGACGGGATAGGCGGTGACCTCGGCGGTGGCCGTACCGGCTAAAGGCACCATGAGGGCGGCTGTCAGCGCCGCGGTCATGAGAAGTTTCACGAGGCGTGAGAATAGAACCTCACGCCAAAGAGGGCCAGCTCGGCTGAGAAAGTGATTGAACCGCCACTCAGGCGGCGGCGGGCGACCGGTAGTCTCGTCGTGGAAAACGCCGGAAGGGGCTTCGACATGCACGGCAGACATCTCGCGCTCGCCCGGCTCGACGTCCTGGTCGGCCGGTGGACGGTGCAGCCGAAGGTGGACGGCCTCGGCCGCGCGTGGACCGAGTTCACCTGGCAGGACGACGGCCAGTTCCTCCGCCAGGTCACCGACGCCGAGCCGATGCCGGCCACCGCCCCGCAGGCGTGGCGGGACAACGCGCCGTTCCCGACCGTCGCCCTGATCGGGCTCGACGACACCACGGAAGAGTTCACCATGATGTACGCCGACGCGCGCGGCGTGCACCGGGTCTACCGGATGACGCTGGCGGACGGCGAGTGGCGGATCTGGCGGCACGCGCCGGGCTTCAACCAGCGCTTCCACGGCACGTTCAGCGCCGACGGCGACACGGTGAACGCCCGGTGGGAGATGTCGAAGGACGGCCAGACCTGGGACCTCGACTTCGAGCTCACGTACGCGAGGGCGGTCCAGGACCGGTAGCCGGAGTCGTCATCCACCGGTCCCGGCAGGCCCCAGCACCACGGGCAGCGCGACCGGCCCCTCGGTGATGAGCGACGAGTTGTAGACGATCTCGTCCTCCCCTGCCGCCAGCCGCAGCTCCGGGAACCGGCCGAACAGCGAGCCGAGCGCGATGCGGGCCTCCAGCCTGGCCAGGGGCGCCCCCAGGCAGAAGTGCGGCCCGCGGCCGAACCCCAGGTGTGTCTCCTGGCCGCGCGAGATGTCGAACCGCCCCGCGTCCCCGCCGAACCTGGCCGGATCCATCCCTGTCGCGGGCATCCCGACGACGATCGGGGCCCCGGCCGGGATCGTCACCCTACCGAGCCGCACGTCCGCCAGCGGGTAGCGGAACATGACGCTGATCACCGAGTTCCGGGCGCGCAACGACTCCTCGACCACCTGATCCCAGGCGTCGTCCCTGCGGGCTAGAGCGAGCTGTTCGGGATGGGTGCACAGGGCGATGACCGCGTTGGCGATCAGGTGCACGCTGGACTCGTGGCCGGCGATCAGCACCAGCCATAGGATCCGCAGCATCTCGCTGTCCGACAGCCGGTCGCCGTCGTCCTCCTGTGCCCGGATGAGGCCGGTGGTGAGGTCGTCACCCGGTTCGTCACGCTTGCGCTGGATGAACGCGCCGAGCTGGTCGAGGATGCCGGCCCCGGCCGCCGCGGCCTCCTCCGGGGTGGCGGTGTGCGACAGGATCACGCTGCTCCGTTCGCGAAGCGGCCGCCGTTCCGCCTCGGGCACACCGAACAGCTCGCAGATCACGTTGACCGGCAGTGGCTCGGTGAAGTGGCGGACCAGGTCCACCACGCCGCCCTCGGCCGGGAGCCGGTCGAGCAGTTCGTCCGTCATCTCCTTGATCCGCGGGGCGAGGGCGCGGACACGACCCGAGGTGAAGGCGCGGTTGATGAGGCCGCGCAGCCGCCGGTGGTCCGCGCCGTCCTTGGTCAGCGGGTGATCGCCCTCGATGAGCTGGCGCATGGGCCAGTCAGCGGGGATGGTGCCGTCGTTGAGCGCGGTGAAGTTCCGCGGGTTCGTGCTGTAGAGCGTGCCGTCGTCGGTGAGCACCTCGCTGACCATGTCGTACGAGGTCACCATCCAGGCGTTGACCTTGCCGGGGAGCTCGATGGGGAACACCGGCCCGTTCTCGGCGTGGTAGCGGCGGATCGTCCGGGATGTCCGCTCGCCGGGGACCGGGAGCTGCAGGGGAGGGGTGGTGGCCATGGGAGACCTCCGATGCGCGAGTGTCCTCCCCAATGTCCGCTATGCCCCGCTACCAGCCAAGACGAGCCGCTATCACCGTGAGGCCGTCAATCCCTGCCGACCGCGCCACACCCTGGCCCCTGCCTCATCCGAAGTCGTCTCATCGCGAGTCGCCTCATCGGAAGTCGCCTCATCGGAAGTCGCCTTATCGGAAGTCCTCGGCGTGGTCGGCGGCCCACTGGCGGAAGGTGCGTGCCGGCGTCCCGGTGACCTCCTCCACCGCAGAGGTGATCAATCCGGAGTGGGGCCGCGTCTCCGCGCTCGCCAGCAGGGCCTCCACCAGGGCCGGCGGCCTCCCGTCCGCGAGCATCTGCGCGCGTGCCGTCTCCACGGGCACCTCCTCGAAGCGCAGCGGGCGTCCCACGGCCTCTCCGATCGCGCGTACCTGCTCGGCCCTGCTCACCACCTCCGGCCCGGTCAGCACGTACGTCGCGCCCGCGTGCCCGTCGTCGACCAGCACGCGTACCGCCACCTCCGCGACGTCCCGCGGATCCACCACCGCTGTGGCCGCGATGCCAGGGCCCCGTACGGCCCCGGTCTCGCGGATCTGCGCGGCCCACCCGCGGGTGTTGGAGGCGATGGTGTTCGCCCGCAGGAAGGTCCACTGCAGGCCGGACTTCTCGATCAGGCCCTCCATGTCGGCATGGAGCTGGTTGATCGGGTCGCTCTGCCGCTCGGCTCCGTCGTTCACCCCCGAGGACGAGAGGTAGACGACCCGGCGGGCATGGCGGCGGATCACGTCCAGGACGGCCGAGGCGCCTTCGGCGGTGAGAAAGGGCCAGACCAGGAAGACGGTCTCGACCTCCGCCAGGGCCGGCTCGAGCGTGTCCGGCCTGGACAGGTCGCCCTCCGCCACCTCGACCCCCGCCGCAAGACGACCGGCCTGCCTCGTAAGCGCGCGTACGGGGACGCCGGCGGGCACCAGCCGGGCCAGCACTTCCCGGCCGACATTGCCGGTCCCGCCAGTCACAAGAATCCTGCTCATGCCCGTCATCAGCCCGCGATGCGGCCGGCGATATTCCGGTTGCAGGGCGGTGGCTGAAAGTTTCAGCGACGGTTGACGCGGGGAAAGCGCTTTCCTACTGTGACGGGGGTTTCATCGATGTTCCATGCTTTGCCCGGGCAAGGACACAGAAGGCGATCTCGTACGCGGCGTCCCGGCGCGCTCCACCATGCGCCCGCGCCGCCGTACCCACACCATTGGAGAAGGATGATGCGCCTGAAAGCCGTCCTCGCGTGCGCCGGCCTGTTGGCCGGGGCATTCGTCACACTGTCGCAGACCGCCGCGCAGGCGGCGCCGACGCGGTACGAGGCGGAGAGCTCGCCCGCTGTCTGCAGCGGCACCATCGACAGCAACTGGTCCGGGTACTCGGGCAGCGGGTTCTGCAACGGCACCAACGCCACCGGCGCCTACGCCCAGTTCACGGTCAACGCCGGCACGGCCGGGACGGCGACGGTGAGCGTGCGGTTCGCCAACGGGACCACCGGCGCCCGGACCGGCGACCTGATCGTCAACGGCACGACCGCGCAGAGCGTCTCGTACGAGGGCACCGGCGCGTGGAACACCTGGGTCACCAAGACGCTCACCGTCTCGCTGAACTCGGGCAGCAACACCATCCGGTTCAACCCGACCACCTCGAACGGCCTGCCCAACATCGACTACATCGACGTCGAAACGGGCGGCACGACGCCCCCGCCGACGACCGGCACGCTGTACGTGGCGCCGAACGGCAAGGACAGCGCGGCCGGAACGCAGTCGGACCCGACGACGCTCACCTCGGCGATCACCCGCGTCACTTCCGGCGGCACCATCTACCTGCGCGGCGGGACGTACAACTACTCGCAGACGGTCACCATCGCGCCGGGCAACAACGGCACCTCGAGTGCCCGCAAGAAGCTGTCCGCCTATCCGGGCGAGACTCCGATCCTGAACTTCTCGGCCCAGAGCGAGAACTCGGCCAACCGCGGGCTCGCCGTGAACGGGTCGTACTGGCACGTCTACGGCATCGTCGTCGAGCGCGCCGGCGACAACGGGATCTTCGTCGGTGGCAGCAACAACATCATCGAGCGCACGGAGACGCGCTTCAACCGCGACACGGGGCTGCAACTGTCGAGGATCGCCTCCGACACGCCCCGCGACCAGTGGCCGTCGAACAACCTCATCCTGAGCGCGTTGTCGCACGACAACGCCGACTCCGACGGCGAGGACGCGGACGGCTTCGCCGCGAAGCTCACCGTCGGCCCCGGCAACGTCTTCCGCTACTGCGTGTCCCGCAACAACATCGACGACGGCTGGGACCTCTACACCAAGACGGACACGGGAGCCATCGGCCCGGTGACCATCGAGGACTCCCTGTCGTACAACAACGGCACCCTCAGCGACGGCAGCCAGGCCGGCAACGGCGACCGCAACGGCTACAAGCTCGGTGGCGAGGACATCGCGGTCAACCACATCATCCGGCGCAACATCGCGTACCACAACGGCAAGCACGGGTTCACCTACAACCGCAACCCCGGCACGATGTCGATCTCGAACAACGTCAGCATCGACAACACCGAGCGGAACTTCTCCTTCGACGCCGGCACCTCGGTGTTCCGCAACAACACCTCCTGCCGCAGCGGCAGCGGGACCAACGACCGGATCGTCGGTGACGCCGACAGCTCCAATCAGTTCTGGTCCGGCTCGAACGGGTCCCGGTGCTCCTCCTACGCCGGCGCCCTGCACTGGTCCTTCGCCTCTGACGGCCGCCTGGTGGTGACCTTCGGCGGCAGTCCGGTGACGCCGTAACGGACCGCTCCCCCGGCCATGCCGCCGAGCCTGCCCGGCGGCATGGCCCTCGCCATGTCAGGGGGTTCTGCGGAGCGAGCCCAGGGCCGCCGCCATGAGCAGCGCGGCCACCCCGCCGCAGATCATCACGGTCGAGACCGAGAAGGCGTCGACGACGCGGCCTCCGACGAACGCGCCGAGCGCGAAAGTCGCCTGGAACGAGGAGGTGAAGACGACCGTGGCGGCTTCCGGCGCGTGGGGGGCCGCGGCGATGAACGACGCCTGCGAGCAGACGGGCACGCCTCCGTAGGCCAGCCCCCAGAGCACGAGCAGCGCCACGGCGCCGACCGCCGTGCCGCCGACCGGGGGCAGCAGCAGGGTGGCGGCCGCGATCAGGCAGCCGCAGATCACGAAGGCGCCCCGCGGGTGTGTGGCGGTGGCCTTGCCGGCCAGGAAGTTGCCGGCGATCCCGGCCACGCCGTACGCCAGCAGGACGGCGCTGACGACCGCGGGATGCAGGCCGGTGACGTCCTGGAGGAACGGCGTGACGTAGGTGTAGGTGCCGAAGTGGGCCAGGACGATGAGGAAGGTGGCGAGCAGGGCGATGGCGCCGCCCCGGCTGCGCACCAGATCGAGTAGGGCGCGCGGGCTGGTGACCTGGTGGGCGGGCAGCCGCGGCAGCAGCATCAGCAGGGCCGCCAGGACCAGGAGGGCCAGCGCGGCCAGGACCAGGAAGGCGGTTCGCCAGCCGGCGAGCTCGCCGATGAGTGTCCCGGCCGGCACGCCGAGCACGGAGCCGAGCGGCACGGCGGAGAAGATCACAGCGGTGGCCGTGCGGACGGCCCGCGGCGGCACGAGGCGGCCGGCCAGCCCCGCCCCGATCGACCAGAACCCGCCGATCGTGAGGCCGACGAGCACCCTGGAGATCAGCATCACCCAGTACGCGGTCGCCACGGCCGCCAGCACGTCGGCCACGGCGAGCACCGCCATGAGGACGCAGAGCATCAGGCGGCGGTCCAGGCGCGCGGTGCTCAGCGTGACGGCGGGCGCGGCGATCGCGGCGACGACGCCGGGCAGCGCCATGGTCAGCCCCGTGGTGCCGTCGGAGATGCCGAAGTCGGCCCCGATGGCGGTCAGCAGGCCGATGGGCAGGATCTCGCTGGTGACGATGGCGAAGATGCCCAGCATGAGCGAGAGCACCGCGAGCCGGCTGATCAGCGGCGAACGTGGTGGAGTGAGCGTGGTGGTTGACATGGTTCCCGTTCAGCAAGAGCGCGTGATCGATGGGAAACCAGCCAAGCAAGGAAAGAGTGACGGGCACCGGCAGATTTCGGACCCCTACAGGTGGTGATGCCGAGATCGTCGACAAGCCGGGCGCGCCCGTAACGCATCACGAGATAGGCGCGCGCCCGTAACGCATCACGAGATCGGCGGGCGGCCGGGCACGGGGCGCGCGCGGGGCCGGCGCATCAGCAGAACCGCGCCCAGCAGGAACAGGAGCCCCACCCCGGCTGCCGTGCCGCCCACGGCCACGTAGCCCATGTCGATCGGCGGGTGGGTGGTCGGCGAGGCGACCGGCCCGCCCCCCAGGTACTCCGTCCCCTTGTACGGAGCGGCCGTGATCTTGGCATTCTCGGCGGCGCCCGCCGCCTGCACCGCCGCCGCCGCGTCGATCAGCCCGAAGCCGAGGAACACGGTGTAGCCGGCCGGCGGCTTCTTGGCCGTCCGCACCAGGATGTCGCGTACCTGCCGGGGCGTCAGATCGGGCTTGCGGGACAGCATCAGTGCAGCGGTGCCCGCCGCGAGCGCGCAGGCAGGAGAGGTGCCGTCCCCCGACCGGTAGCCGCCGCGGTTGTCGGCGGCGTAGATGTCCACGCCGGGCGCGGCGATCGTGTTGTACGTGTGCACCTGGGAGAAGTCCGCCCGCACCCCGGTGGGCGCCATCGCCGCCACCGCGATCACTCCCGGGTACGCGGCCGGGTACGACACGACGTTGTTGGCGTCGACCTCGAGCGGGTCGGTGGAACCGCCGTTGCCCGCGCTCGCCAGCAGGATGGCCCCCTTGCCGACGGCGTAGTCGACGGCCGCGGCCGTGTCCTCACCGTAGCCGCTGCCGAAGCCCCACTCGTCGGTGCCGAGGGACATGGAGATCACCTGCGCGCCCTTGTCGACGGCGTACCGGATGCCCTTGGCCAGCGCGGTGGCTGCCTTGAGGCTCTCCTTGTCGGCGGCGACGCGGCCGGACTTGGCGGCGGCCTCCGCGCGCTTGCGTGCCGGGTCCTCCCGGTCCCAGAGCACCCGTACCGAGAGCACCCGGGCCTGGGGGGCGACCCGCAGCACGCTGGAGGCCATGGCGGTGCCGTGCGCGCCCCAGTACGACTGCCCGGCACGGGCACCCCCGCCGATGAAGTCGGGGCCGCTCGTCACCCGGCCCCGGAACTCCGGATGGTTCTTCACGACCCCGGTGTCCAGGACCGCGACGGTGACTCCCTTGCCCTGTCCGAGCCGCTGCGCGGCGGGGACCTTCATGGCCCGCAGCTCCCAGCCCCGCGGCGCCTCGGCCACGGCGGGTGCGGCGGTGGCCGTGACCAGGCCGGCGACCAGCGCGAACGCTGCCAGCGTGCGGATCATGCCCCCACCTTCCTGGACTCGGCGCGCAGCCGGGTGGCGAGGCTCTCCGCGAGCCCTTGAGCGGTGTACGCCCACGCCTCACGGTCCTCCTGCTGCGGATAGGCCCGCTTGCCCCACGGTTCGGGCAGCCGTCCGGGCCTGCGGCCGTCCGCCGGCCCCGTGGTGACCGCCACGAACATGGGCGCCTCCCCGACGAGCCGGCCGCCGTTCCCGGTGCGCGCGGAGTCCTTCCACTGGGTGCCGGGCGCGGCGAGGGCGCGCACCGCGTGGTCCGGCTTCTCCTGCGCATCACGGACGACGTCCTCCAGGTCCAGGACGGCCTTGGTGTCGCGGAAGGCGACCAGAGCCACGGTGGCGGCCGTCCCTCCGGTGTCGTCCACGTACGTGGCGCGCATGGCCGCGACGCAGCCCCGCTCGGCGGCGGTCCGGGCCAGTTCGCCGGAGAGCGCCGTCCGGCAGGAGGTGTCGGTGGAGATCGCGGCTCTGGTCCAGCCGCGCTCGTTGTTCGGGGAGGCGTATCCCTTGTCGGGGTGCTCCCGGCCGAGGTACGGCGGGAACAGCTTCTCGACGGGCACGTTGCGCCACAGTTCCCTGGAGTACGCCGAGTTGTGGATGACCTGCTGACTGTTGGAGTAGGCGTGTGCGATGAGCGCGCCGCCGCCGAGCATGGCCAGCAGGCCGAAGCCCGCGACGACGAGGCCCAGGGCGACCCGCCAGCCCTTACGTGGGGGCCGCGCCGGCCCGGCCGGCGGCTGTGGGTGCTGGTACTGGGGCTGGTGCTGGTGCTGGTAAGGCTCTGCCTGCGGGGGTGGCGGGGGCAGCTGTCCGGATGCGTACGGGTGGGGATGCCCGGAGGGCGGCTGTGGGGGATGGAGCCCCGGCCCGGAGTTGGGCGGGGGATACATCATCGTCTCTCCTGTCGTGCGAGCCGGCCGATCAGGGGGCGGAGCACGGTTCCGTTTGAACCCATCTGATCTTTTTGCGCGTTCTGACCCTATCGGTCTGCCGTACGAACCGGACCCGCACCCTGAATGCCGGCCTACGTTTGCAGGCCGGTGGTGCCGTCGATGAGCTCGCGCAGGATGTCAGCGTGTCCCTCGTGCTGGGCGGTCTCTTCGATCATGTGGGCGTAGATCCATCTCAGTGACATCTCGCCGAGTCGCTTCGACGGCACCGTGTCGTCGAGTGTGAATCCCGCTGCGACGAGCCTGCTCTCCTCGCACACCCTGTCGTACTCCGCGATGAGGCTGTCGAGGGTGTCGTCGGGGCTCAACTCCCAGCTCTGGTCGTCTCCGCGGGAGTTGCCGGGGATGTCGGCGGGATCGCGCCGCGCCAGCTGACGCTGGAACCAGTTCCTCTCCACCGCGGTCAGATGCTTGATCAGCCCTGCCAGGGTCGTCCTGGACGGCACGATCCGTCGGCGCGCGTCCGCTTCGGAGACCCCGGCGACCTTGGCCTTGATCTGCCGGCGATGGCAGTCGAGGAACGCCTCCAGCACCTCACGTTCGGTGCCGGTGCTGACGAGTTCTTCGGGCCATAGCGGCGTGGACACGATGAGCACCTCCGTGTTTGCGGGTGAACAGGGCATGCTACGGCCGGCGCCGCCTGGCCTGCTGCCCGAAGCGCTCGCCCTGGGCCCGGCGACCGCCCTCGGCCTCCTGCTCGGCACCGCCGCCACGGCCCGCCGGCGCGCCTTGCGGTACGCCGCCGCCGGCACGGTGCTCGGGCTGTGGTCCGGACCAGGGCTCTGCTACGCCGCCGTGCCCTGGCTCGTACGCGCCCGGCAGGGCGGGAGCGCCACGCCGGACGTCGCACTGGAGCTGAGGCTGCCGTACCGCTTCGGCCTGCCGATCCACGGCTGGGCGCACGTTCAGGAGGGGCTGAAGCATCCGGGACGGTTCACCACCACCAGGACGCTGGAGGTGCCCATCTACACCGTCGATCGCGTGTGCGAGCTGCGCGAGATCCCCCGGGTGGACTTCATGAAGGTGGACGTGGAGGGGTTCGAGCCGGAGGTGCTCAAGGGCGCCGAGTGGACGATCGCGCAGCACCGGCCCACCTTGCTGATCGAGATCGAGGATCGCCACCTCGACAAGTACGGTCAGACCGCCGCCGATGTCGCGAGCTCGCTGATCGAGCGCGGCTATCGCATGCACGTCTGGCAGCACGCGCGCTGGAGCCGGACGGAGAAGGTGAGCACGCGGCGGCGCAACTACCTGTTCACGGGCCGGTAGCCGTGGCCTGTCACGACAGCGCCGGCTCCTCGTCGCGTTCCTCGTCACGTTCCTCGTCGCGTTCCTCGTCGCGTTCCTCGTCGCGGGGGAAGAAGGGCAGCTCGAGGTAGACGCGGTCGGCGGCGGCGAGGATCTGCGAGGCGTCGTCCACCGGCGGGTGGATGTACTGGTTGATCCGCTTCTTGACGTCCGCGCCGGCGGCGCCCGAGGCCATCACCCTGCGGTCCCAGCCCCGGGTGAAGATCGCACCGGCGCCGCCCAGGTCCAGGCAGGTGACGTACGGGCCGGGGGTGAAGTCGCGCAGCGGCAGGTCGAGCAGGTCGGCCGCCGCGTTGTACCCGGCGACCTTGCCGAGCGGGGTGGCGTGCTGGCAGGCCTGCATGACCGTGTGCTCGGCGTCGTACGCCGCCGCGGCCGTGTCCCCGGCGGCGAACACCTCGGGAAGGGCGCGCAGCCGCCGATCCACCGGCACCCGGCCGAGGTGGTCGAGCTCGTCGGAGATCTGCCGGGTGAGCTCGCTGGCCCTGATCCCCACGGACCAGACCACGGCGTCCGCCTCCACCCTGGTGCCGTCGGAGAGGACGGCGTATCCGTCGCCGACCTCCGTCACCGTGGTCCCGAGGCGGCATTCGACGCCCAGTTCGTCCAGTGCCGCCTCGATCTCCGCACGGGGGCCGGGCCCGAGCGGTTCCGCGACCACCTCCGACCGGTCCACCAGCAGCACCCGGCCCCGTGCGGCCAGTGCGGTCGCGGCCTCCAGGCCGACGAACCCGGCGCCGACGACCACGGCAGAGCAGTCCTGCCTGCCGCGCAGGTGCTCGGTGAGCCGCCGGGCCCCGTCCAGGGTGTCGATGTCGAAGAGCCGTTCGGCGCCGGGCAGGCCCTCGGGCTGAACGAGCCTGCTCCCCGCCGCCAGCACCAGGCGGTCGTAGCCGATCTCCTCGCCGTCGGCCACCACCGCGCGGCGGGCGGTGTCGATCGTGCTCACCGAGGCCCGCAGGTGCTCGACGCCGATCGGTGCGAGGATCCTGCCGAGCTCCACCTTGGCGAGGTCCGGCTCCGGCTCGTACAGGCGCGGCCGCAGCACCAGGTGCTCGTTCGGCGTGATGAGCGTGATGCGCAGATCCGCGTCCCCGCGTGCCAGTGCCGCTCCCGCCGCGCTCCACACGCCCGCGAAGCCGCCTCCGATGATCACAACATGTGCCACTGTCTCGTCCTTCTCTCATCCGGGGGATGGTTCGGCAGGGAGACAAGATGGCGGGTTCAGATGTGACCGAGGCGGGCGAGTTTCTCCGGATTGACCAGTCTCCTGAACGTCGTGATCCGCCCGTCGGCGATCTCCACGGTGTCGAGCCAGACCAGCTCGCCGCCGCTGTAGGTCGCCAGGGCCGGGTGCCCGTTCACCTCGACGATCCGGAACGCGTCGGGGCGCCTGATCTCGATCTGCCTGACCGCCAGCAGGGCGATCGTCCCGGCGCCGCGGACCGGCCTGCGCGCGGCGGTCGCCTTGCCGCCGCCGTCGGCGACATAGACGGCCTCGGGGTGCAGCAGCCCGACCAGCGCGGCCATGTCCCCCGCGTCGGCGGCCGCCTTGAACGCCTTGAGCACGCGTTCGGTCTCGGCCCTGGACGCTCGGGGCCGCTCCGTCACCTCGGCGACCCGCGCCCGCGCGCGGGAGGCGAGCTTGCGGCCGGCGGCGGGCGTGCCGCCGAGCACCTCGGCGATCCGGCCGAACGGGAAGTCGAAGACGTCGTGCAGCACCAGCGCGACGCGTTCGGCGGGAGTGAGCCTCTCCATGACCACCAGCATCGCGGTGCTCAGCGACTCGTCCATGAGCACCTGGGCCGATGCGTCGGGGCCGGTCAGCAGTGGTTCGGGCAGCCAGGGTCCGACATAGGACTCGCGGCGGACGCGCGCCGACTTCAGCACGTTGTAGGAGGTCCGGGCGGCCAGGGTCACCAGCCAGGCCCGCAGATCCCGCACCTCGGACAGGTCGGCGGCGGCGGCGCGCACCCAGACCTCCTGCGTCACGTCCTCGGCGTCGGCCACGCTGCCGAGGATGCGGTAGGCCGCCCCGAAGACCGCGGGGCGATGCGATTCCCAGTCGACTTCCGTCAACGTACCGCCCGGCTCCACCCTCGACCTCCGGCTCCAGGGGGCAGACGATCCTCTGCCCCCGAACGGCTTCCGGCGCGGCGCGTTTGCCGGCTGCGCCGCCCATCGACCCCAGGGTGACGGGCGGCACGTCGGTCACCAACCGACGGGGCCAAGGCGATCAATGAAGATCCCGGTCGGCCCGTCGGCGTCGAGCATCGCGAGTTCGACGATCGGGTCGGAGCCCTCGGTGACCGTCAGCTGGCCGGTGTGATGGTTCATGTCGGTGGCGGTGAACTTGCGGTTGGCGACCTCCCCGGGAGTGACCAGATTGAACTTGATCTTCGGGAGCGCCTGGGCGTACCGGACGGTGATCATGTTCAGCGCCGCCTTCGACGAGCTGTAGGCGAGCTCGTGCATTTTCGAGACGCGCTGGTCGGGATCGGTCACGACCGCGAAAGAGCCGCCGCCGCTGGACACCATCACCACCCGCGGGTTGTCGGACGCCTGCAGCAGGGGAAGGAACGCGTGCGTGACCCTGACCGGTCCGTACACGTTCGTGTCGTAGACGGAGTGAATCTCGTCAGCCGTCGCGTCCGCGGGTGGGATGACCCTTCCCGGCGCGCCGGCGTTGTTGATCAGAACATCCAGCCGGTCGGTGTGCTTGCGGACGAGCCGGACGGCGTCCGCCACCGACTCCTCCGAGGTGACGTCCAGCGGGACCATGACCACGTTCGCGCCACCGTCGGCCAGCTTGGCGGCGGCCGCCCGGCCTCGCTCCTCATCGCGCGAGCCGAGGAAGATCGTCCAACCCTGCTCGCCGAGCCGCCGGGCCGTCTCGAAACCGAGCCCCTTGTTGCCTCCGGTGATCAGCACCGAGGTCTGCTCTGAGTTCGTCATGCCCTCTAAGACGAGGGACCGCGCTCAGCTGTGACACGGTGTGAGCCACCTCATAGGCGGCGCCGACGGGGCGCGGCTGCTCCAACCCAAGGGGCCAAGAGGAGGCTCGGCCGGCACCTGCGCTACGGTTCCTGCCGGCAGCGTTTCGAGGAGGAGCCGGCATGGGCGGGGCCGAGAAGTTTCAGGAGCTGCGGCCGCTGCTGTTCTCGATCGCCTACCGGATTCTGGGCAGCGTGAGCGAGGCCGAGGACGCGGTCCAGGAGACCTGGCTGCGCTTCGAGTCCGCCCCGACCGAGCCAAAGTCGGCCAAGGCGTACCTGTCGGCCGCGGTGACCCGGATCTCGATCGACGTGCTGCGCTCGGCCCGCGTCCGGCGCGAGGAGTACGTCGGACCGTGGCTCCCCGAGCCGCTGCTCACGGACCCTTACCAGGACCCGGAGCGGTCGGCGGAGCTGGCCGACTCGTTGTCGATGGCGGCCCTGCTGCTGCTGGAGCGGCTCAGCCCGCTCGAGCGGGCGGTCTTCGTGCTGCGGGAGGTGTTCGACTTCGGCTTTCCCGAGGTCGCGGCGGCCGTGGGGCGCTCGGAGGCGGCCTGCCGCCAGCTGGTGGTACGGGCGCGGCGCCACATGGCCGCAGGCAGGCCCCGCTTCGAGGCGGACCGCAAGGAGCGAGAGGAACTGGCGTCGCGGTTCTTCGACGCCCTCCGCGAAGGCGACGTCACCGGCCTGCAGAATCTCCTGGCTGCCGACGTATCGATGGTCGGCGACGGCGGCGGCAAGGCCCCGCAGCTGGCCAAGGCCGTCACCGGCGCCCGGAACGTGGCGCGGCTGCTCGCCTCCGTCTTCCCCCGGATAGCCCTGATCGGCGTGACGGGCGAGCCGCACGAGGTCAACGGCCAGCCGGGCGCGATCTTCCGCGACCGGGACGGCAAGGTGCTCAACACGCTGGTGCTCGATGTACTGGACGGGCAGATCCAGGCGATCCGCCTGGTGATCAACCCCGACAAGCTCCGGCACGTGGGCCCCGTGGCGGACGCCTGGGCAATCGACCGTGAAGTAAGACAGGCACGCCGGCCCACGCGATAGCCGCAACAGCCGACCCACGACTCGAAAAGCCAGGAAGAAGAGATGAACGACTTCGCCGAGTTCGGGAACGTACCCTCCACCATGCTCGCCGAGATCCTCGGACGCGAGCAGGTCATGGACATCGGTGTTCGCCCGCTGTGGTCCGACATTCCGCGCGTGGCCGGGCCGGCGTTCACCGTCCGGTGCCCGGCCGGAGACAACCTCATGCTGCACGCCGCCATCCATCGTGCGGAGCCTGGTTCGATCATCGTCGTCCAGTCGGGCGACGTCGACTACGCGCTCGCCGGCGGGAACGTGTGCGCTGTCGCGCAACGTCGCGGAATCGCCGCCATCGTCACCGACGGGGTGATCCGCGACCTGGGTGAAGTGCGCACCATGCGCTTCCCGGTCTTCGCCAGAGGGATCATTCCCATCCCCGGCACCAAGTCGGCCGTCGAGCCGCTCAACATTCAGGTGCGCTGTGGCGGCGTGCGGGTGAATCCCGGCGACATCGTGGTGGCCGATGAGGAGGGCATCGTGGTCACGCCGGCGGCGCGCCGGGACGAGGTGCTCGCCGCCGCCAGGGCGAAGCTGGCCAAGGAGGCCGGCGAGTCCCTCGACGCATGGGAGGAGGCACACCGCGCTCGCATCAACAAGATCCTCGCCGAGCAGGGCTTCGCCGACTCGACTGGCTCGGACCCGGACGCTTGACGATGGCGGAGCGGTGACCGAGGTCCGCTTCGTTGTGCGTCACTTCGAGATGAGGCCGGTCGCGGTGGCGATCCGGCCCAGAGCCTGACGTAGGGCCGCCGCCTCGGTGGCACTGATCGTGCTCAGCAGTTCGTCGTCATTCTGCCGCGCCAGCGCGAGCGTCTGGCGTCGCAGCTCTCTGCCGACCGGGGTCAGCTCGATCACCTGACGACGTCGGTCCGCGGTATCCCTTGTCCGTCGTACGGCATCGAGCTCCTCGAGTTCGTCGAGCATGTCGACGACCACGCTCGGGGTCACACCCACGACCCTGGCCAGCTCCAGCTGCGCCAGCGGCCCTCCGGACAGCAGCTCCAGCACGGCGCAGTGCCGGGGACGCAGCCCGAGCGGAGCCAGCCGATCCGCGAACCGGCCGTTCGCCTCCTGGCCCAGCTTGCTCAGCAGGAAACTCACCGAGTGGGTCAAGGACTCTTCCGCCGTCACCGGAGCAACGTTACCCTAGCCATATGATTCGGCTTGCGAATGATACGGTCCCCTCATTAACTGCTCGCCGATTCGGCGCTCTCGTCGCGCTTCTCACCGTGGTGACGTCCGGCTATTTCGCCGTGTCCGGCCTGGTGGACCCAGGAGGATTGGTGCCTGGGGGCGATCAGGCCGCCTCCAGGACCTACGCCGCGTACATGGCGGCTCGCAGCGTCGTGCTGCTGGGCGCCCTGCTCTGGCTGCTGGCAGCACGCGCCTGGCGTCCCCTCGGCCTTGTCCTCGCGCTGAACGGCGCGGTCCAACTCGCCGACGCGGCGATCGGAGTGGCCCACCATCAGATCCCGCAGACGATCGGCCCCCTGGCGTTCGCCGCCGCCCTGCTGCTGTCGGCCCGGTCGCTAGGAATGCGTGCCCGGCCGATGGGACGGAACGAGCCAGTTGCACGGTGACGACCTGTGCGGAGATCGCTCCCGCGCCTGTCAGGCGTTCAGCGATCTTCGCACGGCGGCGTCCACCAACTCGTGGACCTCCTGCTCGGTGAAGATGTCGGGCAGGGTCAGCCGCTCCACGATGAGCCAGTTCAGAGCGAGGTAGAGGAGCACCACCGAGGTCGAGTCGCCGGGCAGACCCGAGGCGGCGTGGTGGCCGACGTTGGCGTCGATGTCCTCGCGGATGCGCTTGGTCAGCACGGCGCGCAGCTCAGGGCGCCGAGTGGACTCCAGCCTGAGCTCGAGCAGGGCGAGATAGCCGGAGTTGAAAGCGGAGACCCGATCCACCAGTTCGTGCATGAGCTCGGCATAGCGAGTCTCGTCCTGTACGCCCTCCCGGCTGCGGGCGATCGTGGCCTCGTCGGGCAGCAACCGTTCATAGATGCGCCCGCCGACCTGGGTGAACAGGTCGTCGCGGTTGGCGAAGTAGTTGGAGGCCGTGCCCGGGGGCACGGCCGCCTCCGCGTCGACGGCCCGGAAGGTCAGCCCCCTCGCTCCCTCCTTGGCCAGCACCTCGATGGCCGCGTCGATCAGCGCCTGCCGCCGCTCGGGATTTCTCCGCACTTGACACCACTCCAAATGTAGTACTACGTTCAAAGCACTACAAACAGAGTACTACATCGGGAGTGACTGGTATGCGAAAGCTCGTCTACTACATCGGCGTCTCACTCGACGGCTACATCGCGGGCCCCAACGCCGAGTTCGACTTCTACCCCGTGTCGGACCAGATGGCCACCTGGATGAACGACCGTTACCCCGAGACGCTCCCCACCCACATCCGCAAGCTCGTCGGCCTCGAGGGTGTGCCCAACAAGGTCTTCGACACCCTGGTGATGGGCCGCGGCACGTACGAGCCGGCCCTGGACGTCCCCACCACCAGCCCGTACGCCCACCTGCGCCAGTACGTCTTCTCGAGCACGCTGACGATCGACGACCCCACGGTGCAGGTGGAGACGGGCGACCCTGTCGAGCTCATCCGGCGGCTGAAGGCCGAGGACACCGACATGGACATCTACCTCTGCGGCGGCGGCAAGCTCGCCGCGTCCTTGCTCCCGGAGATCGACGAGATCATCCTCAAGAGCTATCCCGTGGTGGCGGGCACGGGCATCCCCATGTTCTCCGGACAGTTCCGCCCCACCCTGTTCACCCCCACCCGGCGTGAGTCCTTCGACAACGGCGCCCAGGTCACCTGGCTCACCAGGGCTTAGAACCAGGGGGAAGGATGAAGGTACCCGCAGTCAGCCGGCGGCGGGGAGTCGGAACGCATGGGCGTTGCGAGCGCACCAGTCGGCGAACGTCCGCGGCTTGCGCCCGAGCAGCCGATGCACGGTGTCCGTGCGGAACCCGACGGTGTCCGTACGCATGAGAGTGAATCCCTCGACGATGGCGTCAGCGAGCGCGGGAGGCGCTCCGTTGGGGAAGCGGGAGCGGACGGCCTCTGCCGGCGTGGCCACCGTACGCACCTCGATGTCCCGGCCGGCCGCGGCGGCGAGGACCCGGACCTGCTCGGCGACGGTGAACATCTCTTCTCCGGTGATGACGTACGCCTCGCCCTGGTGACCGTCCTCGGTGAGGGCGAGGGCGGCGACGGCGGCGATGTCCGCGGGATCGATCGGCGCGTACTGGCCGGGCCCGACCAGGTCGAGGACGAAGCCTCCCTCGCGGACGGTGGGCAGCCAGTCGAAGGCATTGGTCATGAAGCCGCCGGGCCGGAGGAACGTGTCGGGAATGCCCGTGGCGCGAATGATCTCTTCCCGCTCATGGTGCCAGCGCCCCATGGCGGGCATCGGGTCGCCGAGGGGGCCAGCACGGCCTTGGCGGCCTCGATGATCTGCTGCCGCTTCTCGGCCTGGTTCGGCGAGACCCGCTCTCCCGTCGCCGCTAAGCTCCGCATGCGGGACAGCGTAGCCGCCCCTGGTCTCGGACTCGGCCACCCCGGCGGCGTGGGGCTGGGGCGGCCTCGATCCCGGCGGACAAGGAGCCCGTGCTATTTCAGGCCTTCGGCACGGTCGGCGAGGCGTTCGTGGCGTTGCCTGGCGGCTTGTGCGGTGCCGAGCCCGAGCCCGAACGCGATCTCCTGCCAGGTCATGCCGCGGCCGCGCGCCATCTCCAGCAAGCCGACCTCCAGCGCGTCCAGCTCCCCGCGCACCAGCGGGAGGAGGCTCAACGCCGCGGTGATGTCGGCGTGATCGACCTCCGGCTCGCCGTCGTCGAGCCGTGCGGCTCCGCTGAGCAGGAACGCCACGAGCCTGACGGCTTCGTGCGGGCCGATGGCCGACGCATGGGCCTGCCGGCGGCGCTGCTCGTCGGTGGCCGCGTGCCGCTCGGCGATCCGGAACAGGGACGCGTGCACGCGTTGTGCGCGCGCCTGCTCCGGATGCGGAGGGGTGAAGGGGTCGGAGTGCTGATCGGCGTTCGTAGGCATGGGCCTACGCTGCCGCAACACACGAAGCGATGTCAACTTTATGTTTTGAACATATCGTTTACATGCGAGGGTATGGCTAGGCGGAGGCGGCGAGCGCGGCGGGGATCTCGGCGAAGGTCTCCTCGACCAGTTTCGCCAACGCCTCGCGGCCGCCGTGGCCGCCCTGCGCCGTCCAGCACAGAGAGGCCGTACGCCAGGCCGCCACGAAGATCTCCACGGTCAGACGGAGGCGCACCTCGTCGATGTCGCTTTCAGAACGGCCACTCACCACCTCGACCAGGGCCCGGGTGGTGTCGTGGCAGTAGCCCAGGCTGTGTGCCTGCAGCGCGGGGACGGCTTCGGACAACTCGCGGGCGGCCAGGAAACGGCGATCCCAGTCAGGGTCCATGGTGCTCAACGTCGTGTCCAACGCCACGCGGAGCGCCTCGATCAGTGGGCCGTTCATCTTCCGGGTGCCCACGTGGTCCAGGTAGGCGGACCACAGGTCACTGTCGGCGGCGAGGGCGACGTCCTCCTTGGACCGGTAGTTGCGGAAGAAGGTTCGTTTGGACACCTCCACGGCATCGCACAGGTCGTCCAGCGTGGTGGCGTCGTATCCACGCTCGGTGAACAGGCGGAGTGCGGTCTCGGCCAGGGCCAGGCGAGTGCGCAACTTCTTGCGTTCGCGTAGCGGCAGGTCGCGCAGGTCATCACTCACACCTTGAGGTTACCACCGAGAGGCTGTTGCGCTTTGACAGATAATGCCACTTAGTGGCAATGTCGCTCAAGTGGCCACCCCTGCCGGTCGTACATCCTCTGAAGGAGCCTGAACCCGTGACAACCGATCCCCCTGGACGATCCCGTCCGGCGATCACGCTGGTGGTGGTGCTGCTGGCCTTCCTCACCGTGCCGATGTCCATCTCCGGAGCCGCCGTGGCGTTGCCCGGCATCGGGACGGACCTGCACACCGCGGGCGCGCCGCTGCAGTGGGTCATGAACGCCTACAACCTGACGTTCGCCTCGTTCATGCTGGTCACCGGATCCACGGCCGACCTGGTGGGACGCCGCCGGACTTTCGCGGCCGGCGCGGGGCTGTTCGCCATCGGCTCGCTGGCCGCGGCAGCCGCTCCGAGCATTGCCCTGCTGGACCTCGCTCGCGCACTGTCGGGTATCGGCGCGGCCGGGGTGTTCGCCTGCGGCGGTGCGATCCTGGCCACCACCTTCGACGGCGCGGCGCGCACCCGCGCGTTCGCGGCGCTCGGCAGTGCCGCCGGCCTCGGCCTGGCAGCCGGGCCGACCTTGTCGGGCTGGCTGGCCAGTGGGCTGGGCTGGCGCGCCACCTTCGGGCTGCACGCGCTCCTGCTGATCGTGGTGCTGACGGGTGTCGGATTTGTCGCCGAGTCACGTGCCCAGCAGCGCCCCCGGCTGGACGTGATGGGTGCGGTGGTGTTCGTCGCCGGGCTGGGCGCGCTGGTGCTGGGCGCGGTCCAGGGCCCGGAGTGGGGCTGGTCGAGTCCCGGCGTGCTGGCGCTGCTGGCCGCCGGGCTGGGGCTGCTGGCGGTCTTCGTGGCCCTGCAGGCGCGTTCGGCCGCACCGCTGCTGGATCTCTCGCTGGTGCGCAACCGCCGGTTCCTGGCGCTGTGCATGGTGCCGGTGGTGACGACCTTCGGCTTCGTGACGCTGCTGACGTACCTGCCCACCTATCTGGTCGGCGCGGGCGGCCTGTCCGCCCAGCGCGCCGGGACGGTGCTGCTGCTGATGACCGGACCGGTACTGCTGGCCCCGCCGCTGGCCGGAGGGCTGGTCAACCGGGGTGTGTCGGCCCGTGCGCTGATCACGGCGTCGCTGGCGATGTTCGCCGCAGGGAACGCGTGGCTCACCGTGATCGGACCCTCCACCCCCATCACCGTCATCGCCGGGCCGCTGCTGCTGATCGGCCTGGGCGCCGGGGTGTCGTTCGGCGTGGGCGACGGAATGGCGATGAGCCTGGTGGAGCCCGAGCGCGCCGGAATGGCCACCGGCTTCCTCAACACCATGCGCATCGGCAGCGAGGCCATCGTCATCGCCGTGTTCGGCGCGGTCCTGGTCAGCCTGATCGGCACCCGCGTCGGCTCTCCCGCCCTGGCCGCCCAGGTGGCCGCAGGGAACCTGTCCGGCGGCGACCCGGCCACGCTGGCCGCCGGATTCACCCACGCCCTGCACCTCGCGCTGTACGGAACAGCCGCCGTGTGCGCGGTCGGCGCGGTGGCCATCGCCGCCGCCCTGGCCCAGCCGCGCCGGGACATCACCGCGACCCCCGCCCACAACGATGCCCCACTGCCCACCAAGACAGGGATCAACTGATCAGGTCTCTGATCGCCGCGGTGACGGCGTCGGGTTGGGTCTCCGGCAGAAAGTGCCCGCCCGGCAGCATCAGGGTGCGGACATCCGGCGCCCAGCCGTGCCAGATCGCCGAGGGGTCGAACGGCAGCACCATGTCGCCGGGGTCCTGCCAGATCGCCAGGGTGGGGGCCTTGACGCGCCGGCCGGCCTGCCGATCCTCGCTGTCGTGGGCCGCATCGACGAAGGCGCTGGCCCGGTAGTCCTGGCAAATGGCGTGGATCGTCTCCGGATCGCGCATCGCGGCCAGGTACGCCTCACGGACCTCGGCGTCGAACGTACCGGCCTCGGCCCAGGCGTCGAGGAAGTAGCCGAAGAACATGTCGGGGTCGGCGCCGATCATCCGCTCGGGCAGGTCGTTGAGCTGCGCGAGGAAATACAGGTGGAAGCCGAAGACGCCGCCCACGCCCGCCAGCGACTCCCACATGTCGGCAGTGGGGATGACGTCGATCACGCCCAGGTGACTGACGGCGTCGGGGTGATCCAACGCGGCGCGGAAGGCGACCAGCGCTCCACGGTCATGGCCGACCAGGCTGAAACGTTCGTGGCCGAGCTGCCGCATCAGCGTCACCATGGTCGCCGCGGTCACCCGCTTGGCGTACTGCTCGTGGCCACCCGCCGGCTTAGCACTGGCCCCGTAGCCGGGAAGGTCGGGACATATGACGCGGAAGTGGTCTGCCAGCGCGGGAGCGACATGCCGCCAGGTCAGATGGGTCTGCGGGAAGCCGTGGAGCAGCAGCAGCGGCGGCCCCTCGCCGCCTGAAGCCACATGGAGGTCAAGCCCGTCCACCCGGACCGTGTGTTCATCGAAGCCTGAGATCATTGAGGGCATCGGCCCAGGCTGCCATGAGCAACCGACAATCCCGCGCGTCCATGGGGCCGGTCATGAGATCTGCTCCGTCCCGCCACTCGCCGCAGCACGTTCGATCGCCGCGAGTACCCGCTAATGGCGCGCGGCGGCGTGGAAGTCGGGGTAGGCGGGGCGCCCCTCCGCGAGCGCCCGGGCGACCTGCTGATAGAGCGCCGCCACGTTGGCCACCGGTCCGGCCGCCGGGTCGAAGGGCACGGTCCGGTACGCATCGGGCACGGCCACGTGCTCGCCGCTGCCGGACCGGATGTCCCAGTCGGTCCAGTGCATGTACGTGCCCGGCCTGGGCGGCGTGACGGTCAGCGTGCCCTCGGAGCCCACGAGCTTGATGAAGAAACCGTCGGGGCTCCCGGTGCCCCCGTGCACCGCCACCGAGGCGGTGGCGCCGCTGTCGAGGAGCCCATGGAGCAGTACCTGGCTGGGCACCCGGTTGACGACGGTCCGGCCGGTCCCCGAGAGGGCGACCTGGTCGTGGAGGCGGGGAAGTCGTGCCGTCACCTCCACCAGCCGGCCCGCCAGCTCCTCCAGAACCGGCAGGAAATGCCCCGCCATGATCGTCAGCACCGTGGTTCCGCCCGCCGGGTCGGTGCTCCAGGCGAGTTCCGGGGAGATGCTCGCGCCGCCAGCGAGGCGCCGGAGGCCACCATGATCGCCGACTCCAGACGGCCGATCCGGCCGCCGGCGACCAGGTCCGCGACTTGCCTCCTGCGATGGTCACATGGGTCAAAGGCTCTTCTCCAGCCCATGCTCGGCGGCGATGCGGGCGATGTCGGCCGGGGTGCCGGCCATGATGGTGCGGGCGTGCTCGGTCACCAGGTCGGCGGGCCAGTCCCACCAGGCGGCTCGCAGCAGTCGTTCGACGTCGGCGTCCGCGAAGCGGCGGCGGATGGTCCTGGCCGGGTTGCCACCGACGATCGTGTACGGCGGGACGTCGGCGGTGACCACGGCGCCGGCCGCGATGACGGCGCCGTCGCCGATGGTCAGCCCGGGCATGACGGTGGCCTGGTAGCCGAACCACACGTCATTGCCGACCACGGTGTCGCCCCGGCTGGGCATACCGGTGACGATGTCGAGGGTGCGTTCAGCCCACTCGCCGCCGAACATGGTGAACGGGAAGGTGGACACGCCCATTGTCGGGTGGTCGGCGCCGGCCATCAGGAAACGGGTGCCGGCGGCGATCGCGCAGTACCTGCCGATGATCAGCCGCTCCGGCCCGTAGGCGTACAGCACGTTGCGCTGCTCGAAGCCGGTCGCGCCGTCGGGATCGTCGTAGTAGGTGTACTCACCCACCGTGATCGTCGGCGAGCTGACCAGCGGTTTGAGGAAGACCACGCGCTCGTGGGCGGGCAGTGGGTGCACGGTCATCGGGTCGGGCGTCAAGAGAGGTTCCTTCCTGAGGGAGGTCGGGCGGGCCGGTCATGGTGGAGGGCGAGGTTACCGCTGCCCCGCAGGGGCCGAGATCAGAGACAAGGCGCATTGATCATTTCGATGGGGTGCCCGCCGCGGCCCATTCGACGAACTGGACGATCACCCCGTTGGGGTCGGTGACCTGGAACAAGGCTTCGCCCCAGGGCTCCCGGCGCAGCGGCATGGTGATCCGCGCCCCGGCGTCGCGCAGCCGCTTTTCCTGCTCGGCCAGGCCGCCGGCGAGGGTGAAGGCGAGGATCAGACCGCTGGCACGCTGGTCGCGCTGCTCGGGCGGCAGCACCTCGATGCCGCGGGCGAGCAGGACGATGTCGATCGCGTCGTCGCGCGACAGGGAGGCGAAGCCGTCGGCGGCCTGCTGGACGGTGTAGCCCAGGTAGGTGGTGAAGAACGCCTGGGAGGCGGCGACGTCGTCGACGGTCAGCGAGGCAGTGGAAGCGATGAACTGCACAGAGTCTCCTCTGGTACGGCGGGGTGGGGGTGGGGGCGGGGTGAGGTCAGTAGCTGCGGCGCCGGGGTACGACGCGCATGCCCCGGGATTGCTGCGACGCACGGATGCTGTGGTCGGACGGCGGACGACGCAGTTCGGCGCCGTGCAGCGGGGCGCGCTCGGGCTGCTGCGACCGGGGCACACGAGCGAACTCGACCACGCACGAGACCCCGGCAGCTCATCTCCGACCACGCGACCCGGCTCTTCATCGCCCAGGGCTTCGAGCAGACGACCATCGCCGAGATCGCCGCCGCCGCCCGCGTCGCCAAGAAGACCGTCACCAATTACTTCCCGCGCAAGGAAGACCTGGCTCTGGACCATCAGGAGGCGTTCGCCGCCTCCCTGGCCCGTGCCGTCACCGCGCGACGCCCAGGGGAGTCAGCGCTGGCAGCGCTGCGCCGCGCGTTCGCCGACGCCGTGGCCGCCCAGGACCCGGTCGCCGGATTCTCCGGCCAGGAGTTCGCCCGCATGATCGCCGACAGTCCCACCCTGACCGTCTGCCTGCGCGGCCTGCACGACCAGCGTGAACAGCATCTCGCCCAGGCGCTGGCCGACGTCACTGCCGCTCAGCCCGACGACATCACCGTGCAGACCGCCGCCGCCCTGCTGGGCACCGTGCACCGCGTGCTGTTCCACCGCATCCAGACCCTCTCCCTCGCCGGACACCCCAACGACCAGATCGCCCACACCGTCGCCGCCGAAGCCACCCAGGCCTTCGACCTGCTGGAGCCCGCCCTGGCCGACTACGCCTCCGCCTGATGTGAGTCATCGCGGCCTGCTGTTCGGGCAGGCTCGGCGCCGGGCGGTCGCCGGCGAGCCGGGTGTTCCAAGGCGACGGATGGGTGCGGCGCCGAGCCGCGCAGTGTGCTGCTGCGCGACCGCGCCGCAGGCTTCAGGAGCCGCCAAGGTTCTCTCCCCAGATCGGTTCCAACCTGTCCGCCACTCGCGGGCGTGAGTACCGGTGAGAGGAGATCGCCATCTTGGATCGATATGACGGCTTCCGCGAGTTCGTGCTCGCGCGCCAGCAAGCGCTGATGCGGAGCGCGTACCTGCTCACGGGAGACGCCCACCTCGCCGAGGACCTGATGCAGAGTGTCCTGCTCAAGGTCGCCGGACACTGGCCCAGGCTGATCCGGCACGGCACCCCCGAGGCGTACACGCGCAAGGCCCTGATCAACCAGTACATCTCCTGGCAGCGGCGCAAACAGCGGGAGTCGCCCAGCGCCGACCCGCCGGAACGCGGCCACGCCCACGACGACGCCACCATCGACCGCATCGTCCTGCACAAGGCCCTGACCAGGCTCACGCCCCGCCAACGCGCTGTGATCGTCCTGCGCTTCTATGAAGATCTCAGCGAGCGGGAGACCGCGGAGATCCTCGGCTGTTCGGTTGGCACCGTCAAGAGCCAGACCCACCATGCGCTCGGCCGCCTGCGCACGCTCGCGCCCGAGCTGTCCGAGTTGTTCACTGAGACCGAGGAGGCGCGCCGATGAACAGGCTGCGCGAGGCGCTGGACGATGTGGCAGCCGATGCCCCGGCCATCAACCTGGCCGACTGGGCGATCACCCGCAGTAGGCGCAGACGGCGGGCCCGCATGGCCGCCGCCGGCGCGGCCGGCGCGGCGGGGCTGGCGGTGCTCACCGGCGTCGTACTGGGTGTCTTTCCCGGCATCGGACCGTCGCAGCCCGACCGGACCATCGTCGCAGCGGCGACCGGCAAGATCGCCGACCTGCCCGGCCGAGGCGTCGGGCCGCTCAGCTACGCCTACCGGACCTTCTGCCACAGCAGTGCCCCCGTCCTCACCGACTGCAGGAACGGCGGGTGGCGCGTGGTGACCCGTGCCGGCGAGACGTACCACGTACCCCAAGCCCTGGGCTACAAGAGCGGACAGAGCTTCTACCCGCTGGCGATCAGCCGTGACGGGCGCATCATCGCCTACTACAGCCGGCCGGCCAGGACGTTCAAAGTACGAGACCTGGCGAGCGGCGCCGAGCAGGCCGCGCCCGTCGCCATCACGGAAGCAGAACTGGGCGGCAACGCGCGCCTGGAACTCTCCGACGACGGGCGCTACCTCGCCTTCACCGGCTATCCGTCCAGAAAGGCCGACGGCCTGATCATCGACATGCGAGCGAGGACCACGCTGCCCCTGCCGATGGGGTGGGATCCCAGGAGCATCGACGGCGCCACCGTGACCTTGACCCGGGACGCGAAGTACGGCCAGCAGCCAGGCATCTGGGTGATGCCTCTGACGGGCGGCGGCGGTTCCCCCATCGCGGTGGGTGAGGCGTACACACGCTTCAGCGGGCTTGCCCCTGACGGCTCCGGCCTGGCCGCATTGCGGCGGGACCAGAGCCCGTACCCGTACAGCTATGACGGCACGATCACCGTGCTCGATGCCAAGACAGGTAAAGCCAAGAAGACGGTGACGATGCGCGGCCTGCGGAAGGACAGTCGTGGGCTCACCCTCGGCGCCTGGCTGAATGCGTCCGAGGTCACGCTCGCCACCACCCCGTCGGACCGTTGGAACGAGAACCGCCACATCACCTACGCGGTGAACGTGGAGACCGGGCAAGTGCGACAGCTCGCCGTCTACCGTCCCCAAAGCGGCGCGTTCCACGACGTCATCCCTGGCGCCCCAGCCGCCGCCTGGTGACGAGCCGCGTCCACGCCCTAAGACCCGGAAGCTCCGCCCCGTGAGGTTGCCCGCGAACGTGGACCTCGACCGGCGGCCTGCCCCCACCCGGGCCCGCCCGGCCACCTGGGCTGCGGCCCCAAACCTGGACGAACCCCATTTCGGACCCCTGAACGACAAGATCCCGCCTGATCTCGATGATCAGACGGGATCCCGGCAACTTCGGTCCACGGTCCAGCACATGGCAACGTCGAGCCATGGTGGCTGGAGCGGAGTTGCCAATAGTGCTCGCGCAGGTAGGCCGTAGCGGGCTGTCCGGGGTGCAGCGTCGCCTGGGACGACTGTCCATCGCGCGCGAGGAACTGACCCGCCCCGTACGGGACGGGGCGGTGTGTTGCAGGACAGGCTTGTCCAGCACGCTGCGGCCGGTCAGGCTCTACGCGAGATGACCATGATGTATTCGCAGGGAGCGTTCGTACGGTTGGCGAAGCCGTGGTCCGCGTCGGCCTGGAAGAACAGCGAGTCGCCTGTGTTCAGGGTCTCGCTGATCCCGCCGATCGCGACGGTGAGGGTGCCTTCGAGCACCACGAGCTGTTTCTCCGTACCCGGCGGATACGCGGGCAGCAGCCCGGTGGAGACCTGCGCGGGAAGGTAGTGGACGACCATCTCGCCTTTTCCGGCGCCCGGGGCCGCTGACACCATGTGCCGCTCGAAGCCGGTTTCCGGGTCACGGAAAACGGGGCGATCGTTCTTGCGCATGACAATGGCCACACCAGAGGCGGCAGCAGCCGGCGCACCGATCAGGTCCGAGAGCGACGCGTCGAGCGCGTGGGCGATCCTGGACGCGACGCCGATCGTCGGGCTCTTCTCACCGCGTTCGACCTTGGACAGCATCGCCCGGCTGACCGACGACTGTGTGGACAGCTGCTCCAGCGTCAGCCCCGCCTCCTCGCGGCGTCGCCGCACGTTACCGCCGAACGCGCCGGCCAGGTCGTCACCGTGCTGCGGTTGGGCCGCGTTTGCGTCTTGCTCGACCACCGTGCTCCTCGATCGATGGATACCTCGCTGGCCATAGTGTAGGGTCTCTTCTAAAGAAGATTACATCTTCTATAGGAGACACACGATGGAGGGTTCCATGCGTTTGATCTCAAGTGGCCGGCACCATGCCACCTTCGAATTCGGCGATCTGCAGGTGATCTCGTTGCGAGACGGGTACATCGACATGCCGCCGACACGGCTCCGCGACGAGGACGGGCGCCCGCTCGATGAGCTGCCGGCCACCGTCCCGCTGGCCGGCGAGAACTTGCGGCTGTCGGTCAACGCCTTCTTCGTCACCGACGGCACGCGGTCGGTCCTCATCGACACCGGCGCGTCCAACGCCTGGCACGACCCCACCATGGGATTGATCTACGACGCGCTCGACGAAGCGGGAATCGACCGCGCGCATGTCACCGATGTGGCCATCACCCACAAGCACGAAGACCACGTGAGCGGCCTGATCGCGCCGGACGGTTCAGAGGCGTTCACCAAACTCGAGCGCGTGTGGATCGGCGCGGGCGACATCTCGGTGTTCACGGGGCGGCTCGAGCCGATCCGCGACCGGGTCGTACCCGTGTCGGAGAAGGTCGCGATCAACGACTGGATCACCGCGATCCCGACACCGGGCCACACACCCGGTCACACCGTCTACGACGTCAGGAGCGGCACCGGTCACCTTCTCGTCTGGGGCGACACCGTTCACGTTCCCACGCTCCAATTCGATCAGCCGAACGTGTCCTGGGAGCTCGACGGCAACCAGTCCCAGGCCCGCGCCGCGCGAGCGACCCTCCTCGAACAACTGACCCGACCACACCACTTCGTAGCCGGCGCCCACCTCGACTCACCCGGCATCGCCCGCGTAACCCCCTCCGGCGACGGTTATGCGCTGGAATACCTCGCACCACCGATCGGCTGATCGAGCCTGTCGGCTCCGGGCCGCGCTCGCGATGGCGGCCAAGGAGGGCAAGCTCCTCTGGCCCGGCTGGGCGCCCACGAACTCGACCACCTGGACCGCCGCCGCGAGGGCGGTCGTGGCTCGTCGGAGTCGAACGAGTCGGCCTCAGGGCCCGCATGACCGCCGGCCAACACCTCCTTGGCTCAGCTGATGAGATTCACGGCACGATGAAAGGTCGCAGCGGCGGCTTCCAGGTCCGCGAGGACCTTGCGCCATTCCGCGGTCTCGCGCCTGTCCATGTCGACCCGGTTCGCCGGCTCGGCGGCGATGTCCCCGTTCATGCTCGCGTGGGGCCAGGCCTGCGGATCCTGGGCCAATTCCTTCGGGGCCCGGGCGCGTACTCGTCCTCCGCTTCGCCGCCAGGCGTCCCCGTGTTGAAAGTTTCACTAACACCGTCGCGCGGACGACTGTGAGGACGCGGGCCCGACCGCCACATCGCACGGCGTCACATGTCCTGCGACCAGCCTGTTGACTCCGCGGGGCGAGGTCGCCGCCCCTTTACGGACTGTGCGGAAACCGCGATTCACCGCTTGTTTCGGAGGGCGGTGCTCCATGTGGGTCTGTCAGGTCCATGGCCATTGTGTGATCCTCCCCTCGGGAAGACATGTCCTGCCTCGTCTCGGGCGCGTGGCCCGCGCGCTCCGGATTGCCATCGGGCGGTAGGGAGAGATGGCTCCTTGAAATCCCTTCATGGAATGCGCATCCTCGCATTAGGCACGGCGGCGGCCCTGGTGCTCGGGGCGTCCCCCGCTCAGGCGGCGACCGCGTCCAGCATGAGCGCCACGGCCCTCAATTGCGCTATCACCATCAGCAACCCGATCCAGTTGTACACGACCTCCGTTTACGCCTATGTCGAGGTCAGCTGCAACCAGAAAGTTTCGTTCATCGGCGGATACCTCTCCTTGTACCGGGACGGCACCTATCTGGGCTACGCCGAGACCTACCAGAGCAACGTGGCTTACGCCTACAAGATCAACATGGTGTCGTGCGTGCCCGGCAACTACCACGTCATGGGCTACGGATTCGCCAACCTCGATGGCGGAGCGCCCGACTTCTCCCAGCGTGTCGCCACCACGCCCATCACCATCACCTGCACCTGAGCTTCATATGAGCCCGACACTCGACCAGCTCCACCGACGTATACCGGTCCTCGGACCTGGCCTGCGCGTCGGCCTCACCCCGATGAGGGCGGCGCGGCTCGCGGATGGCGGGCCGGCACTCCGGTGAAATCTCCACAGTCAACGGCGCGAAGAAAGGGACCCCATGATTGCTGGCAACCTGACCCGCCGGGCACTGGCGGTCGGCGCGATGCTGGCCACCACCGCCGCGATGGTCGTGACCATGCAGCAGCCCGCCGCCGCCTCAGCCCTGACGCTCAACGGCACAGTGGACTGCCTCAACGTCGACTACTCCGGCGACACCCGGGACTGGTACGCCTCGTACGTCTCGGTCGGCTCCGCACCTCCTTCATACGGCGTGGCTGTGCCCTACAGCTCGATGGTCGCGAACCCGGCGAACCACTCCTGGTCGTTCACGATCAGCCTGCCCGGCGGGAGTACCGCGGTGAGCGTGTCGGCCATCTGCAGCGGCGGTCACCAGTGGGACCAGGTCGGCTGGACCAACGGACCGGCGATCAGCATCCCCTCCTGGGCCACGACCCTGAACGCCACCTGGGGCTGCACCACCCAACAGGTTTACCCCGGGCCCTACATCACCGGCTGCAGCGCGCAGTCTTACTCGTACAGCTGAGCTCCCGCGCCTGGGCGAAGCCAAGAACCGGCCCGCCGCACGGCCGTGTCGCCCAAACGCGGCTCATCGCGCTGTTCGTCAACGTCGCCAACGACCGCTTCCTCGATGTCTGGAGGCACGCCCACCAGCCCGATCTCGCACCGGACGAGACCACGACTGGACTCGACGCTTAAAACGCCACCGACCCGCCGACCCCGGCAGGCGCGATTCTCGTGCTCCTCCAGCGGCCTGACACCACCCGAGCCTCCCCCGGCGCCCACCACACCGGCCCCAGAGACGCCCGAACGCGACTCGAAACCCCTGAAACGACGCGATCCCGCCTGATCTCGATGATCAGACGGGATCCCGTGAACTGCAGTCCGGCCGTTTCAAGAACGGCCCTGGGTGGGGAGTTCACGAGTGGGTGTGAGGTGTAGTGAGTGGGAGCCGTAGAAGATCGCTTCCCGAGATGGAGATGATTGATCGTTTCCCGGGCTGGCTCCTCGAGATCCCGGGCTTCGAGTACGTCGCCTCCGTCGTCGGGCACCCGGCCGAGCGGTGACGCTGACCATCACCCCCACTCGTGAAGCTGAGCATCGCGTCGATCTTGTGAGTGGAGATCAGGGTCGCAGAGGCCCCTTGATCTTTCACATGCTGTGAAGATCCCGGCTTCTGCGGTTGAGTCTCCCCTGAGGGGAGACGGCAGAGTGTGCGCATGGACGGCGACGTGCTGCTGACGATCGGAGACCTGGCCCGGCACACCGGGCTCACGGTGAAAGCGATCAGGTTCTATTCCGACCGCGGGCTCGTACCGCCCACCACCCGCAGTCCCGCTGGTTACCGGTTGTACGACGTCGGCGCGCTGGCCCGGCTGGAGTTCGTGCGCGCGCTGCGCGAGCTGGGGATCGATCTCTCCACTGTGCAGCGCCTGCTGGAGCGCGATCTTCCGGTGGCGCAGGTCGCCGAGGAGTACGCCGAGGCCCTGGACGTGCAGATCCGCATCCTGCGGCTGCGCCGGGCCGTGCTACGCGCGGTGGCCAGAAGGGGATCGACGTTAGAGGAGACGGAACTCATGCACAGGCTCGCCAAACTCTCCAACGAGGAACGCCACCGCCTCGTCACCGACTTCATCGACGAGGTCTTGGGCGATCTCGACGCCAATCCCGAGTGGGTCGCGATGATGCGCTCGGCCATGCCGGACCTGCCCGACGACCCTGATCCCGCGCAGGTGGACGCCTGGGTGGAGCTGGCCGAACTGGTTCAGGACCCGCAGTTCCGCGCGGCGGTCCGCCGGCTGGCCGAATACCAGGCGGCCGAACGCGCCCAGGGCGACACCACGGGGCTGCACCACGAGCTCACCGAGGAGGTCCGCGACCGCGTCGGCGCGGCGCTGGCCGCGGGCGTGGACCCCGCCTCGCCGCAGGCGGCCGCGATCGTCAGCGCCCTCGCCACCCGATACGCGCAGACCTTCGGCCGCGCCGACGACGCCCACCTGCGGGACTGGATGCTGAACCGCCTGCAGGCGGCCGACGAACCCTTCGCCGAGCGTTACCTGCAGCTGCTCGCGGTGATCAATGGCTGGCCGGTGCCGCCGAGCATGGCACCGCTGTTCAGCTGGTTCATTCAGGCCCTGCGTGCGGGTCGGTGAGGTCGCTCTCCGCCTTGGATGCCGCCAGCATCTGCTCACGACGACGGCAGCGCAGGCGATATCCGGACGGCAGGCGCGTCGAGCCATCGGCTCAGCGCGGCTGCAGCCTCGGCGAGTCGTCGGCGCCCGTTCGCCAGGGCAGTGCGGTTCCTGTCCGCTGTCGGAAGGCGGCGCAGTCGGTCGCCGAGTCATCGATGAGCAGCGCATCGTGGGAGGCCATGCCGTGCCGGCTCAGCCCCGAAGGCCCGAAGATGTGACGGGACCTTCGCTCTCGAGTACTGCGATGTCGCTGGAACAGATGATGTTGCGTACCCGCCTAAAGTGTCGGCGGAGCAGTCCATGCCGTCGGCGGCCATGACTATCGAGGCAATGTCCTGACCTCGCCGAGCATCTCCAGCAACGCGACGTTGACCCCCATCCGGACGCAGTCGGTCAGGAGCCGGCGCTGGAGGAGGCCGTCACGGAACCGGCGGTCCAGCTTGATGCCGGGCCTGCGATGACCTGAGCGGAGGACCGCGGGCCCTTCATCCAGGCGTGGGCCTTCTCCCCGCGAAGATCGGCGCAAGGCTCTCCACAAGTTGTGAGTGAAGTAGTCACTTAACCTTCGGCGAGACACCGTAGTCCTGATCGACCTTCGATGACAATGCTCAGTCTTCGCTGCGACAGGACATGAAACGGCGAGATCCCGCCTGGTCGCGGTGATCAGACGGGATCCCGTCAACCTCAGTCCAGCCGTCCCAAGAACGGCCCTGGGTGCGGTGTTCACGAGTGGGTCCATCCTGGGAGGAAGGAGGTGCTTAGAAGATCGCTTCCCGAGTTCACTCTGATCGTTTCCCGGATGGGGCGACGGTCAGCCGCTTGGCGCGCATGGCCGCGACCCCGAGGGCGGCCATTGCCGCGAGACAGAGCCAGGCGAACACGTCGCCGACCCGCGCATATACCGTCGGACTACCGGCGACAGGCACATGCGCGATCATCGTCTGCTGCGTGGTCGTGAAGTAGTCCGCCGAGGTGAGCGTTCGGCCGTGGGGATCGAAGACAGCGGCCAGGCCGTTGCTCGCCTGACGAACCAGCGAGTACCCGTTCTCCACCGCCCGGATGCCTGCCTTCTCTGTATGCGCGGCGCCGAAGCCGTACCAGTCGTTCGACGGCACCAACATCACATCCACATCCCCGGCCTGCCGCATCAGCACGGGGAAGTCGGCGTCGAAACAGATGACATTGGCCAGGCGGCCGAACGGCGTGTCCGCGGTCGGCACCCTGCCGTCGCCGGGGTTGAACGGATCCAGGCCCGGCACCGGGCGGGCCTTCTCATACGTCCATCGGGCCTTCCCTCTCGGATCGACGAGGACAGTCTCGTTGCGCATGTACGGCGGCGCGCCCGTGATCACGATCAATCCCGCGTTCACATAGCTGCCTGTCCTGGCGGCGATCGCGGCGATCTCGTCGATCAGCCGCTGCCTGTCGGCCTCGCGTGCCGCACCACCCGCCTCCGGCCAGACCACGATCTTGGCTCCGGCTTTGGCCTCCCGTTCGGTGGCGGCCAGCAGGGAGTCATTAACGGGAGCGAATACCCGCCGAACCATGTCGGGGTCGGCGCCGGCAAGCTGTTCTGGCGAGGGGTAACCGTTCAAGGCCCTGTTGGACGTCTCCAGGACCGAACGCGCAGGGCTGACCCCAGCCACCCGTACGGTTTCACCAGCGGGCGCCGCGAATGCCAACCGCAGGCTTCCTCCGGCAAGCACCAGCGCGAGCACGGCTCCGAAGGGTGCCACCCGCCGCCAAGCGAAGCCGTCCTGCCAGAGGTGATTGCAGACGGCGGCGAACCATGCGATGAGGAAGCTGACCCCGTAGCCACCGGTCACCGAGACGACCTGCAGCAACGGGAGGTTGTCGTGCTGGGTGGCGGCCAGCGAGCTCAGGATGTTGCCGACCGGGCTGAGGCTCGCGAGCGCGTACTCCACGCTGACCACCCCCGCGGGGAAGACCAGCGTGGCCCACGCGCCGGGCAAGCGCGCCGCGATCAGACGGTCCAGAACGTACGGCACCACGCCCGCCAGCGCCATGACCAGGGAGAGCGCCAAGACTGGGCTGAATACTGGCAGCCCGCTCTCGTAGAGCCAGAATGTGGTGGCCACCGTGGTAGCGAGTGCGATGCCTCCCATTGCCGGTAGAGGCCGGCTTGTGCGGGAGTACCGTAATAACAGGATCAGATAGCCCCATGCCGCGCCGGCCACTTCCCATCGACCGTGCGCGGCCACGGCCGAGAGCGCGGTTCCGGCAGCGAGCATTGCCCATCGAGTCTGACGATTCATGCGGAAAATTTAGGCAGCGCGGACCTCACCATCCCATCTCGCACGCCCCCGAACCGGGGTAAGGAACACCCCCCGCCTGAGCGGAAGGCATACCCCTCGATTTGCCACTCAGAAGATCACAAAGATGGTGGTACCGGCCCCACACAGAACGAATCCAATTCGGAAACCCCTGAAACGACAAGATCCCGCCTGATCAGATGATCAGACGGGATCCCATCAACTTCGGTCCAGCCGTCTCAAAAACGACCCCTGGTGGGGTGTTCACGAGCAGGGCTGACCAGGAGGGCAATGGGGGTCGAGAAGATCGCTTCCCGATGGGACAATGTTCGTTTCCCGGACTGGCCGCGCCGCCCTGCCGCCGCCCGATGCTCGTCGACACGACGGGGAAGACGACTGGATGGGTGTTCATACGGGCTGACCTGGCGCGGCAGAGGCGGTGGCACATCACGTCTCAACTTCGCCAGTTCGACCTGAGGCGAACCGGCCACGCTTGCTGCAGTACTTCGCCTGCTATGGCGCGCCCGGCAGGTCCCCGCGGTGAATCCGCTGGTCGAGTTCCCAAAGCGCTGTCTTGTCGTCGTCGTAACGCAGCGACTCGTATGCGGCCTGATACTGCAGCCACTGTGTGTCTCGATGCTCCGAGGAGAGCACTATCTGGGCCTTTTCTCGGGTGACGTCACAGGCGAAGAAGTGCTTGGGCACGATATAGACGTTCTCGGGCCAGAGCTTGCTCACCGCAAAGCAACTCTTCTCTACTCCGCTTACCATGTCGAGCTTGAACAGCGGTCCTACCGTAGGCAGACCGGTCTCCTCGGCGAACTCGCGACGGGCCGCGCTCTCCAGATCCTCGCCTTCCTCGACGCCGCCGGCCACGCTCTGCCAATGAGAATCATCCGCTCTCTGGAAGAGAGCGTATTCCGGCATACCCGCAGTTGTCCGAAAAGGAAAAACGAGGACGGTGTAGGGCTGGCGCATATGACGGGTCCGATCTGAGAGGCGATGCAGTTGAATGTGCCGAACAGCGGGAGCGTGACAGCTCAGCGATTACTCCCTGGCGTTGGATGGTCTCTTCTTTCCCCGTCCACAGGCCGCCGGAGCCTCCACCTTGCGTCGCTGGCGGCGGCTCATCCTCAACGAGCAGTTTGCGATCTTACTGGGCCCGCCCGATGCAGCACCGCTGTCGAGCCTTCCGGCGGTCTGCAGTCGTGAAGGTGGAGCTGTGCTCGACTGTGAGGGGCCTGTTGCAGATGTGTCTCTTCACGCGAGCTGCAAAGCCAGCTCAAGTTACGTTTTGCAGGCACTGTGTGACTCTGTGCAGTCATGAATTCTTGCAGGTTGCGCACAGCGCCAGTACGTGGAGGTCGAGCATGACGTTGGGCGAAGCATCGCTGCTGGAGCAACTGGCTGCGGATGAGGAGTCTGTCCGCGGGCAACCTGAGTCGTTGCGTGAGCAGGTGGCGGCCCTGGAAGAGCTACTGAGCGACCTGGCCACCACCCGAAGGATAGTCACGCCGATGCTGGCCGGGCATCCCCGGCCCGAGCAAGCGCCCCCCAAACGACGATCGCGACTCGTGGCCGTGGCTACCGGGCACCGTCCCGACTCAATGCGGTGCCGAGCACGACTGACCTCAACCACCAGGCCACCACCACTCGGCGGTGGCCTTCCTTTGCCTCTGAGTCAGCAGTGCACATTCACTCTTTGTAACCGGTGTCAAGAAGCGTCAAGACCACGATAAGGTCTTCCGAGAAGGCCCCGGCCTGCGCGCACCCGGACCGGTCACTGGCCTCACGCACAGGGAGATGCCGTGAACGCCCCCAGCACGCCATTCCATGACCAGCCGAGCGAACTGCCCCCATCTCTCGCATCGCAAGGCTTACGTTTGGTTGCTTTTCTGATCGACTGCGTCGTTTTTGCTGCCCTACTGCTGGCTGTGAGTCAACTTCTACTTTACGTCTTCGACGGTATAGACGAAAGAGATGCCAGGTCCATCCTCCTGATACTTCTGACCCTGACCTACTCGCCGATCATGACGGCGACGTGGGGTGGTACAGCAGGCAAGCTCATCTGTCGCATCAGGGTCGTTCGTATTGGCATCGCAGATAAATACCATGATGGCAATCTCGGCTACTGGCGCGCGTTGACCCGTCATCTGTCGCACGTAGTGATGACAATATCCTGCATCTTTTTGGTGTTGGATCACCTGTGGTGCTTGTGGGACAAGCCGAATTGCCAATGCCTGCACGACAAAATCGTCAAGAGCGCGGTCATCATGCGCTGAATATCGGCACCAGGCCTAAAGCAATCATTGGCCCGTCCGGCGACACCACCAAGCCCGTGCACTCCACTGCGCCGACTGCCCTAGTGTGGGAACTACGCGATCATCACCTTTCGGCTCAAGGGAACTGGGTTGTGAAGGGTTACATGCAGGCCCTGACCACCGTGCCGAGCCTCGACGAGGGGGCCGCTCTGGCGCGAAGCATCACCTCGCAACGCCTAGCCGCTGGCGTACAGCAAGGCTTTCTGCGCGACGAGCAGGAATGGCAGTTGGTCATCAAGACCACGCTGCTCTACTTGCCGCGCTTGAGATCCGCATAAAGCTAACCACAGTTACGAGACGCCAGAAATCATCGCGACCGTAATCGCTGCTGGCAGCGACGAACAAGTCGAGCGGTGTGAACGTCCTGTTGGGCGACCTCACCGCCTGCCCCGACGCGATCATCTAAGGCATCGACCTCAAGCGCGGCATGGAACTGATGCCCTGGCCATCTTGCCTGGAATGGCCACCACGCCACAGGCGGCCGACGCGCTGTTGGCCGATGCCGTCGCCATCCTCGACGGTCGGGCCGATCACCTCACCCAACAGGGCCTGCGCGTCTGGGAACCCTGCCCCGACGCTCCCGCCCTGATCGTCCTGATCAATGAGTACGCCGAACTGATCGAGGAAGCTCCCGGCGCGGAGCGCTACACCGGCTCCATCGCACGGCGGGGCCGCCCCCTGCCGTCACGCTGGTAGCGGCCACCCAACGCCCGTCACAGCGCGCCATGGGCAAGGGTGCCGTGCGCTCTCAGATGGGCATCCGGCTGTCCTTCCGCGTGCGCGAGCAGCGCGACGTGGATCTCATCCTCGGTCAAGGCATGCTCAAGGCCGGATGGCACGCCCACCGCCTCGACGCCCCCGGCAAGTTCCCGATCAGCGCACCGGAACACGACGTGCCCTGACGCGGGCGAACCTCCCTGCTCGACGATGAGGGCGTGCAGCGCACCGCCGAACGGCACGCGCCAACCACCCCCCGCTGGACGCGATCTCCGCCGCTGCCCTGGAGGCGCACGAGGCGCTGCAAGCCTCTCAGAGCGCCGCACCGCCATCGCCCCGGCATGCCCGCGACACCGCCGTACGGGGAGTCCGAAGAGGCCCTGATGGTTGCGCTGAGGCAGGCCCCTGACGACGGGGTCAGCATCGGCGATCTCATATCCGCGCTCCTGCGCGCGTATAGGGCGCGGCAGACGCGGACGGACGAACGGACGGACAATCACAATCCGTAACCAGCGACTGTGCGCGGAGGCCCCGCAAAGGAAGAGAGCCGCACCACCACGAACGAGAGGGGGATGCGTATACAGGCATACACCGACAAACAAGTCGCAGAGATGCTGAGCATCGGACGTGACAGGTCTACTTCCTTCTCCGTACCAGCCAGCTCAAGAGCATCAAGATCGGCAAACTCCGCCGAATCACCGACCAGCACCTTGGCGACTTCATCTCTTCGTTGGAAGCTATGGATGAGGCGTAGAACGCTGTGCTGCAACGTTCTACGCGGCCGGTTGTGCGGCACCGCCGCACAACCGGCAAGCGCCTCTCGATAACTCCATGACACAGGAAGGAAGCCGTCCATGACGCGTGACCGAACGACCTTGCCACCCGTCCGGGTGGACGCGGAGCTGAAAGACCGTCTCCGCAGGTAGGGCCTATCCGCGCCACGGCGGTCGACCTGACCGACGCCCGGCAGAGAGCTGCCCACGTCGCGGCCAAACCCCGCGTGCTGCCCCCGGCACCCGACCGCAAAACCGGCGATCTGCCGAAGATCTGCCACCAGCAGACCATCACCCTGCACCCCGGCGACCTCGGGCACCTCGACAAACTCCGCCAGGATCTGCCTTACCTCAGCCCTTCGTGGCGAGGGACGTACTCCACTGCGAGGGCGATGACGGAAGGACTGAACGGCCCGCCTCAAAGGCCACGACCTCGATCTGGGTGATCCGAAGAACCGGCTCGCCCACGGCCGCGTCGCCCAGACCATCCTGGTCGCGTTGCTCGTCACCGTCGCCAACGACCACTTTCTCGACCAGTGGCGTCACATCCGCCAGCCCCCAGACGAGCCCGACGCATCCGCCGACATCTTCGAGATCCCAGCGGAACATCTCGACCGCTCGCCACTCACGGGCCGGAGCCGGCCACCACCCATCCCATAACCCGCAAGCCAGATCACCGTGTCGCACCACCCCGCCCGGAGCCGGCATCGCCATGCCCAGCGACGCAAACCCAGTCCTCCACCAGCGACCAGACACCACCCGGGCCTCCCCGGACAGCTGCTCCGCAACTCCCAAACCAGGACGAACCCGATTCGGAATCCCTCGAAACGACAAGATCCCGCCTGATCTCGACGATCAGACGGGATCCCGTCAACTAACTGCCAGCCGTTTCAAGAACGGCCCCTGGTGGGGTGTTCACGAATAGGGCTGGCCTGGGGCGCAAGAGGGGTTGAGAAGATCGCTTCCCGAGAAGAGAATGATCGCTTCCCGCGTAGGCAGCCCGGGCGCTGACCGTTCAGGGGGATTGCCCCGTGGCAGGGCCAGCCGAGGGAGGGCTTGTCTGCGGTGAGTGAAATCATGTTCTGCAAGATCTTCGTGCAGGGGTGAGCAGGAGTCCGGAAAGCTTTTCAGCTGGCCCGGCCCAAGGTCACGGTGCGGGTTCCGGGTGTGAAGTCGCCGAAGGACTGTTGCCAGGACTCACCGGGCCAGTAGTACGTCACAAGGCCCTCGGCGGGCCGGTAGTGGGCGGTGTAGAGCGTTACCGTCCCCTGCTCGTCGACGGATCGATACAGCGGCGGCTTGAGCATCGCCGCCACGTCCGCGCCCGCGGCGCGGATGGCTCGCAGCCGCTCCTGCGTCCGCATGGCCCGCTCCTGCTCGTCGGTCACCGGCAGGTGCTGGTGATTGGAGGCGCAGGCGTCCGGTGCCACCGTCGGTGGCATATCCGGTCCCACGAACACCGTCATCGCCTTCTTGGGATCGACAAGGGTGAGGTTCTGGGGGACGGCGACCGGCAGGGACCGCAGCCTGTCGACCGCCTCATCGACGGTGTCGCACGTCTCCAGCAGGTAGCGCACGAGGATGAGAATGGCGAAGCCACGTCCGTAGACAGAACGTCCGCCCCAGGTGAGCGAGACCGCGAGACCGGCGTCGTTCATCCCGTCCAGCAAGCCCCACAGCATGTCCTGCATCCCGATCACGGGGCGCAGGAAGCAGGAGGAGACGATGGTCCCCTCGCACTGATCGGGCCGTAGGTCATAGTTGCGCAGCAGAGTGCCGTTCTGGCCGATCTGGGTGCAGGCCTGGGAGAACGGCCGCAGTGCCGCGTGGGTGAGGAAGACTTCCGCCTCGGGCCGGTCGAGTTGGCCGGCCAGGCGGTCCAGAACCGGCACCAGTTCCGGCATGTGCGCACGGAACAGCGCCCGAACACGATCCGCGCCCTCCGTAGTCCGGCCCTCCGCGGTCAGCAGGCCCTCCATGTCCTGCCACAGGGCCCGGGCGTAGGCGGCCCACCGCCCGTCGCCGCCGTCGCCGACCTCGATCGCCTGGAAGGTCTTGTGCTGTTGCCGCATGGCTGCCACTTTCCCTGTGAGAATCGGACGAGGTGAGGGCAACCTAGCTAATTGCGCGGGTAATTCACCAGGTGGCCGCCATCGGCGACGGCCAGACGCTGGATCTGATGAAGCCGCTGAACGCGAGCGTGGCCGATTCCAAGTAGGCGAACATGTCCCGCGTTGGAGAAGCCGGGAGTCAGGAAGGCTGGCGTTTAGGGCATCCATCGTGCGCGGAGCACGCCCTCTATCGGATGATCCGTACTCCGTGCCCTTTGACAAGTTGGCGCTGGATCGCCGTGCCCGGGTCGCGCGCCGTGGCCGCGTCGGCAGGGGACGTGCTGTCGGCGTACAGGTAAACGTACCGAGGCATGTATACGTAGACGTGCCGAGCTCCATGTGCCAGGTGACGGCCGATTGCGACGGGCCGAGGCCACCCGCTCAGTGATGGGGTGTTCACGAGTAGGGCCGACCAGGAGGACAACAGGGGTCGAGAAGATCGCTTCCCGAAGGGTGGTGATCGTTTCCCGTACTGCCGCGTCGTCGACGGGGGGCAGACGAGTGGACGCTTGCTGCAGTACGTCGCCTGCTATGGGGCGCCTGGCAGGTCTCGGCGGTGAATCCGCTGGTCGAGTTCCCAAAGCGCTGTCTTGTCGTCGTCGTAACGCAGCGACTCGTATGCGGCCTGATACGGCAGCCACTGTGTGTCTCGATGCTCCGAGGAGAGCACTATCTGGGCCTTCTCGGGTGACGTCGCAGGCGAAGAAGTGCTTGGGCACGAATCCAGGCGGTGCCCTCCGCTTCCAGTGCCCGGCAGCAGGCACCTCCCCGTCGGTCACCTGCCCCCGCTTCGACCGTCTCCACGAGCGCGGGCCCAGCCACGCCGCCGCTGTCGATCTCACCGACGCCCGGCAGAGAGCCGCCCACATCGCAGCCAAACCCCGCGTGCTGACCGCGGCACCCGACCACAAAACCCGCGATCTGCCGAAGATCTGTCACCAGCAGACCGTCACCCTGCACCCCGGCGTCCTCGGCCACCTCGACAAGTTCCGCCAGGACCTGGCCTACCTCAGCCCTTCGTGGCGGGGGACGTACTCCACCGTCAGGGCGATGACGGGGGGACTGAACGGCTGCCTCAAGGGCCACGACCTCGACCTGAGTGACCCGAAGATCCGGCTCGCCCACGGCCGCGTCGCCCAGACCATCCTGGTTGCCTTGCTCGTCACCGTCGCCAACGACCACTTCCTCGGCGCCTGGCGCCACACCCACCAGCCCCCAGACGAGCCCGACGCATCCGCCGAGACCTTCGAGATCCCAGCAGAGCACCTCGACCGCTCGCCACTCACGGGCCGGAGCCGGCCACCACCCATCCCATAACGCGCAACTCAGATCACCTTGTCGCAGCGCCCAGCCCTGAGCCGGCATCGCCATGCCCAGCGACGCGAACCCAGTCCTCCACCAGCGACCAGACACCACCCGGGCCTCCCCGGACACCCGCTCCGCCACTCCCAAACCAGGACGAACCCGATGCGGAAACCCCTGAAACGACAAGATCCCGCCTGATCTCAACGATCAGACGGGATCCCGTCAACTTCAGTCCGGCCGTTTCAAGAACGGCCCTGGGTGGAGATGAGGGGATTCGAACCCCTGACCCCTTCGATGCGAAGCCACTTGACCATGATGGCCACCAGCACCAATATTGCCTCTGACCTGCGTCGCACGTCTCCCCGAGTCCGCGAACGTCCGAGCTCGTACGTCTAGATCGTCACTCAGTTTGTCACCCAGCAGAGATCGAGGCGACAAGGAGCGCGCCGCTCAAGCCCTCGCTGAACTCCAGAACGACCTACAGTTCTGCTGCCAACTTGCTGCCGTCGATTTGTCGCGTTCGACGCTGAACTACGTCGCCGGAGTGATCCGCCGGCATCATGAGGCGATCAAGTCGGCCTGGCGGCTGCTCAACCCGGGACAGCAGGCCCTGCTGGTGCTGGTTCACCTGCGCAAGGGCGAGACGTTCACCGAGCTGGGGGCCGGGTTCGGTGTCTCCACCGCGACCGCTTGGCGGCATGTGGAGGAGACCGTGATGCTGCTGTCGGCGCGTTCGCTCAAGCTTGGGCAGGCGCTGCGCAAGGCCCGCCGGGATGGAGTGCATTACTTGGTGCTGGAGGGCACGCTGATCCGCACCGACCGGGTCGCCGCCGACCGGCCGTACTTCTCCGGCAAGCACCGCGTGCATGGGATGAACATCCAGGTGATCGCGTCACCACCTCTGCAAGGCCATCGCTCTTCTGCAGAACTACGAGGTCGCCCGAGGATGAAAAGAGGTCACTGATCTTGGCGGTGTACCACCCGCCTTTCGAAATCCATGCCAACGCAGTATCACGCAGCTTGGAGGAGTCCTTCGTCGGCTCACGGCTGTTTAGCCGTGGCCGTCCGGGCGGTCAGCGGCGTCGAACATGTCGCAGTTGTGCTGGATCAGGGGCATGTACTGCTCAGCCCAGGCTCGCAGACTTCGCAGCGGCGCGACGAGCGTGGCGCCCAGGCCGGTCAGACGGTAGTACACCCGTGGAGGCTTGCTCGCCTCGACACGACGATCGACAAGTCCGTCTCGTTCCAGCGCCCTGAGGGTCTGCGCCAGCATCTTCTGCGACACACCGGTCATCTCGCGCTTCAACTCGGTGAACCGCAGCTCGCCCTCGGCGGCGGCAAGCGACAGCACCGCCATGGTCGTCCATCGCGACCCCACCCGGTCGAGCAGGAGCCGTGTCGGGCACAGAGGATCGAACAAGTTCCCCTGCCGCGAGGCAGTTACCACGAGGTCACCTTGTGTCGGAAAAGTGCCTTCTTCCCCGTTCATTGAACGGTCTCCTACGGTTACCACGTTCCCAAGCGTAATCAAGGAGGGCACCTGTGCGCCAGGAGACTCTTTCCCCCCACCTTCCCGGCGCGACCGTGCACCGGATACCGATCGACGGGGTCGAACTCGCCGTGGAGACTCTCGGGCAGGGGCCGGCCGTACTGCTGCTGCACGGCTTCCCGCACACCCGCGCGATCTGGCGCGATGTCGCACCCCGGCTGGCCGCGGCAGGTTTCCGGGCCCTCGCGCCGGACCTGCACGGGCTGGGCGACAGCACACCCGCCGTCCGCGGCTATCAGGCATCCGCGATCGCCACGGACCTGCTCCGAATGTTGGACGTCCTAGGTGACCGCGAGGCACACGTCGTCGGCACCGATCTAGGTGTCACTCCGGCATTCGCCCTGGCAGCATCGTCGCCCGAGCGCGTGACCAGCCTGACCCTGTCCGAAGGGTTGATCGGACTTCTGCCCGGCGCCGAGGCCTTCCTACGGCAGGGGCTGCCGTGGTGGTTCGGCTTCCACCAGGCGCCCGGTGGTCTGGCCGAGGACGTCCTGGAGAACTCGGCGGAGCGCTACGTCCGTTTCTTCCTCTCCGCCGGCAGTCGCCGAGGTCTGCCGGCAGACCTTACACGGGTGATCGTCGAGGCATATCGGGGCAAAACGAGTCTCGGCAATGCCTTCGACCACTACCGCGCGGTGCCGGCCACCGCGGAATGGATCGGGAACTGGGCGCAGGACCAGCGACTGACAACGCCGACCCTCGCCATCGGCGGTGGCGCGATCGGCGCGGCCACCGCCCGCCAACTCGAACCGATCACCGGCTGCCTCACCCAGCACCTGCTTGAGGACTGCGGTCACATCACCCCGATCGACCAGCCGGACGCCTTCGCCGACCTTCTCATTGAGCACGCCCGGGCCGTCTGAGCTCACACCTTCAAGACCCGTCCGGAACAGAGCCGACCGAACCCACAGCAAGGAGCAGATATGAGCCGTGAGCAGCGAGAGGCCATCCGGCAGTTTCGCGCGTCGTCCCCCCTCGACCTCGGCGGTGCGGTCCACGAACAGCGTGCCCTGTTCGAGCAGCTGTTGTCCCACCATCCTGTCCCTGAGGACGTCATCGTCACCGAAGCCCACTACGACACGATCCCTGGCCTCTTGGTCGAACTCGCGGAAGAGCCCCGCGTCGGCACCGTCCTGTACTTCCACGGCGGGGCGTATGTCTTCGGGTCGGCGCGCAGCTCGCTGGGGATCGTCGCAGACCTGGCCCGCAGGTCACAGACACGGGTGATCACCATCGACTACCGCTTGGCACCCGAGCATCCCGCCCCTGCCGCCACCGACGACGCGGTACGCGCTTATCGCGCCCTGATCGCCTCCGGCGTCGATCCGCAACGGGTGGCGGTCGCCGGCGAGTCGGCCGGCGGCGGGGTGGCGCTCGGCCTGCTGGCGGCTCTTTCCGCTGCCGACGAGCCGATGCCCGCCGCGGCGTTGCTGTTCTCGCCGTGGGTTGACCTCACACTCAGTGGCGATTCGATGACGGCCAGGGCCGAGGCGGACTTCATCGTGAACCGCACCGCCCTCGAACGCCGCGTGCGTGACTACCTCGGCGACGCATCCGCGGCAGAACAGCACAGCCCGCTGTTCGCGGACCTGCACGGTCTGCCGCCCACATTGATCCAGGTCGGCTCTGACGAGGTGCTGCTGGACGACTCCACCCGGCTCGCGGCAAGGCTCGTGGCGGCCGACGTGTCGGTGACGCTAGACGTCACCGCGCAGGCGACACACGTCTTCCAGTCATTCGCCGCCTCGTGGGACGAGGCCGACGCGGCGATGACTCGCGCGGCCACATTCGTCCGCACGATGGTGAAGCCGTGAGCAGCAAGCCACCCGCCCGGCGTCGGCATCCGCGCCGGGTGAGCGGTCAGTGGTTGACGGTGCTCATTCCGACCGGGTTGTAGCGGTCGCCGGCGACCTGGTCGGCGAGGCTGTGGAGCGCGTCGAGGTGGCCGATTCGTCGGGAGGTGCAACAGGCTGACCACCCGAATCACCAAGACGATCAAGCAGAGAAGAAGCATGACGGTCGCGTCCTGAGCCGTTCGCTGCGGAGCTGGACGACAGGCTCCGCCTCATCGTCCAGCTCCCCCGGCAGCCCGTATCAGATCACGACCTTTTCTTTGGTGACCATGACCACCACCGAATCCAAATCGATGAACTTGCTTTCGTCCGGGTTCAGCAGCTCCTTGTAATTCTTCGATCCGAAGAAGGCGTCATGGTCCGCCCAGGTTTCGAACCAGATCTCAGTGAGGCCGTCATAGCCGGGGCTCGGGTAGCCGTCGGCGGGAACCGGGTGAGAGACGGTGTACTTCTTCACGTACCGTCGCGCCTCCGCGAACAATGGGGCGTGGCGGTTTCGGTGATAATGGCCAGCGGTGCTACAACGACGATCACGTCCAGCGGGTGGCGTTGATTCAGACATTCCTAGCCGCCAGCATGTCCACCATGAGCATCGCTCAGATGGTCCCCTGCATGTCGGAGCCCACCACGGCCAAGGCCCTGCAGGCCTTGGCCGTCATGAATCATGAGCGAACCCGCCTTACATCGACGATCGACAGCCTCACGGCCGCCAGGGAAGCGCTTGATCACCTGATCGAGGTCAACCGGTCTTTCCTGGCGAATGCGGCGGATGCTGCTTGAGTGACGGTGGGCGGTAGCGGTGACGTGGCCTTCAGGAAGCCGGTCGATCTGTCCCGTCGAGGCGGGTGGGCAGCAAGTCGGCCAGTGCCCAGCGGTGGCGGGGGTAGGGGACGCGGCCCTTGAGCCAGCGGTCGACCGGTACGTCGAGCGCCGTTGTTGACTGCGGGGCCGTCGCCGGCCTGTGGCGGTACTGCCTCGACCTGCTCGACGCCGCCGCGGTTGCGGAAACCTCCGCTCGTGCAGCCGCTCAGGTTCAGGGTTCGCGAGCGGCGGCCGGAGTGACGGGGTGACCGGCGCACCATACGGCGCGGATGTCGCGGGTGGCCGTGATGTCCCGGGTCGGGTCGCCGTTGACCAGCAACAGGTCGGCCCGCATACCCGGCCGGACGGCGCCCCGGTCGGCCAGGCCGAAGGCGCGGGCGGGCAGCACGGTCGCCGAGCGCAGGATCTCCACCGGCGTCATTCCGGCCCGCGCCATCAGCTCGAATTCGTGATGCAGGCTCTCGCCGTGGGGCACGGGCAGCGGCGCGGACGGCTGGGCGTTCGCGTCCGTCCCGGCGAGGATCTCAATACCGGCCCGGTGCAGACGGCCGACGTCGCCCAGCACCTCCCCCAGGTGGTGGTCCCGCCCAGGCGGCGGGCCGGAGGTCATGAAGGCGGTGAGCAACGCCTCCATCATGGTGATCGTCGGGATGGACCTCTGGCCGGCGCTCCTCATCGCGGCCACGTCGTGCGCCCGGACCCCGCCGGCGATCGGCGTGTGCGTGACGAACTCCGCCCCCGACTCCACGGCCATCGTGTAGGCGCCCGGGGTGGCGGCGTGCACGATCGTCTTGAGCCCGTACTCGCGTGCCGCCTCCACCAGCGCGCGCAGCGCGTCCGCGGGGGGCCCGCCCTCGCCGGGAGCCTCGGCGACGCCCTTGATGTAGTCGACACCCTCCGCCGCCCGCGCCTCGACGTGCCGCCGGGCATCGGCTGCCGTCAGGATGACGGCTTCCGGCGGCATTCCCGGCATGCGGGCGTGGTGGCCGCCCGGCCCGATCGCGGGCAGTCCAGCAGTACGGAAGTCGGCCACTCCCCCGGCCTCGCGCAACGAGGCCACCCGCTCCGCCGGCCAGCAGGCCATGTCGAGCCCGGTCGTCACTCCCCAGGCGGCCAGGGCGGCCAGGTTCCCAGGGCCGTGCAGGTGGACATGCGCGTCGATCAGCCCGGGCAGCAGCGCCGCCCCAGCCGCGTCGATCTCCTCCGTCCCTGCGGGATCGTCACCGATCAGCGCACCGTCGATGACGACGGTACGGGGCTCGCCGAGCCGTTTGCCATCGAAGACCCGCACATTGCGCAAGGCTGTCCTGCCGTCAGTGGACATGGGCCACCCGCCTCAAATAGGGAACAACTTTGTTCACTAACGGAGGCTAGCACGGCGAAGTGCGTGATAATCCGTCCTCATGAGTCCTACCCGGCGCCGCGGAGACGCCCTCACCACCGCGATCTTCCAGGCCGTCCTGAGCGAACTGGCCGAGAGTAGCTTCGAGGAGCTGACGTTTGACAAGATCGCCTCCGCGGCCGGGACCGGGAAAGCGGCCTTGTACCGGCGCTGGTCCACCCCGGCCGAACTCGTCCTCGCCGCGCTGAGCGACCCCGCGACCGGCTTCGGCGAACCGCCGGCGCCGCCCGGCACGGGCACACTGCGCGATGACCTGATCGCCCTGCTCGAGCACTTCGTACGGGCGCTCGACGAGCCGCGCGGCCGCGCGCTGCTCCCGCTCATCGCCCACCGCCACCGCCATCCCGAGCTGTTCGAGCAGGTCCACCGGCTGGTGATCCGCCCGCACCAGGAAGTACTGCTGTCCGTCCTGCGCCAGGCGGTCGAACGCGGCGAAGCCGCACCCGGCAGCCTCACCCCGCGCATTGTCTCAGTCGGGCCACGCCTGATCCTCCTCCAGGTATGGGAGGGCGGTCTCGTGGACTCCTGCGAGATCGCCTCCATCGTCGATGAGGTGCTCATTCCGCTGACCAGGCCATGACCCCCTAGCCGGCATCCCGCAGGGCAGCAGTGCGAGACGAAAGGTGCACGTTGTGAGTCGCCGCCCGTACCGTTGGAAGCCGTCGGCATCTCGCCTCGACGAGGCGACGGCCGCTCACTGGACGTGGGGGCTCACTCCGCCCTGGCTGCCTCCAGGCCGGGTACGGACGCGGCCCGGCGCGCGGGCAGCGCCGAGGTCGCCAGCGTCGCCACGGCCGCACCCGCCGCGACCAGCGAGAAGAGCCACCACTGTGGGGCAGGGCGCAGGTACGAGCTGCCGCTCGTCAGATGCAGCAGCACCGGCGTGCCCATCGCGATCACCAGACCGAGGATCGTGCCGAGGGTGACCACGGCCGCCGCCTCCCAGCGGACCATCGAGCGGATCTGCGCCGCCCGTCGTCATGCTCTGGCGCTCGGTACGCGAAGGCGGCGACACCAAGAACCGCAAATCCCGCCGCACACTGGCCATGCCCAAACGCTGCGCGGAAGCCCTCAACTCCACCGCGAGCGACAGGACGTGGCCAAGAAGGCGGCAGGCGACCGATGGCAGGACAACGACCTCGTCTTCGCATCCAAGGTCGGCACGGAACTCGACTCCCACAACGTCCGCCGCTCGTTCCGAGCCGTCCTCAAGAAGGCCGGCCTCAACGCCCAAGAGTGGACACCGAGCGAGATGCGGCACAGCTTCGTCTCGATGCTCTCCGACGCCGGCATGCCCATCGAGGCATCTCTCGCCTGGTCGGGCACCGCAACACCAGCGCCACCGGAACGGTCTCCCGCCAACAAGCTCCGCCCCCTCCTCTTGGAGCGCGCCGAAGCGGTGGACCAGATCTTCCGGGACCTGTAGTCACTCAGCAACGCAAAAGGCCGCTTCCAATGCTCTGGAAGCGGCCTTTGACCTGGGTGGAGATGAGGGGATTCGAACCCCTGACCCCTTCGATGCGAACGAAGTGCGCTACCGGACTGCGCTACATCCCCAAGGACTCGACTAGGTTAGCAAACTCTTGAGGGTCCTCGCGCCACCCTTTCAGTCCCCCACTGCCCGCTTGGGCGGCTCGGCGTATTGATCGAACAGAACGTCCGGATGCAGCGACGTGAGATCGATGACCTCCGCCTGGGCTGCCTCCTCCGCGGTCCGCCGCTGTTCCCGAGCTCGCCGCAGCCGTTCCGCGCGCATCCGGCGGGCGCGTTCGCGCCGCTCCCGGTCCACTTGTACGGCGATGCGGAGAAAGGCGGTGTACGCGAACATGATGACGACAGAGGGCGCCACGCCCCACCACGGGATCATCTGCACCGCAGCCGTCACGACCGAGGCCAGGACCAGCAGGGCCGTGAAGAACAGGAGCCGACGCCGGCGGGCCACGATGATGGCGCGGCGCCGAAGCCGGAACTGGCGCACGTCGACCTTCTCCACCTCGGCCCCGTCGTCCTCGTCCGCGTCCGAAGGGCTCAGGTTGTCGAGGTCGGGCAGCTGATGCTCGCCGGTGTAGTGCTCTTCGAGCTCGGCCAGCTCGGCGAGGTTGGTCTTGTCTCTGCGCAGCCACATCGGAATCAGGACACAGAGCCACATCACGACGATGGCCAGATAGAGGAGGACGCTGCTCACGACCACCTCCGGGCAGCACAAAGACGCGAGTGTGCTCGTCGCGCCTTCAATGTGCTCACGTCACGCACCGTAAGACCGCGTGTCACTAATTGACGAGCATTCGGTGCGGTGTGTCGCGAGATCGTCAAACCTCTTCGACGGGAGATCCTCCGTGAGCGGCTGACTCACGGGCGCGACGCCATTGCACGAGAAGCCCGCCAGGAACGTCCTCGACGGTCAGCGCGTAGCAGATGTGGTCGCGCCAGGCCCCGTCGATGTGGAGTTGGCGCCGCCGAATGCCTTCTTCCCGAAATCCCAGCTTTTCAACCACCCGACGGCTGGCCTGGTTCTCGGGACGGATGTTCGCCTCGAGCCGATGCAGCCCCGTGGTGAAGAAGCAGTGGTCGACGGCCATGGCGAGGGCGGTGGGGGTGATGCCCTTGCCGGCCAGCGCGCCGTCGATCCAGTAGCCGACCTGGGCGGAGCGGGCCGACCCCCACACGATCGCGCCGACGGTCAGCTGCCCCGCGAAGCGCCCCCCGTACGTGATCACCCACGGCATCGCCAGGCCCTGCCTGGCCTCGCGGCGCAGGGTGCCGACCATGGAGACGTACGGCCCCAGACCGGTCCTGAACAGCGGAGTCTCGGGGTTGCTCGGCTCCCAGGGACGTAGCCAGTCGGCATTGCGCAGCCGCGTCTCCCGCCACACGCGCACATCGCTCAGCCGCAGCGGCCGGAGGCCTACCGGACCGTCGTTCAGTGTCGCCGGCCAGCCACGAAGTCGATCCACACCTCTCATCATCCCCCCATCGGGGGCGATGTCGCCACGGATCACGGAATCGAGGTCAGCGCGGGTGATCGCCGCCCCTGACCTGATCGACCGCATGCTGGAGGATCGGCGCGAGTACGGCGACCCCATCGCGTACGCCACCGGACGATCCGGGCAAATTCACGATCAACGTGTTACCCGCCTGGCCTGCGAGACCTCTGGAGAGCACGGAGGCAGGGACCTTTTCCCGGTTCGCCAGCCGGATGGCCTCGGCTATGCCGGGAATTTCCCGAGAAATTACCCGGGCGGTCATCTCCGGCGTCAGGTCCATGGGGGTCAGCCCGGTCCCTCCGGTGGTCACGATGACGTCGTACCCCTCCGCCACCCCGTCACGAAGGGCACCCTCGACCGCCTCCCCGTCGGGCACCACCAGGGGTCCGTCCACGACGTCACAGCCCGCCTCACCACGGAGCAGGTCGGCGAGGAGCGGACCGGATTTGTCGGCATAAATCCCGGCCGACGCCCGGTTCGACACGGTGATCACGAGCGCCCGCATCACGTCTCGTCCCTGGCCCAGCGGCCGGTCTTGCCGCCCAGCTTCTCCTCCACCCGCACGTCGGTGATCATCGCGCCCGGATCGACCGCCTTCACCATGTCGAACAGCGCCAGCGCCGCCACCGAGACCGCCGTCAACGCCTCCATCTCCACTCCGGTGCGGTCGGCCGTCTTCACCCGGCAGGTGATCGCCACGCCCCAGTCCTCGACGTCCAGCGTGACCTTCACCCCGTGCAGCGCGATCGGATGGCAGAGCGGAATCAGGTCTGGCGTCCGTTTCGCACCCATGATCCCCGCGATCCGCGCCACCCCCAGCGCGTCCCCCTTGGGCACCTCGCCGGAGCGCAGCAGCGACACGACCTCGCCGGACAGCAGCACCCGTCCGGTGGCCGTGGCGGTCCGGGCCGACACGTCCTTGGCGGACACGTCCACCATGCGAGCGGCCCCCGTCTCATCGACGTGGGTCAGCCCACCCTGCTCATTCACAGCATGATCACCTCCACCGAGGAACCCTCCGGCACCTCGGTCACGTCCTCGGCCACCACAATCAGCGCGTTCGCCGCGGCCAGGGCGGCGAGCTGGTGCGAACCCTGCCCGTGCACCGGCGTCACCGTGCCGTCGGAGGCCAGCACGCCGCGCAGGAACGACCGGCGCCCCACAGGCGACCGCAGCGGCCCGGTGACGCGAGCGGTGACCGCCTCCGGCACCGCCGCGGGAAGCCCGCGCATCTTGTCGAGCGCCGGACGTACGAACAGCATGAAAGACACGAAGGACGACACCGGGTTGCCGGGCAGCGCGAAGATCGGCACCTGGTCCTCCCCCAGCACGCCGAATCCCTGCGGCATCCCCGGCTGCATCGCCACCTTCTCGAACCGGACCGTCCCGAGCGGCGACAGGGCCTCCTTGACCGGCTCGTACGCCCCCATGGAGACTCCACCGCTGGTGATGATCGCATCGGCCCGCACGAGATGCGTGTCAAGCCGGTCGAGCAGCACCGCCGGATCGTCCCCGACAGACCCCGCCCGGAACCCCTCGGCCCCCGCCTCGCGCACGGCGGCGGTCAGCGTGAAGCTGTTGGAGTCCCAGATCTGCCCGGGAGCCAGCGGGCCGCCCGGTTCGACCAGCTCCGCGCCCGTCGAGATGACGACGACCCGGGGCCGGGGCCGGGCCCAGACCCGCCGCCGCCCCACTCCGGCGATGATCCCGAGCTGGGCCGGCCCGATCACCGTGCCCGGTTTGAGCACGACCTCGCCGGCCCCCACGTCCTCCCCTGCCCGCCGGATCGCGTTGCCGACGCTCGCCGGACGGGTGATCCGTACGGAGACCGTCCCCCCGTCCGTCCACTCCACCGGCACCACGGCATCGGCCCCGGCAGGCATGGGGGCGCCGGTCATGATCCGTACGGCATGCCCCGGACCCACGGCCCGCAGCTCCACGGAACCGGCCGCCACATCGTCGATCACCGGCAGCGTGACGGGGACGTCCGAGACGTCAGCGGCGCGTACGGCATATCCGTCCATGGCCGAGTTGTCGAACGGCGGCAGCGGCACCGGCGACGAGACCTCCTCGGCCAGCGTCGCCCCCAGCGCCTGCTCCAGCTCAAGCTCGATCGGCGCCAGCGGGCGGACGGTGGTCAGGATGTCAGCCAGATGTTGGTCAACCGACTTCATCGAGGAACTCCCGCAGCCACGGCAGGAACTCCGGCGCCAGATCCTCCCGATCCGCCGCGAACTTCACCACCGTCCGCAGATAGTCGAGCTTGTCACCGGTGTCGTACCTGCGCCCCCGGAAGAGCACCCCATGCACGGGGCCGCCCTCCGAGGAGCCGCGCCCGGCGAGCGTGCGCAGCGCGTCGGTGAGCTGGATCTCGCCTCCGCGCCCCGGCGGCGTGTTCTCCAGCACCTCGAACACCGCCGGATCGATCACATAACGCCCGATGATCGCCCAGTTGGACGGCGCCTCGTCGGCCGGGGGCTTCTCCACCAGGTCGGTCACGCGTACGACGTCGTCCTCGGCGGTCGCCTCGATGGTCGCGACGCCGTACAGGGAGACCTGCTCCTTGGGCACCTCCATCAGCGCGATCACGCTCCCACCGAACGTGTCGCGCACCTCGATCATGCGCTTGAGCAGCGGGTCGCGGCGGTCGATCAGGTCGTCGCCGAGCAGACAGGCGAAGGGATGGTCGCCGACGTGCTGCTTGGCGCAGAGCACCGCGTGGCCGAGCCCCTTGGGCTCGCCCTGCCGTACGTAGTGGAGGGTCGCCAGGGAGGCGGGCTCGCGGACCTGGGACAGCCGGTGCTCGTCGCCCTTGGCCTCGAGGGCCTCCTCCAGCTCGAATGCGCGGTCGAAATGATCTTCTATGGACCGTTTATTCTTGCCGGTGACCATGAGCACATCGAGGAGCCCCGCCGAGGCGGCCTCCTCGACGACATACTGGATCGCGGGCTTGTCGACGATGGGCAACATCTCCTTCGGTGTCGCCTTGGTCGCCGGAAGGAACCGGGTGCCCAGACCCGCGGCGGGCACGACGGCTTTCGTCACAGGGTCGAAGTCAGCCATGAGTAGACCCTAGTGGAGGTACCTGTGGACAAGCTGAACCTGCGTCGGGAGCTGAGCTCCGCGCGTGCCTCCCTCTCCCCCGAACAACTGCGCGCAAACGCCATCAGGGTCCGCGAAACGCTGCTCGATCAGCCGTGGGTTCAGATGGCCGGTCTCGTGGCCTGCTACTGGTCAACGGGGTCCGAGCCGGAGACCCACGGGCTCGTGTTCGCTCTGTGGAAACATGGAGCCACCGTTATCCTCCCCGTCCTCCGCGAGGACTATGACCTGGATTGGGCGGTGTACGACGGGCCCGACTCGCTGGCCCCCGGCCGCTTCGGGATCATGGAGCCGGTCGACACCCGCCGCGGCGTCGACGCCATCCGCACCGCCGCGCTCGTGATCGTGCCCGCGCTGGCGGTGGACAGGAAGACAGGTGTACGGCTCGGGCGCGGCGGCGGCTCGTACGACCGCGCCCTGGCCAGAGTCGGCCCCAACGTCCCCACGGTCGCGCTGCTCCACGACGGGGAGCTGGTCGACGACCTCCCCGCGGAGCCGCATGACCGGCAGGTCCGTTTTGCCGTGACACCAGAAGGACTCACTAGTCTTATGTGAACGCAGGTACGAGAGGGGGCCAGATGACGCTGGATGTCTGGCTCCTCCTTGGCGCCGCCATCGTCATCGCGGCCATCGCGTCCGTACGCATCGCGCACCGCACCGGCCTGCCCAGTCTGCTGGTGTTCCTCGGATTCGGCCTGGTCCTGGGCGAGGCCGGGTTCGGGATCCCCTTCGACAATCCCCAGCTCGCCCAGCAGATCGGGCTCACGGCGCTGGCGGTGATCCTGGCCGAGGGCGGCCTCACCACGAGCTGGTCCCATGTGCGGCGTTCCGTCCCCTTGGCCATGGTGCTGGCAACGGTGGGCGTGACTGTCAGCATCGTGGTGGTGGCGCTGGTCGTACAGGGACTTCTCGGCATAGACCGAACGTCGGCGCTGATCCTCGGCGCGGTCCTGGCCTCCACGGACGCCGCCGCCGTCTTCTCCGTGCTGCGCAGGCTGCCGCTGCCTCCGCGGCTGGCGGGCGTGCTGGAGGCGGAGTCCGGTTTCAACGACGCCCCCACGGTGATCGCGGTCGTGCTGCTGAGCGGGGCCTCGCACCCGGCGCCGAGCCTGGGAACGTTCTTCCTGGAGACCTCGCTCGAGCTGATCATCGGCGCCGCGGTCGGCCTGGCCGTCGGCCCGGCGGGCGCATACGCGCTGCGCCGCGTCGCCCTGCCCGCCTCCGGCCTCTATCCCCTCGCCGTGCTGTCGCTCACCTTCGTCTCGTACGGCGGCGCCGTGCTGCTGCACGGCTCGGGATTCCTGGCCGTCTACCTCACGGCGTTGATCCTGGGCAATTCGCGGCTGCCGCACCGGGCGGCGACCAGGGGGTTCGCGGAGGGCGCGGCGTGGCTGGCGCAGATCGGGCTGTTCGTCATGCTCGGCCTGCTGGCCAGTCCCAGCGAGATGCCGTCGGCCATCGTGCCCGGTCTGATCGCCGGCACCGTACTCGTGCTGGTGGCGCGGCCGCTGTCCGTCGTGGCGAGCTCGCTGTTGTCGTGGGTGCTGCGGGTCGGCCGCGTGAGCTGGCGTGACCAGGCGTTCCTGTCGTGGGCGGGGCTGCGCGGCGCGATCCCGATCGTGCTGGCGACCATCCCATGGGCGTCCGGCGTCGACGGGTCCAAGGAGATCTTCAACGAGGTCTTCGTGATCGTCATCGTGTTCACCCTGCTCCAGGGGCCGACACTGCCGTTCGTGGCCCGGCTGCTCGGCGTGGCCGCGCCTGGGGAGGCGCACGATCTCGAGGTGGAGTCGGCGCCGCTGGAGGAGCTCAAGGCGGACCTGCTGCAGGTCAAGGTGCCCATCGGCTCCAAGCTGCACGGCGTGGAGATCTTCGAGCTCCGCCTGCCCGCGGGCGCGCAGGTGACCCTGGTCGTCCGCGACGGCAAATCCTTCGTACCCGAGGGCAACACCAGGATCAGGGTGGAAGACCAGCTCCTGCTGGTCACCACGGCCTCCTGCCGCGACCAGGTGGAGCGCCGCCTGCGCGCCGTGAGCCGCAGCGGCAAGCTGGCCGGCTGGTACGGCGAGCGGGGACTGGAATAGGCGTTTGACCTAATCGGTTAGCATTAGCAGTCGCATCCCTCGAGTGCCAGACCTGAAGGAGGAGCGCGTGCCGACCTACCAGTACGCCTGCAACGACTGCGGTGAGCAGCTCGAGGTCGTTCAGAAGTTCACCGACGATGCGCTGACGGTTTGCCCCGCTTGCCAGGGAAACCTGCGGAAGGTCTTCTCCGCTGTCGGCATCGTGTTCAAGGGCTCGGGCTTCTACCGGACTGACAACCGCTCGTCCTCGACCTCGACCTCCACCTCTTCTTCTGCTTCCTCGTCCTCGTCTTCTTCGAAGACCTCGGAGAGCAAGTCCTCCGACACGAGCTCGTCGAAGCCTGCCGCCGCTCCGGCCGCCGCCTCCAGCTGACCCGTGTGTGGCCGCCCAGCGCGGCCACCTATGGCGAGTTATCCACAGAACGGGATTCGGGCCGCCCGGGCTCGCGGCCGATCCGGCTACTCTCTCGGCCATGGTCACTCGCGCAGACATCGGCGTCATCGGCGGATCGGGCTTCTACTCCCTGCTCGACGACGCGGAGGAGATCGAGCTCGCCACGCCTTACGGCCCCCCGAGCGATGTCGTCACGGTCGGACGCATCGGCTCGCGGTCCGTCGCGTTCATCCCCAGACACGGGCGAGATCATCGTTTTCCGCCGCACCGCATCCCCTATCGCGCCAACCTCTGGGCACTGCGCTCCCTCGGCGTCCGCCAGGTGCTCGCGCCCAGCGCCGTAGGCTCGCTCAGACCGGAGTACGGCCCCGGCGCCTTGGTCATCCCTGACCAGCTCGTAGATCGCACCTCAGGGCGCGTACAGACCTATTACGACATCGACGGCGCGGTCCACGTCTCCTTCGCCGACCCCTACTGCCCCTCAGGCCGCGCCACCGCGGTGGAGACCGCCCGCGGCACCGGCTGGGAGACCGTCGACGGCGGCACCCTGGTGGTCATCGAAGGGCCGCGCTTCTCGACCCGGGCCGAGTCGCAGTGGTTCGCCGGCAACGGCTGGTCGATCGTCGGCATGACCGGGTTCCCCGAGGCGATCCTGGCCCGCGAGCTGGCCCTCTGCTACACGTCGCTCTCCCTGGTGACCGACCACGACGCCGGGGTGGAGGCCGGGCAGGGCGTGACGCACGACGAGGTCCTCGAGTTCTTCGCACAGAACGTCACGCGCATGCGCACCCTGGTGGCCGAGACCGTGCAGGCCCTGCCGGAGGAGCGCACGTGCCCCTGCGGCACGGCCCTCGACGGCATCAAGCTCCCCTTCGAGCTGCCGTGATCCCGTCCTGGCTGACCCGCTACGGCCGCCGTCGCCGCCTCATCGCGGCGGCGCTGGCCGCCCTCGCCGTCATGTCCGCGTTCGTCGCCACCCGTCCCGCCCCCGGGCCCACCGTCCTGGTGGCGACCCGCGACCTGTCACCCGGCCCCCTCGGCCCGGGCGACCTCGTCCCCGCCGCGCTCAACCACCCACCGGTGGGCGCCGTACGCGCGGGCGCGGCGGGCCAGGTGCTGGCGAGCCCCATGCGCAAGGGCGAGCCGCTGACCGACGTCCGCCTCCTCCGGTCATTCCGCCTCCCACCCGGCATGGTGGCCATACCTGTGCGCATAGCCGACGCGGCGGCCGCAAAGCTCCTCTCCCCCGGCGCCACGATCACCGTCCTGGCGACGTGGGAGGAGGGCCGACCGGCCCGCCCGGTGGCCGAGGAGGTGCAGGTCATCACCATCCCCCCTCCGGCCCAGGCCGCGACCGAGGCCCACGGCGCCCTGGTGGTGCTGGCAACCACTGCCACCCAGGCAGCTGAGCTAGCGGCGGCCCAGACCACCGGCCACCTCTCGATCACCATCAAACCTAACTTACTGTAATCGATCGATTACGATTCCCTCATGAAGGGACTCAAGCGCTTCCTCATCCAGGGAAACGTCATCGACCTGGCCGCGGCGTTCGCCCTCGGTGCGGCCTTCAACTCGGTCGTGCAGTCGTTCGTGGCCGACTTCCTCACGCCCCTGCTCTCGGCACTCGGAGGTCTGCCCGACTTCTCCTCGCTCAAGGTCACGGTGGGCCGGTCCGACTTCCTGTACGGCCACTTCGTCAACGCGGCCATCTCGTTCCTGATGATCTCCGCAGCGATCTACTTCCTGGTGGTGAGGCCGTACAGACAGCACAGAGACCGCACCGCAGCCACCGTAGGGGCCAGAACCCGCGACTGCCCCGAATGCCTGTCGAAGATCCCGAAGGCCGCGTCCCGCTGCGCCTTCTGCACGGCGCAGATGGCATAGCGCTGCTAGAGCCTGCTAGAACGCGCTAAAGCAGCGAATTGCTCTTCGGGTCATACTCCCAGTGCCACGGCTCGAACGGCCCGGTGTAGGCCCAGGCGGGATGGAACCACCCATACTTCTTGGAGTTCCTCTCCATCCACACGAACTCCGCGGACCCGGACCTCTCCACCCCGCCACACAGGTCCACGGCCAGGCCGAGCCCGTGGTTGCTCCGCCCCGGCACGGCGGCGAACCCCGGCCGCCGGTAGTAGATCGACTGCTGCTCGGCCAGGCTCCGATAGGCGTCCCTGACGCACATGCTCTTCCCGAACCGCTTCCGATAGGCCTCGTTCAGGCTCACGAAGGCGATGGTGGCATCGGCCCGCAGGCTGAACCCCTTCTGCTGCAACGGACAGAGCATGGCCTTGGGAATCAGACCATTGGGATACTGGTTGGCCGTCGCCGCCCGCAGCGGATTGCACCCCAGCGCCGCCCGCCCGACCTTGTCAACCTTGATCCCCATCTTCACGAGCGCCGCCGTGAGTGACTTCACGATCTTGTCCGATCGCTGCCGCAGCGTGTCAACCTCGGCCGACTCCTGCGCCTCGGCCAGCAGGTTCCCGGCGCGAAGCTCCTGCGCCTCCGCGGCCAGCCGCTCCGCCTCCTGATAGAGCGCGCTGGTCTGCTCGACGGCCTGCTGCCGTACGGAAAGGATCTGCGTCACATCGCTGAGCGCCCGCAGCGTGTTCTCATTCGCGCTCCCGGACACGAACGGCGTGATCCCGTCCCCCAGGAGCGGCTGCTCGTACAGCAACTCGGCCATCTGTGACACGGGCTGCCGCATCACCGCAACCCGCCGCTCCAGCTCCTGCAGCGCCGCCAGCTTCTCTTTCAGCTGTTTGTCGGATGCGGCGATGTCCGCCCGCCGCTTCTCGAGGGCCTTGGTGGCCTCCTCGAGCTCCTTGGCCGACTGCTCGGCCTCTTTCCGGAGCGCGCTGAGACTGCCGGGATCCGGCTTCTCCTGCACCCGTACGGCCTGCGCCTGCGCGCGCCCCTGCCCGGAAGGCACCACAAGAGAAGCCACCGCCATGACAACCGCGATCAGACCCGCTGATCGAGGGGCTGGCACGTTCGACTCCTCCGTTTGCAAACTCGTTACCCTGGTCAGGCACGCACGTTACTACAGCCCCCCGAGTGCCCGAGCCGAACTCGGGAGAGCTGTTATGAGACAAAAGACCCACCCTGTCCCCTCACCTCCACATAAGCGCCCCCGACGTATCGCCCCTCACAGATCAGGCGCTCCGGGCGCCAGCACGGGGATCCCGATCTCCATCCCCGCTGCCTGCCGCTCCCTTTCCAGGCACATGTCCCACAACCAGGTATCCGCCCACTCCTCGGGACACCCGCCACCCTCCTGCGTCCGCACAGGAGCCGGCGTAGCGGGCTCCTCATGCCTGGGCCCCACTTCGGTAGCGACGGGACGGGAAGCAGCCACCTCCGGCGGCGGGGACACCACCACCCGCACGGGCCCGGGCACCCCACCTTCGTACACCCGATCGGGATGCGCCGGCGCCCGCATCAACACCGGCCCGAACCCCAGCTTCCCGACGCCCTCCCGCACCCCCACCCGACCGCCACCACCCTGCTCAAACCCCCGCATCTCCCCGGCCAACAACCCCCCGGCCAGGATCGCCGGCGCCAACAACGCCCCGAACAACACGACGGGGCGCCGACGTGCTTGCTTGCATTGCCTCGTGGTCACAGGCAGACGCTATCCACGCGGGATGCGGCGGAATCTGATCACTTGTCATGCCTTTACCGCAGCTCAGAGCTCCCATAACCAACCCCACCAAACTGACCCCGGCCCTACGTCCCACGCAGTGCCAGACTTTCGCTAGGCTTACGAGAGTCCGCCTCCGTAGCTCAGGGGATAGAGCACCGCTCTCCTAAAGCGGGTGCCGCAGGTTCGAATCCTGCCGGGGGCACTCATCTCGACCAGGCATTTCAGCCCCTGACCTGCGGTTTCTTAGCCGCAGGTATTTTGCTTTAGTGGACCTTGATAGGCAGCCAAGGGCGCCCGTAGGCAGCCGTAGGACCATGATCCAGGGATATGGTCGGGATGATCTTGAAGGCGTTTGCCCAGGCTACTATCCGAATCGGGGTCATCCGAATCTTCCAAAAAAGGCTGGGCAGCCAAGATCGTCGTGCACTATGAATCGCCCCGGTTTCGGTGGAGACTTGATCTCTTGAGAGGATCGAGTCCATGCCAGGTAAGTCTCCCTACCCCGCCGAGCTGCGCCGTCGAGCGGTGCGGATGGTCGCCGAGGTGCGGCCGGATTACCCGACCGAGTGGGCCACGATCAACGCGGTGGCGACCAAGCTCGGCATCGGCACCGCGGAGACACTGCGCACCTGGGTCCGCCAGGCCCAGATCGACGAGGGCAGCCGGCCCGGCCGCACCACCGACGAGTCGGCCGAGCTGAAGCGGCTGCGCCGCGAGAACGCTGAACTCCGCCGCGCCAACGAGATCCTGAAGGCCGCGTCGGCTTTCTTCGCGTAAATATCATCGATATCGTCCCCGTCGGGTTCGCTCGTTTTTTCGCTGCCCCAGCTGGCTGCTGGTGGCTTGTCCCGATGTGCGGCCCAGCGGGGTCCTGCCGCCTGGTGTGGCTTGATAGGAGCGTGCCCCGGCTCGATTTAGGCGTGCCCGCCAGACCGGCATGGACCCAAACTGCCTGGTAGGAGCCCCCATCGGGAGGAACGGTTGGTCGTCATCGGCATCGATGCCCACAAGCGAACCCACACCCTCGTCGCCGTCGATCAGGTCGGACGTAAGCTCGCCGAACGCACCGTCCGCGCCACAGCGGAGGGACATGCCGACATCGCTGCCTGGGCCGCGCAATGGCCCACGGTGCTGTTCGCGATCGAGGACTGCCGGCATGTCAGCCGACGACTGGAAGGCGATCTACTGCGAGCCGGTCATCGAGTGGTGCGGGTCACCACCCAGCTGATGGCCGGGCAACGCCGCTCCGGCCGGGAGCGCGGCAAGTCCGACCCGATCGTGGACGGCCCGTCCCGAGAGGTGAAGCTGCTAGCCGACTACCGCGACGACCTGGTCCGGCAGCGGACCCGGATCTGTAGCCAGCTGCGCTGGCACCTGCACGAGCTCGACCCGGAGCTGGAGATCCCCTCCCGAGGGCTGCGCCGCCGGTGCGTGCAAGAGCGGCGCAGCGGCGAGGTGGGATCCCCACGCTCATCCGGCTCCACCAGGGCCAGCAGCATGGCCCGTAACTCCGAGTTGATGTCCACCAGCCGTTTACGTCCTCCGCCTAACCGGCGCGCCCGTCCCAGTGGCTCGGCACCGGCCTCCAGCTCATCCACGCCTCGTGAGACCGTGGCCTCGCGAACACTCGCCGCCCGGGCCACCGCCCGGATCCCGCCATGACCCAACGCGCGAGCCTCGGTGCCGAGCAGCAGCCGGCGTTGCCGCTCGTCCAGATGAGGCAAGATCGCCTCCAGCTTGGCCGCCAGCATCTTCACGGACTCGGCCGACACGCTCATACCAGACCATCGGCTGGGAACCCGGGATGCTACGAGTTATTTCTCTGCAGGTCCTTAGTACATGCTCGGCGGACGCGATCTGGCGACGTTCAAGCAGTTCGTGCTGGCCGACCTGACCGGCGTGGTGGTGCATGACCGCTACCAGAACTACGACGCCGCCGAGTTCGGCGTCCGGGATCATCAACTGTGTACCGCGCATCTCCTGCGTGACTTCGAAGATTGCGGCGAGACCTACCCGCAGGCGCGCTGGCCTCGGCAGCTCCAGATGGCGCTGCGTGGGCTGATCCACGCCGCCAACCTGGCCCGCGAGCACGGCCGAGCCGGCATTCCGGCGGGAACACTGGCCATGTTCACGAAGATGTTTCGTGGCGGGGTGGCCGTTGGCCTGTCGCAGGTCAAGCGGCTGCCAGGTCACCGGCAGGCTCCGCTCCGAGACCGCTACCGAGCAGCGCTACGCCGTCCGGGGCTACCTGTCCACCGCGCTCAAACACGGCCTTGACGTCATGACCGTCCTGCGTGACGCGCTGCTGGGAAATCTCTGGATGCCGCCCGACCCAAGCACGGCCTGACACTCGCTGAGCCGTAACCCTCCACACCCCGAGTCGATCACGCAGCGCGACAGTCAGACTCCAGGATGCGCTGCAGGTGAATGCTTACCCAAGAACGTGAACCGGGTGTGCTCATGCTCGCCCGTGCGGTCAGGGTCCTTGCAGTAGACGACGCGTCATCGCAGTACCGTTCGAACGTGATGGTCGGGAACTCCCGGACCAGCCACGCGTCGAACGCGTTGTGCACAAACAGGTTGGCGATCAAGGGTGAGATCGCCGAACCTGCGGGGTTCCGCGATCACGGGCGATGATGAGGGTGCCGTCCGGCTGCTGCATCGGGGCGGTCAGCCACCGCCGTACATACAAGAGGATCCACCGCTGATCCGGGAGATGTGGTGGGCGACGGCCCTGAATACCGGGTCGTGCGGCACGCTGTCGAAGAAGGCCCGGATGTCCATGTCGATCACCCAGTCCTTCCTCCAACACCGCATCCAGCACGCCCAGACCGCGTCAAGAGCAGATTTGCCCCGCCGGTAGCCGTAGGAGTCCTGGCGGAAGATCGGTTCGACCTTCGGTTCAGGTGCATCCGCACCACCGTCTGGGCCACCCAGTCAGGCACCGTGGGCACACCGAGCATCCGCACCCCGCGCCCGCCGGGCTTGGGGATCTCCACCGCTCTCACCGGCGGCGGGAAGTACGAGCCCGACGACAGCCGGCTCCAGATCCGATACAGGTCCCGGTCCGCCTCGAACTGCGCGATCGACTCCCCATCGACACCCGCCGCGCCCTTGTTAGCCTTGACTTCTGAAACGCCTCCCAGACCGTCCACTTGTCGATCTGAAACGGCTTGTCCTGCTGCCTGGGATCGCTCACCTGGCTCCTCCCGGACACCCCGATTGTAACCTTCAGTCGATCCAAGACCAAGAACGATCGAGGGCTTGTCACCATCAAATTTGACAGTTAGTTTGGAAACCAGACAAAGAAGGGTCTAGTCCGCCCACCAGTTCCGTGACGCCGGTGGCGGAGAAGTCACAGAGGTCATTGGAGATTGGATGACGAAAGGGGCCGCCTGGACAGGTGCGCCATCTGCAGTACCTGAGGACATCAGGAACCTGCTGCAAGATCAGCTCGTGGAGGTCTCCATCGCATCCTTGCGGTCGGCGATTTCGCCGCGTACTGGGCTGATTGACACGGAACACGTCAGAAAACTGCAAATGCTTAGGCAGGACTTCCCGCCCATACTCGTTCATCGCTCCACTATGCAGGTAATCGACGGTATGCATCGGTTGGCCGCCGCGAGATCCCAGGGTCGCAGTCACATCGCCGCCCGCTTCTTTGACGGAACATTAGATGAAGCATTCATCATCGCTGTTAACGCGAACATCGCCCACGGCCTGCCCCTGACGCTGTCCGAGCGTCGTACCGCCGCGACGCGTGTGCTGGAATCGCACCCTCAGTTGTCGGACCGATCGATCGGTGTCCTGGTCGGATTGGCCGCACGAACCGTCTCCTCGTTACGCAGACGTTCAACTGCGGAAAACCCGCAGTTGAACGTCAGGGTCGGCCAGGACGGGCGCGTCCGGCCAGTCGATCCGACCCAGGGGAGGCTGCGAGCCCGGAACATCATCACCGCCAAGCCCGAGGCGTCGTTGCGACAAGTCGCAAGGGAGGCGGGGATATCGGTCGGGACGGCCCGTGACGTGCGGAAACGGGTGCAGGCGGGAGCGCCGGCGTTACCAGAGGGGCAGCGGAGAAGAGCGGCCGACAACCGCCGCACAAACAAGAGGGATACATTCCTGGAGCGGACGGACCCGGACCTTCTCTTCGGGAAGCTCAGCCGGGACCCATCGCTGAGGTACTCCGAAACCGGGAGGGCTTTGCTGAATTGGCTCTCCGGCAAGGCGTGCGGCGTCTCCGCTGAAGAATGGCAGGCCTTCCTACAAACGACCCCGCCGCACTGCCGAATTCTGCTCGTTGAGATCGCTCACGCTTGCCAGCTCAGGTGGATGGAGCTTGCGAATCTGGTAGAGCTGTTGGAACGGCGCGCTTGATCGGCTGCCCGACATATCGGCACTCCGGAAAACACTCGGCTGTCGAAGAGGTTCCTTACAGCGACGAGGCGTCGCCAGCAGATGATCGCCGCAGCTAGCCTCGGGAACAATTCGTGGATGTCGTCGCGGACCTCCCAGCGGATATGCAGGCGCGGAACCTGTGCCGACAGAGCGCAACCCTCGGCAGGTTCCCGAGCCAGTCAATCTGCTGGGCAGAGGCCCGTGATGAGACAACTTCGATGACAACGTACAACAGAGCTCCTGAGCAGGAACTCCCATGGGAGCGCGGTGGAGAGCACGAACGTGATGCCCTGCAACGCCCAGTCAGTCATCCAGCCATTTCCGGTCTGGATGGCGTTGACGCCGCTCCACCTTCGGCAGCAGCAGCTCAATCCGCTCCCACAGACTGTCCTGCACGACCCACGGCAACTGCTCTCCCTTCTACACATGATGCTCAACCCGCAGCAGTCGGCGTCCCATTTCGCGCGGGCGAACGGGTGATCGCACCGGTTGGCGATCAGGTGGCCGATGTGGTCGGATAGTTGCCAGGAGTTCTTGCGGTTCACCTCGCCGAGGAAGGTCCGAAGGCTGGCGCGTGGTACCGGCCGCGTGAACAGCGGGCCCGCGACCCGCCCGGTCAGGGCCCGGAATTCGGCATCCCACGACATGACGAGATGGTGGTGAGCGACCAGATCACTCACCGAGTGTGTGCCAAGTACGCTTCGAATTCACTGCGAATCCTAAGATCCACAAATCCGATGCGGACAGGCAATTTTCTTCGCCATCCTTGGTTTTGTTGGAACCATCGTCGAAGCGGCCGCGGGTAGGCGGTTGTGGTGTGGAGTCACATATCCAACGGCGACCAGGCCACCGTCGCCGGTAAGCCGGTTTCCCGTGCTTGCAGGCTGGTTGAGAGCTCGCGCTCGATTGCGGTTTGTGCGGAACTGGTGCGCCGAGTGCCTGACGTCCGCAATTCTTCGACGCTCAGGATGCATAGTGAATCCAAGGTTGACTAGAGCACTAATTCGCTCACATTCTCTAGGAGTGGCACTGTCAGCTTAGATGGCTGCCTTGCATACCGATGCAAGCTATTCGCCAGCTGGCACAATAGACTACTAACGCGAACACCACATCGACACTAATAGTCAATCAAGTTAGTCTATCATCGCACCGCACTCACATAGAGGGATTCTAAGACACTCATGGTAAATGTCGGCTTGCTTGCTCAGCAGAAACAATGGCTGGAGCAAGTGTATCCAGTAGCATTGAATGGCAATCGTTCAAATATACTGTTTTTGTATCGGCTGCCAGGAAATGTAGATAGGATGCTACTTCAGTCCGCTATTAGAGAAGTCTGGAGTTCACAGCCAGCGCTTAGAGCGTATTTCCATCCATCCGCTGACGGCTGGCAACAGTGTTTTAGTGAACCATCTCATTCGGTACCTTATCGAGAGATTGACCTCAGCACGCTGGAACGGAAGGTCCAGCAAAGGGTCATGGTAGAAATGGCGGCAGAGCTAGATGCGACACTAGACTTGATGCATGGCCCACTGGCGCGTTTTGTGCTATTTAACCTTGGGGAGGATAGGCCACCCAGGCTTCTCGCAATTATCCATCATATAGTGAGCGATGCAGCATCTATCGGTGTCATTGAGCGTCAGATAGAACGGGCATATCGACACCACCTAACTGGTCAGCAATCCTTGGCCCTGAAGGTGGCCCCGTATCGCGAGTGTATTCAACAGATCAATACTTATGCCTCCTCCGCCGAAATGGCTAAGGAGCTGGACTTCTGGATTCGTCAGCCATGGGAGAGATTTGCTGCCCTCGTGAGCGGTAGATCCCGAGTTGACAGCGTTCCTATATACCATCTCGGCGAAGTGAGCAGAAGAATCGCTCTCCAGTTGTCCTCATCATCGATATTATCGCGTGATGACGCGATTGCGTCCCGCGACGTTATCATGGCCGCCGTATCGGATGTATTTACGTCTACAGCCGGTGGCGATATCGCACTCCAAACAGCGCATAACGGCAGGACCTTGAGGTGGATATCAGGAGATGGCACAACGCCTGAACTCGAAAAAACAGCGGCCCGGCAGCGGCCAATTCTGCCCGCTGGTGTGATGCAGACTGTCGGGTTCTTCTCCGTGGCTGCGGTTAACTTCATGCCCAGTCGGGGATCCGCGTCAATCCGCGAATATGCCCTTAATGTAAGGAAATGTGTTTCCTCCATACCGAATGAAGGCGCTGGTTACGGATTGCTGCGATGGCTCGGATACCCGCAGGTGATCCAGCAAAGGGTTGAAATTTCCGGATTGGAGCCATGGTTTTCCCTCAACCACATAGTGCAGCAATCGGCATCCTCCGCACCCGTAGGTGTTGGAGAAGCCGATGGACACTCCCTAGACCACATCAGCCCAGACACTAACCCACTCGAAAGATCGCCACGGTTTACCGAAGTCTCACCGAGGTCCTTCAGAAGGGAATTTCTCAGGCGGGCTGAATCCTTGCCATTCCACCGGGACGCCTTCAACCCTCATCCGCCGCTGCGACTGACCATCGTGGAAGCAGAAGCTACTGTTGACCTAATTGCTCGTTATGACACCAAGTTGTTTGATCGGGAGGACATCAAACAACTCGTTGACCGATGCGCGGACGCATTGTTTCAGTATTGCTCTGAACTTTCCTGATCACGCCGCGCACAAACATATAAGGATGTATCCCCCATCCTCCTCCCGGCTTTGAAGATCGAGTCATGTTGAGGCGTATGTTGCCGCCGGTTTGAGGTGGGCGATTGGGGATGCAAGCCGTCAGGTGAGCCTGTTGGGCGAGGTCGTGGATGGCAGCGCGGTAGGCGCGTGAAGCGGCGCGTAGTCGGCTGTCGGCCGGAGGGTCAGGATCGGTGATCTGGGCCAGGCCGGGGATCAGGAAGCGTTGGGCCAGGTGGGCGAGGAAGAGCGCATACTCGATCCCGGTCGAGATGACCTTATAGGTGCGGCTGCGTGGGACACGGCGGATGATCCCGTGGGCATGGAGCCTGCGTAGGTCGTAGCTGAGCTGGCCGCTGGTCATGGCCTCGGGAGTCAGCCCCAGCAGGGGCGCGAGGTGCAGGCGCAGAATGCCGGCTAGTGAAGCCGGCGGGTAGCAGGGCCAGGGCTCAGCAGTCGCTGAGCAGTGCGCGGGGGTCGGTGAAGCGCAGGCCGGGGATGCGGGTCCCGTCGGGGGTGATGACGGGGTTGGTGATCGCGGTCAGGGCGGCGTGGCCGTCTGCTGGATCGTGGCTGATGCATTGAACGTCGAGCAGACGTCGGTTGCGGTGAAGCCGACCTGCTGAAGGGCGGGCAGGGAAGTCAGCTCTTTGGTGGCTCACTTCAGACGAACGGTAACGGACTTTGGACGCTGGTAGTCGCCTAGGGCGAGGACGCTGAGATCGGTGCCGTACCCCGAGCTGCGCCGACCGCCGTGAGGCAGCTCAGCGGCCTGGTCCAGATGACAGTTGACCCAAGCCTCACCGCAGTTGAGCGAAGTAGCCAGGTCCAGGGCGGTACTGGTGTCCCGGCTCCAGACGCTCCCGGCGAGGGCCTGCTCCACGCTGTTGGCCAACTGCACCGCATGGGCCAGGTCACGGGCTCGCTGCACAGTGAGCACCGGGCCGAAGACCTCCTCCTGAATGGCCGGATCGTCGTCGGGAAGCTCCGCCAGGATCGCGCTCGCCCTCCAGTAGCCGCCATTCTCATCGGCCGCCGGTGTAACCGGTGCCACATATCGCACGCCTGCCCCAGATGCGCTGAGGATCCGGTCATAGCGGTCAAGTTGGCTGGGATTGTTGAGTGGACCGAAGTCGATCCCTGCTATGCGCACCTCCATGGCTTTGACCAGTCCCTCGACGACCGTGGTGTAGTTCTCTGCGAGCGCGATCACTCGTGCCGGAGCCGCGCAGCTCTGTCCAGCGTTGTATGTCGCAGCACCGACGATCGACGTGAAGGTGTTCTCCGGGGCGTCAGGCAGGACTAGGACCGGGCAGTTTCCGCCCAACTCGAGGCTGACGCGACGCAATCCGGCGCGCCGCGCCACGTCGAGCCCGGCAGAGGAACTCCCGGTGAAGGCGATGGTGTCTACTGCGCTCTCGACGAGGATCCGCCCCGTCTCTCGATCTCCAGTGACCACGTCGACGACGTATTCGCCGAGAATTTCCTCTGCGTCCTTCGCCAGCAGCAGAACACTGTCAGGCGTGGTTTCCGCTGGCTTCAGCACGACGGTGTTTCCAGCAGCCAAGGCGGGCCCCAGCCGCCAGGCAGCCATCATGAGCGGGTAGTTCCAGGGAGTGACGGCCGCTACCACGCCGAGGGGTTCCCACCGCACCCAGCTCTCTCTGCCTTCCATACGAAGGCCGGCAGCAGGTGTCAGTTCGGTCCTCGCGGCTCCCGCGTAGAACCGTATGACGTCGGCGGCCTGAATAATCTCGCCCCTGGCCTCCTCAAGAGGTTTTCCAGTCCCTGCCACCTCAGCACGCACATACTCCTCCTGGCGTTCCTCAATGCGCTCCGCCAGGCGCAGAAGTTGTCGAGACCTCCCACCTGGCGTCAGGCTACTCCAGGCTTGCTGAGCCTCTCGTGCGGCCTCGACGGCTCTGGCGACTTCGGGGATGCGGCAATTGGGAAAAGAGGAACGAGTGAATCCAGTGCGCGGATCAGTCACTCTGCTCAGGATTGTCATGGTCTGTGAGCGTAGCGATACGTTGCGGCCAAGCCCATAGCTGGCAGAATCCCTATTCACGACCCGAAGTGCTGGAGTCTCAGGGTGCTCCTGGGAAGTTGCCAGGCAGCCTCCAGAGGTTCACTCCCTGATCTGTGCCTGCGACGCCTATCAGGCCGGAGTATTCGCCACGCCCGCTACATCGAAGGCTTCTACAACCGACGGCGTTCCACTCGGCGCTGGGCTACCGGTCGCTCCAGGAAGTCCTCATCGAACACGATTCATCCCAGATAGCCGCATAGGCTACGCCCACAAGCTGATTGTCCGGAAAGAGCCGGGCCCTCAGGTTGATGAGCCGGAGCCGTAGCGAGCCGACGCCTTGCGATGGTGCCGATGACCCCGGCCATATAGTTCAATGTTGAACGCGATAAATCAACCGCAGCGCGGCAGAACAGCATGCGTGCGTAGCCCCTGGTAGCGATGGATCGATTATGGTGATCAACTCATCTACCAGGGGTTTCTCTACGCTCTTAGGCAAACGCTAGCTTCGCGATCAGGCTGTGATCAGCAGCCCCTTGCCGAAGGATGAAAAGGCTCACTCTACAAATTTTGTCGCATACAACAAGCCTCAGCCGCTGTCAGACGCGTCTCGCGGGGTGGCCCGAAGCGCCGGTGGCTATTGACAATAATTTGGGCCAGCCCGGATCATGAGATCGAGCGCATGACCTTGGCAAGCGATCTTGTTATGTCATGCTAATAAAATGGCCCCTGCTTGGGCTCGTTAATTTGGCGGTGATCATGCACCAGACGCCTTCCCTTGTATGCATAGTCGGCCCTGTCAAAGTGAGCCATTTGTCGGCATTTGTGCAACATTATCGGCACCTAGGGATCGAGCGATTTCACTTAGGATTTCACTTTACAGACTATGTTCCCGCTCCGGTGAGGGAGTCACTGAAGCGGGCATGTATGGAGCTAGTGGGATCACCAGAATTCGTTCATGTAGGTCCATGGCATGAGCAGACGTATAACATCCTACGCGATCGTCTCCGCGAGTTAGCGGGTGAGGGCTGGCATCTCGTAACTGACAGCGACGAATTCCATGCTTACCCTTCTCCAATTGGAGAAGTTATCAAAGCTGCTGAGTGCGCGGAAAGCGGTGTGGTGCAAGGGGTAATGCTGGATCGCATCTCCCCTGCGGGCTCGCTGGATGTCAATGAGAGCACATCTGGCGGCGTCGAAGCGCTTGCCTATCTAGACAAGACCTATTCGCTTGGCTGCTTTTTGACTCACCGCCTACTTCACGGAGATCCAAGGAAAATCGTATTAGCGCATTCAAGCGTTCCCCTTACCGCCGGCAGTCATCACAGCCATAAGGGCGCTCCGGCGAACGATCCGCCGATTCCTGTGCATCATTTTAAGTGGCGTCGCGGAATAGTAGAGGACCTCAATCGGAGGCATAAGCACTTCGGAGAAGGCACGTGGGAGGAGATGAGTCCAGCTGTAAGAAACGAAGCTAGGCGATTCCTATCTCACATACGAGTGAATGATGGCAATATAAATATTTCCGATCCGCGGTTAAATTGCCGCCCAGTTACGCTACGCGAAGTTCCGCCATGGTGGGCTGAAGAGTCTCGCAAAGTCATAGCTGAATTTCATGCCAAGTTCGCACCTCGCCGCTAGCTCTCAGCATGACAGATTCATCCGGGCAGAGCACCGGCTCCCGGCGTCTCCCACCAGGACCTCTGATGACTAGGCGAGTTGGATCGATCGCGACAGTGGCGGCGAGCGTGTACGACTGCAACTCGATTGATTTGTTCGTGATCGAGAGCAGGGCTCATGGTTAATCGCCTTCATTTTCTACTGGGCCAGAATCAAGCCACATAGGCTCGCCTTCATGATGGAGGTGAAGAGGCACGTATTCGCGCTTAGCCAATTGCAGCTTCCTGCCCGACCGAGTCGCAACACCCGCCCCCTTCAAACGGAGCAATTAATACTTGCCAGGCGCTTCGTGGGATCGATGATGGCCGGGGTGAATCAGCTGCATGAGATCACTGTCGGCCTTTCGAATTCCATTGCCGGCTATATGTCAGCCTTCCCGACGTCCCGCTGCTGGACAAGGCGGTGGCAGCTTGGTCCTCGATCTCCACGGCGTCAGCACGAAACATCGCTACCTGTACTGATCTCTTCATGCGTCTGATCCTCCTGAGTGTCGCGCTCAGGGCCAAGTACCGAAGCCGAGCATTCGCTGTTGTCAGCCAGTAGTCTCGTGCCGCGTCACGGCAATTTATGCCGTGACAGTTAGTCCTCGCGAATTTATCCATGGGCGCAGCATTAGAAAGAACCAGGCATTGGTCACCAAAAGAGAAGGCTCCGCAATTGAAAGACGTACGCGAATTGGGTGGTTAACCTGGTGGAGCTTGATTTCTAATGATTGATAAGATACTCGAAGACGTCTATGCAGCGATGCTTGCGCGCCCGCAAGCTAGCCTAACGGAGCTTCAGGAAGAACTCGGCATTCCTTTGGGCTCCCTGCGGCGAGCCGTCGTGGGACTCAATGAGCTCGCCCTGATCCGGCAGAGTGGGGACAATCCGGAGGCCTTCCTTCTGGTTGATCCAGAGAAGCCGCTGCAGTCGCTGATAGCTCGTGAGGCGGCGCTACTCGCGGCCGCGCATCAGCGACTGGAGGAGACTCGAGTGATTGCAGCCAGGCTTGTGGCAGACTTCGCCGCAGCCAGACCGCAGGAGCAGGAAGCCTACGTCAAGCGCCTCGACGGCATCGGGGAAATCAAGGACCACATCAGCGCGTTGTGCCGGGAGGGGTGCAGCGAGGTCATGACACTGGCCCCGCGGGACACCCAGGGCGCTGCCAGTATCGAGGCGGGCCAGGATGCGGAGCTGCTCGGACGCGGTGTGCGGATGCGGACGGTCTACCTGGACAGTATGCGCAACGACCCCGCAACCAAGGCATACACTACCCGGCTCGTTGCCCTCGGTGGCGAGGTGCGCACGACACCTTCCCTGCCCATCGGGCTGATGATTCTCGGTGAAGTCGCCGTCTTGCCACTAGACAGTGCTAGGAGTCAAGCAGGCGCGATGGTGCTCACCGGAAATGGAGTGCTTGTAGCGCTGCGAAGCTTGTTCGAGAAGATCTGGCAGGACTCGGTGCCTTTTCACACGAAGTCCGCCGACCGGGACAAGCGCGGGCTTAGCCGTCAGGAGGCAGAAGCCCTGCGCCTGCTGGGAGAAGGGCTCACCGACCAGGCAATCGCCAGGAAACTCGGGGTTTCGCCACGCACGGCGCGACGGATTTCGGCAGAGCTTATGCAGTTGCTAGACGCGCGAAGTCGCTTCCAAGCGGGCGTCCGCGCCATGGCCCGCGGCTGGGTCGAGCCCTGGTGAGATCATTCCGTACGCCAAACAGAGCATAAGGTGAAGAACTGCGAACTAGTGAGCTGACTCATCATAATCCTGGAGAAGAGCCCCTCTGAGATCATCAGAGACAAGCTTGGTTCCCGTACTACCGTCGTAGACGCCAGCGGGAACGGCCGAGTGGCGGCGCGCAATTCCGGCCCGCGCCCCGTGGCCGGAGAGTTTTGATCAGGCGCTGGAAAGCACGACCCTTTCAAGGAAGTTCTCGAGAGTCACAGCCTGTAGACGCCGTGCAGGACGGGGAGGTGGTGGTGTTGTCGCGAATTGCGGATGTTGTGCTTGCTGGCCCCTGGCCAGCGACCCCGACCAGCGAATGGTAGATGTCGAACGACCGACTGATGGTCTACTGAGACTCGCATGGACGTGATTCTCGTCTTGCGTGGTGATTGAGTAGTTGAAACTCATAAACCGAAAACTCATAGAGGGTGTATACAATGCAGATGCAAGAGGCCCTGGATGAACTTGGTGCTTCCCCCTCCCTCCTTGATACCGAAACGATTGAAGACCTTGATCGCATTGGCTTCGCTACGATCCCCGGCATCATGCCCCGGGAGCTGCTCGAACAGTTTCGCGAAAGCCTCGCAAGACTGGAAGCTCGCGAAGGACAGGACGGCGGGAAGGAAGTCGGACAAGAGCTCGGCGCCTATCGACTATCGGATTTAGTGAACAAGGACAGTATCTTTGATATATGTTTTACGCATCCAAAACTACTGGCAGCTGTCGCGCATGTACTTCGCGACTTCAAGATTTCATCGTGCAGCAGCCGGGCCGTACTGCCAGGTCAGGGGCATCAGACACTACATGCCGACTGGTGGGGAACGGAGCCGGAATTCGGCGACTACCAGGTCTGCAATTCTATTTGGCTGCTTGATGATTTCACAAGCCACAATGGATCGACCCGCTTCGTACCCGGCACGCATATCTCCAGAGGCTCTTCGGCTTGCATCGCAATCGAACACGAGAAATCGCATCCGAAGGAGGTATTGCTGACCGCGCCCGCCGGGACCGTTGTAGTCTTCAACGGCCATATCTGGCACGGTGGAACGAAAAACCAGACTAACTCGCGACGCCGGTCACTCAATGCATACTTTACCCGGCGACACAACTCCCAGCAGCTGAATCAAGCAGCGTTCGTCCGCCCCGAAACGCTCGCACGGCTCGGTCATGCGGCAAGATTCATTCTTGACGTCTGACGAAAACAGCCATATCCATACCTATCAATTCTGAAAGGACAGAAGGATGCGTGTAAGCAGGCAACCGGCCGGAACGACGTCTGGTCATGAGGGGCAGCCACCGACACCCGTGGACGCGTACAAACTGGACACGGAAGCAGGGCTCTCGATTACCGTGTGGACGTACGGCGCCACTTTGGTAGATGTCCGCCTCACCACGGAATCCACCGGGCCGTCCGATAATCTAGTACTTCGCTTGAAGGACCTGGCGGCATATGAGCATCGCGCCGGCAATCCCTATATCGGGTCTACCGTCGGGCGCTTTTGCCGGAAGGTGGACTCGGGCCGCCTGGTTCTCGACGGACACGTTCACCAACTCGATCTCAATGACTACGGTAGCCATATTCACGGTGGCGAGCTGGGCTTCGATCGTTATGTATGGCAGGCCGAGGTAGTGGAGGAGCCTGACCAGCTCGCGCTCCACTTGAGCCTGACCAGCCCCCACGGCGACCAAGGGTATCCGGGCGAGGTGAAGGCGGAGACGATCTACCGCGTCGACAGTGCGAACCGGCTCACCCTCGAGCATCGCGCTACCACCACCTCTCCCACCATCGTCGGAATGACGAACCATTCCTACTGGAACCTGGCGGGCAGCGGCACGATTGACGGACAAGAACTGCACGTGAACGCCTCCCGTTTTCTCGAGTTCGTCGACGAACTTCCGGTGCCAGGACCGCCCGCTCCGACGGCCGGCACGCCGCTGGACTTCACCTCTCCCCGCAAGCTCGCCGACTGTCACGTCGATAACTTCTTCATCCTTGACGACTCTTCCTTCGCGGCCGAGTTGTACGACTCTGGCAGCGGCCGCCGCATGCGGGTGACCACCGACCAGCCGGGACTCGCAGTATTTACGGCCGATCCGCCTCACCTGTTCTCCGTGCCGCGCACTGGACTGACCCTCCAGGCGAGCGCATTCCCCGATGCGCCGAATCGGCCGGATTTCCCCTCCGCACGGCTGGACCCCGGCCAGATCTATGTGAGCCGTACCGTTCACGAATTCCTCTCGTAGTAGAAGGGCCGGCTAGAGTCAGTTGGCGTCGCAGTGTTCCCGGCTCGCGACACGATGCGTCCGGAGCACTTCGCCCGACTAGCAGAGGGCACGGGTTCGAGTCGATCTTCACACATTGCGGCCAGCTGACTCACGCCTTTATCCCGGCTATCCCGGCGCAAGTACTGGCACATCTACGTCTGCGTTCACCACTCCGCCCGCGGCGGCGGTTGCGAACAGCATGATCCGGATCGGAAGTGCGGTCTGCTCAGCGTTGCCCTATCCACACGGCCAAGCAGGTCGTGAGTGCCCATCACCTGTCCAGCGGCAGTCTGCAATTCGGTATCGGCGCCGGCTGGAACGTGAGGAACTGGGGAACCATGGCACCCAGCCCCAGGACTGGCATGGGACTCATGCGTGAGTGCACGGAGGCGATGATCGACCTGGGCGCGCAAAGAGGCAAGTTGACCGGGGCAAGCACGTGGCCCTGAGAGGATCTGGTCATGGCCGATTCCGGCCCCACGGCCGTATCCGTCGGTGGTCGTCGGCGGCCTCAACCCGACCGTCCCGGAGCGGGTGCTCGCTTACGGCGACGCATGGCTTTCGCACTTCAGCGGCGAGTGCGTGCTGGAGCAGGCAAGAGAACTGCAGGCGCGCGGACAGGCCCATCGACCTGCTGGTCATCGGACATGTGGCGGACCCGCGGGCTCTCGACGCCGACGGGGTGCCGGCTTTCGGCGCACCCGCAAGCGGCTCACCTCCCGCGTTCAGCTCATCGACGCCCAGCGACACCGCCGACTCATGCACGCCCGCGGCCTTGGCTACCGTGCGAATCGCGCCATGACCCATCCTGCGGGCCTCGACACCTACTGATCTTCGTCGGCAACCTCCGGTGACCTGGTCTATTTGAGGCACCTGACCGACGAGGCGGTCTTCTCGGCAGAGACCATCACCCAGGAGGACCTGGAAGGGACGGCTGGACGGTCAAGTACTTCTTCCGTGTGGTCGTTCGGTCCGCACGTTAGCCAGGGGAAGGCGCTCGTCCGATAACGGCCGGAATGCCGCGAACCATGCCGGGAACTCCTCTAGCGAGTCGAGGACTACGTCGGCGGAACCCAGCTCGTCGCGCGTATGCCGACCGGTGGCCACGGCCACCGCGGTCGCCCGCGCGCCGACCGCGGCCGCGATGTCCGTCGGCTGATCCCCTACGTAGACCAGCACGCCGTGGGCCAGCAGCGCCGATCGCTTTTCGGATGCTCCCCCCGCCGAGCCGATGACCTCGGCGACCGGGAGCCGCTCACGGGCCAGATGGAGCCGCGCGGTGTCCTCTCGCTGTCCCGTGATCATGATGAGGCGGCCACCGCGCCGACGGACCGCTGCCACCGCCGCTGCCGCTCCGGGCAGAGCGCGGGCGTATTGAATGCCTTTGAGGCGGTAGACCTCCCGGTAGCAGGCCGCCAGCCGTGCAGCGATCTCCGGCGATACCTGACTTTCCAGCAGATCCCGCAGGCCGGGCCCCAGCCCGTCGATCAGCCGCGGGATATCCAGGGTCACGCCGACCCGGCGGGCGGCCTCCGCCAGCGTGGCGGCGATGGCCGGCGTGGTGTCGATCAGGGTGGCGTCGAGGTCAAAACCGACAACCATTTCCCCGCAGCCGGGCGCGGCGAAATCGGAATATGCAATCACTGACGGGACATCCTCCATGGACAGGCGTACATTGGATGGCGTGAGTCAGACTCCCGATACAGACGCGGGCCCGTTGTGCCTTTACGGATTCTTCCGCCCTCGGGTGGAGCGAGCCGAGCAACTCAGGCAGCTCCTTCTGTCGTTGGTTGAACCTAGCCGGAAGGAACCGGGTTGCCTCCAGTACAATGTAACCGCCGAGGCCGACGGAAGCCTGTTCGTATATGAAATCTGGCGCTCGCGGAAGAACCTCGAACTGCATAAGCGCACTCCGCATATGATCGAATTCGCCAGGATCTTCTGGGAGCATCGCTCGGAGTTCCTCCGAGATGAGATCGAGTCCCACTCCGGACTGCTCCTTGAGCCCTGACGACAAATACGCGCGATCTCCTAGAGGAATTCGAAGTGTTGGTAGAGAATGCAGATATACGGTAACAGCGTACGCACGGGCATTCATTCGGGGCAAATTCACGGTGATTACAACACCTGTCGGGAACTGTGGACGCGCGCCGACGAACTCGGCTACGACTGGGTGTCGCTGATCGACCACTTCAGGCCGCACGTCTACCCTCCCGGCCATCCCTGTTTCGAGGGCACGACGCTGTTGGCCGCGATGGCCGCAAGCACCAGTCGCATTCGCTGCTCGATCTTGGTGTCGGCCATCACCTGGCGGCATCCGGCAATCTTGGCGAACGTCGCGTCCACGGTCGACCACATCTCGAACGGTCGTCTTGAACTCGGCGTCGGAGCGGGCGGGCCCGACCGCGCGTACGGCGAATACCGCATTCCGTTCCCGGACAGCGCGACGCGCGTCGAGATGCTCGAAGAGGCCTGCCAGGTTATCCGCGGGCTGCTCGACCGCGACATGACCACCTTCCACGGCAGGCATTTCTCGCTCCAGGAGGCGCACCTGGCGCCGAAGCCCGTGCAGAGGCACATCCCGCTCATCGTCGGTGCGGAGGGACTGCGCGGCGCACTGCGGGTAGCGGCCGGCCACGGCGACATCTGGAACACGCTCGCTTGCGGCGCGCGTTCCTACCAGACAAAGCTAGCGGCCTTCGAGGCCCACTGCGAGGCCGTGAACCGGGACCCGCGCGATGTGCGGAAATCCGTGACATTCCGGGCGGTGCTCGCCGACACTGAGGGCGCGGCTCAGAAGCGCGCCCGGGCGCTTCTGGAAGACGCACCCGGTGAGGTCCGCGCGGAGTACCTGACTTTGGGCAATCCAGACGCCTGTCTCGACGACCTCAAGAGATTCGCCGATCTCGGTGTACGCGATTTCCTGCTCGCGGTGAAGCCGCCGATAGACTGGCACACGCTGGAGGTTTTCGCCGAACGCGTCGCACCGCGGCTACGTGCTTACGTCACCCAGTCCCCAGGGTGAACTGTAACATGGATCACATGACTCAAATCCCAGAGAAGCCGACACTTGACGGCCTGGAGGCCAAGTGGGATGCCTGGTGGCAGGAACAGGGCATCTATCGGTTCGACCGGACAAGGACGCGCGAAGAGGTCTACTCGATCGATACCCCGCCCCCGACCATCAGCGGGTTCCTGCACCTGGGGACCGCGTTCGGGTACATCCAAGTCGACGCGATCGCCAGATTCCGGCGCATGCTCGGATACATGGTGTTCTACCCGATGGGCTGGGACGATAACGGGCTGCCGACAGAGCGCAGGGTCCAGAACCACTATAACGTGCGCTGCGACCCGCAAATACCTTATGATCCAAATTTGACCATGGCGAGCCCTAACGACGGGGAAATGCTCGTAATATCACGGGCTAACTTCATCGACCTGTGCAAAGAGTTCACGGCCGAGTATGAGCAGTCATTCGAGCAGCAATGGCGGGACATGGGCCTGTCGGTGGACTGGACCCTCACGTACTCGACGATCGACGATCGCTCGCGAAGAACGGCGCAGCATGCATTCCTGGCCAACCTGAGGCGGGGCGAGGCATACGCCGCCGAGGCGCCGAGCATGTGGGACGTGGACTTTCAGACCGCCGTCGCGCAGGCGGAGGTCGAGGACCGGGAAGTCGCGAGCGCGTACCACGGGCTGGCGTTCCGCCGCGCGGACGACGGTGTGGTCATCGAGGTGCAGACCACCCGCCCCGAGTTGCTGCCCGCCTGCGTCGCCCTCGTTGCCCACCCCGATGACGAGAGGTACCAGGCGCTGTTCGGTTCCGAGGTCCTCACTCCGGTGTTCGGCGTGCGGGTTCCGGTACTCGCGCACCGGCTCGCCGACCCGGAGAAGGGATCGGGCATCGCGATGATCTGCACGTTCGGCGACTCCACCGACGTGGTGTGGTGGCGTGAATTTGGTCTGCCGGTGCGGTCCGTCATCCAGAACGATGGGCGCTTTAAACGAGAGATCCCCGAGTGGCTGCCCAACGGCGACGCTTATGCCGAGCTCGCCGGCAAGACCTCGGTCCAGGCCCGGCGGGCCATCGTCGAGCTGCTGCGGGCGGACGGCAGCCTCCTCGGCGAGCCGAGGCAGATCAAGCACACGGTGAAGTTCTTCGAGAAGGGCGACCGCCCACTCGAGATCGTCACCAGCCGCCAGTGGTATATAAGGAACGGCGCGAACGACCCGGACCTGCGCAAAAGGCTTCTCGACGCGGGAAACGAGCTACGCTGGCATCCGGACTTCATGCGGCGCCGGTACGAGCACTGGGTGGAAGGGCTCAACACCGACTGGCTGATCAGCCGCCAGCGGTACTTCGGGGTGCCGTTCCCCGTGTGGTACCGAGTGAGCGACTCCGGTGCGCCCTTGTGGGACGACATGATCCTCCCGGCCGAGGGCGACCTGCCCGTCGACCCGCAGAGCGATGTACCGGCCGGCTACACGGAAGCACAGCGGGGCGCTCCCGGTGGTTTTGTCGGCGACCCCGACGTCATGGACACCTGGGCCACGTCGTCGCTGACCCCCGAGGTCGCCGCCAGTTGGCCGGCCGATCCGGACCTGTTCGACCGCGTCTACCCCATGGACCTGCGACCACAGGGACCGGAGATCATCAGGACATGGCTGTTCTCCACCGTGCTACGGGCGCTGTTCGAGCACGGTGAGCTCCCCTGGAGCAACACGACCATCAACGGCTGGATCCTCGATCCCGACCGGAAAAAGATGTCCAAGTCCAAGGGCAATGTGCTGACCCCGATGCCGCTCTTGGAGCAGTATGGCGCTGATGGGCTTCGCTACTGGGCCTGCCACGCCGCGCCCGGCACGGATACGGCCGTCGACCACGCGCAGATGAAGGTCGGCAGGCGCCTCGCCGTCAAGATCCTCAATGCGACCAAGTTCGCGCTCGGACTCGGGCTCGCGGACGCGACAAGCGTCGACGATCCGACGACCGCCGACATCACGGAGCCGCTAGACGCGGCGATGATCAGCGAGCTGGCCGCACTGATCGAGGAGGCCACAGAGTCCTTCCGCGGCTACAACTATCACCGGGCGCTTGACCGGACGGAGACGTTCTTCTGGCACTTCTGCGACGACTACCTCGAGCTTGTCAAGACGCGTGCCTACTCCGGCGAGGAGGCCGGGCGGTCGGCCCGAGCCGCGCTGAGGATCGCACTGTCCGTACTGCTGCGGCTGTTCGCCCCCTTCTTGCCGTTCGCCGTCGAAGAGGCATGGTCGTGGTGGCACAAGGGTTCCGTGCATAGTGCCAGGTGGCCGCAGGCAAGCGAACTATCTGGCGTCGCAGTGCCGGACAACGGGGCCATCCTTGACGCCACGAGTTCCGCCCTGCGGGACGTCCGCAAAGCCAAGTCGGAGGAAAGACGTTCGCAGCGTACCCCCGTGGCCTCGCTGGTGATCGAGGAGCTCCCCGAACGGGCCGCGGCGTTGCGGATGGCGGAGACCGATCTGCGACAGGCTGGGACCGTCGAGAACCTCGTTATCCGCGAGGCGGCCGAGCGCCGCGTAGTGGTCGAACTCGCCCCATCGAGTCATGGGCCAGCCTGAGGTGCCACCCCGGTGGGAGGTCGCGACCGACCCCGCCGAGGTGCACAACCTGCTGATCGCCAGTGACGCCGAGCAGGGGTCGCGCTATGCGATTGCGCCCCCGCAGCGGAATCTGTCCAGCACGATGCGGCGAGTCGAGGCGGGCGAGGTCCACCTACTCCGGATCGGCGCGGAGCCCGCCGCGGCCTTCACGCTCTCCGCGGACCCGCCCTTCGAGCTCGGCGCCGGCCTGTTCCCTCCTGCCGTTGCACCGCTGTACCTGAGCCGGCTGTGCGTGTCGCCGAAGCATCTGCGAGCGGGCTCGCTCGTTGGCGTACGGTGCCTGCGCGAGGCGATCAGGATGGCCGAGAACGCGGACGCCGACGCGTTGCGGTCACAGGCCAATCCGGACTTCACCGATGTCCTGGACATGCTCACGCTGCACGGGTTCCGGCCCTGGGGGCCGATCGCCACGCACGGGCCGCTGCGATCGGTGAATATGCAGAAGGATCTTGCGGTTACGACGACTCGCGCAACTTTTCGGCGAGCCTAGCCCGCAGGATCTTGCCGGTCGGGTCCGGGGTATCGCGCCGGTCCGGACAATCCGCCTGGGGATCGCCGATGCTGGCAGCACGCCCGCCAGTGCCTCGCGCAGGGCGGACCCGTCGACCGGCCCGGCGGAGACCACCGCGGCGACAATCTGTTCGCCGTCCAGGTTGTGCGGAGCCGTCACACAGGCCACATCAGTAATTCCCAGCAGACGGGCGATAAACCGCTCGACCTCCTCCAACGAGACCGACTCGCCGCGAACCTTGGCGATGTTCTTGCTGCGTCCCGTAGGCACGAAGAGGACGGCCGGGCGGCGCCGCAGCCTTCTCGAAGCCCAGGTTTCCGGTGTGGAACCACCCTGCCGGAACGCCTCGGCGGTGGCGAGCGGGTTACCCTAGGAGCTGTTTGGGGTTCGGATCTTGGTGAGGGTCGGTGGTGGGCTGGCCGTGGCTGGTAGAACTCGGATGTGGCACGCTTCGATGTGACC